>DASUFQ010000067.1:0-28506 GCA_036274515.1 Gemmatimonadales bacterium | reverse complement strand
AACCGGTGATGCTCCGCTGGGCGCTCATCAACGGCGAGATCGTCGGCGTCGGGATGAATCCGGCGAGCCGGGCGCCGGAGACCGACCCCGAACAGTAGGCGCGGCTACTCAGCACCCGCCGCGAGCAGGGGCACCAGGCGCGCCCGCGGCGGGAGTCCGGCCTCCAGCTCCATGATCCCGACCGACGGCGGGAGGTCGAACCGTCGCGCGCCCGCCCCGCCGGGATTCATGACCGTCACGGTGACGTCCACGGTGACGAGCAGCGGTCGGTGGGTGTGGCCGAAGATCAGCACGTCCGCCTCGGGAAAGGCGGCGTTCAGCGCCTCCGGCGTCGGGCTCCCGAACTGGTTTCCGTGGGTCAGCACGATCCGGATCCCCTCGAGCTCGAACTCCGCCACCTGCGGGAGTCGCGTCTTGAGATCCCAGCCGTCGGTGTTTCCGTAGACGGCGGTCACCGGGGCGATCGCCTCGAGTTCGGTGAGGAGGTCGGCGGGGCCGATGTCGCCGGCATGAAGGATCTGGTCGACCTCGGCGAATGCCTCGAAGACCTCGGGCCGAAGCAGTCCGTGCGTGTCCGAGATGATTCCGATCCGCATCAATCCCCGCCTGGAGAACAGCATTCACGATAGCACGAAAGCAGAGAAACACGAACGCAGTGCGTCTGGGAATGGAGCGTTCGTTCGTCGTTTCGTGCTTTCGTGTTTTCGTGTCTTGGTGAATTCAGGTGCCGCCCCAGCGCGGCGCAATCTCGATCTCGAGCCCGAGCTGGTCGAGCACTCGCTGCACCAGGAAGTCCACCAGGTCGCTGATGGCGGCGGGACGGTGGTAGAACCCCGGCGCAGCGGGGATGACGATCCCGCCCGCCTCCGTCACCGCGGTGAGGTTCCGGAGGTGGATCAGCGAAAGCGGCGTTTCCCGCGGCACCACGACCAGTCGGCGCCGTTCCTTGAGCGCCACGTCGGCGGCCCGCTCCACGAGCGAGCGGCTCGACCCGTGCGCAATGGCTGACACGGTGCCCATCGAGCAGGGACAGATGACCATCCCCGACCACTTGGCTGAGCCGGATGCGGGCTTGGCGCCGCGGTCGTCGTCAGGAAAGGTGGTGACACTCGACCAGTCGCCGCCGGTGGCGGCCCGCAAGGCGGCCAGGTCGGCGATGCCGCACTCCGCGTCGAGCAGGCGCTGGCCGTGGCGCGTTACGATGAGCCATACCGGCACCTTGCGCGCGGCCAGGACCTCCAGCAGCCGTACGGCGTAGGGCGCCCCCGACGCGCCCGAGATGGCCATCACGATCGGGCGCTGGCTCACCGGCCCCTCCGGTTCGGCGTCGGCGACCGTACCGGGTGCACAGGCGCCCTCGGCGGCGCCGGGGTCCGCGGTGGCCTCGCCGCAGGTTCCCTGGTCGGCTTTGAATGTTGCCGTGAGTCCCGATTCCCGCCGGAAATGCGCCGCTTCGCCATTCTCAGTCCCCAGTCCTCAGTCCTCAGTCCTCAGTCCTCAGTCCTCAGTCCCCGAACCTACCACCTTCCCCGTTCCCTGCGTTCCAGCCGATCCCCGAAATACTCTCCCCATCGGCGGTCCACCAGGCGGATGGTGTCCTCGGGCATCGTGACCGGCGGCGGGTAGCCGGGCTTCCAGGTGGCATCGATCGCGATGCGGCCGCCGTACACCGGCTTGGCCCCGACGAACTCCTGCCGCTCGAAGAGGAGGTCGCGCGCCGGGTCGAAGCGGGTGAAGATGCCCCATACGATGCTGCCCTCGTCGTCGAGGTCCACGTCGTCGCTCACCGCCGCCACGAACTTGACCGGCCCCAGCCCCTCCCAGCGCAGCAACCGCTCGAGCACGGCGCGGGGCTCGCCCGACACCTGCACCACCACGAACCCGCCGTCCAGGACCCGGTGCCGGCCGATGCGCCGGTCGAACGCCGCGGGATCCTCGATCGCCGTGGGTGGGGGCGCCGGGGTCACCGCGTCGCCGGTGGCGTCGAGGATCAGCTTGCTCCCGACGTGCATCTCGAAGGAGGTGTAGTCGAGGGTGTCGAGCGGGGCGATCGGAAGCAGGAGCATCCGATCGCGGGGGTCGAAGCGATGCCAGAGCTCCCGGAGCGTCCGCCCGAAGTGGTGCACCGGCACGTCGTCCCGCACCATCACGACGCACTTGGTGAGCGCCAGCTGCCCCGTGCCAAGGAGGTTGAGGGCGGTCTTGAAGGCCTCGAGCGGGTGGCGCACCTTGACCGACACCGTCAGCAGGTTGTGGAACACCGCGTCGTCGCTCGCAAACAGGTCGACGATATTCGGGTTCACCACGCGGATGAGCGGGCCGATCATGGCCCCCGCGGCGAGCCCGATCCACTTGTCCTCCTGCGGCGGCTTCCCGACGACGGCGCCCGGATAGATGGCGTTCCGGCGGCGGGTGACGGTCCTCACGTGGAACACCGGGAAGGGCGACGCCTCGGAATAGTGCCCGTAGTGGTCGCCGAAGGGACCCTCCATTCGGCGCTCGCCGGCGGGGACGATCCCCTCCAGCACGAAGTCGGCGTTGGCGGGCACCGCGAGCCCCACGCTCCGTCCGCGCACCAGTTCGGTCGCCCGGCCGCGGAGGAAACCGGCGAGGCCCAGTTCGTCGAAGTCCTCCGGGAGCGGGAGGATGGCCGACAGCATCGTCAGCGGATCGCCGCCGAGGACGACCGCCGCCTCGAGGCCCTCGCCGCGCCGTTCCGCCTCGTGGTGGTGCCCCCGTCCGCCTTTCATGCTCTGCCAGTGCATGCCGGTGGTCTCGTCGTCGAACACCTGCAGCCGGTAGAGGCCGAAGTTCCGCGCGCCGTTGGCCGGATTGTGGGTGATGGTCGGCCCGAAGGTGATGAATGGGCCGCCGTCCCGGGGCCAGCTCCACAGATTCGGCAGCCGGCCGAGGCGGGGGGGCTCGACGACCTCCTGCACCGGGGCGCTCCGCACCAGGCGGGGGCGCAGGAATCGCGCCTTGAGGAGCGTGGACCGCAGGGCCCAGAACTTCCCGAGGGACGGCGGGTTCAGCCGCTGGAACGTCTCGATCAATTCCCGCCCGATCGACTCGGGGTGTCGGCCGAGCGCCAGCTCCATCCGACGGGCAGAACCGTACAGGTTCATGGCGAGCGGAAAGTCGGCGCCCCTCACCCGCTCGAAGAGCAGCGCCGGGCCGTCCTGCCGGATGATCCGCTGGGTGATCTCCGACACCTCGAACTTCGGGTCCACCTCGGCCGTCACCCGCAGCAGTTCGCCCTGCGCCTCGAGGTGAGCCACGAACGCCTGCAGGCTGTCGAAGCGCGGGCGGGGCGCGGTCATGCGGCGCTCACGCGAGCCGGTCGAGGAGGGCAAAGCCGAACACCGTCACCGACATGACGGCGTTCATCCGGAAGAAGGCCGCGTCGAGGCGGGAGAGGTCGCCGGGCTGCACCAGCCGGTGCTCGTAGGCGAGGATGCCGGCGGCCACCGCGACGCCGGCGTAGTACCAGGCACCGAGGCCGGCGCCCCAGCCGAAGAGTGCGAGCGCCGGAATGGTGATCCCGTGCAGCAGCTTGGCGAGCAGGATGGCGCGCGCCTCGCCGAGCCGCACGACCGCGCTCCGGAGGCCGCTGGCCCGGTCGAATGCCTGGTCCGGCAGCGCGTAGAAAATGTCGAATCCGGCTACCCAGGTGGCGACGGCGAGCGTGACGCTCAGCAGCAGCCAGGCCGGGTCGCTCCACGCCCCCGTCACCGCCAGCCACCCGCCCACCGGCGCGATGGCGAGGCTGAGCCCCAGCCAGAAGTGCGGCCACCAGATGAAGCGCTTGGACAGGCTGTATCCCATGACCCAGGCGAGCGCGAGGGGGCTGAGCAGGGCACAAAGCGGGTTGAGCGCGCGGGCGGCCCAGAGGAACAGGGCGGCGGCGATGACGACCGATCCCCACGCCTGGGCGAGCGACAGGGCGCCGCGGGGCAGCTCCCGGTCCCGGGTGCGGGGGTTGTCCGCGTCGAATTTCCGGTCGGCGATCCGGTTGAACCCCATCGCCACCCACCGGGCCGCGGTGAAGGCGAGGATGACGAGCCCGATGGTGCGGAGGGTCACGGGCACCTGCAGCGACGCCGCCAGGACCCCGAGGAGGGCAAAGGGAAGGGCAAAAAGCGTATGCGGCAGCTTGACGAAATTGACGTACCGGACGAACAGCGACGTGCCGGCGAGCGTCTGGCCCTCGCTCATGCGCGCACCCCGACGTGGAGCGCGCAGATCCCGCCGAAGAGGAGCGACCACGACACCTCGCGGAACCCCGCCGCCGTCATGCGGGCGGCGAGCGCCTTCGGCTCGGGAAACGCGAGCACCGACTCCGGGAGCCAGGTGTACGCGTTCGAATGGTGCGACACCAGCCGCCCGATGGCGGGGAGCAGGTGGCGGAAGTAGAGCAGGAAGAGCCCGCGGAGCGGCTGCCAGGGGGGAATGCTCATTTCCAGGATCACGAATCGCGCGCCCGGCCTGAGCACCCGGGCGGCCTCGCGAAGCCCGGCGTCGAGATCCATCAGGTTTCGCACCCCGAAGCCGACGGTGGCCCCGTCGAACGCCGCGTCGGCGTGGGGCAGCGCCAGCGCGTCGGCGGTCACGCAGGCGATCCGGGGCGCCTTCCCACGGCCGAGCTGCAGCATCCGCGGCACGAAGTCCGACCCGACGACCCAGCCCGCGAAACGCGGTTGACGCACGAGGGTGGCCGCCAGGTCGAGGGTGCCCGCGCACAGGTCGATGTAGGTCCCGTCGGGGACCCGTTCCCAATTGAGACGCTCGACGGCCTTCCGGCGCCAGCGCTTGTCAAGATTCAGGCTCAGGAGGTGATTGAGGAAATCGTAGCTCGGGGCGATGGCGTGGAACATCCCGCGCACATAGGAGCGCTTTTCCGCGCCGCCCGATACTGGTAACTTCCTGTCCGTGGCTAACATAGGCGGCCAATCTATCCTTCACGGAAAGCCCACCGCAAGGCGGAGCGGCTCCCGTGGCTAAGCCCGGCATCGACCTGGCCACCGCCTCCGATCAGGAGGTGGTGCTGGAGGCGCGTGCCGGGCGGCAGGCGGCGTACCGTGAACTGGTGCGGCGCTATGAACGTCCGATCTTTTCCCTCATCTATCGCATGGTGCGCAACCGCGAACAGGCGGAGGATCTCTCCCAGGAGACCTTCGTCAAGGCGCTGAACGCGATCGAGTCCTACCGTCCGGAGTACAAGTTCTCGAGCTGGATCTTCAAGATCGCCAACAATGTCTCGATCGACCACCTGCGGCGCCGGGAGCTGGACACCCTCTCGCTGGACGGCTCCCCGCACGCGCTCACCCCCGAGGCGATCCAGGCCAGCGCGCTGCAGCTGGGCGACCGCCAGGAAACGGCCCTCGAGGAGCTGGAGGCCAGGGAGCTCGGCGGGGAAATCGAGGAGGCGATCGCCTCCCTCCGGCCGGAGTATCGCTCCTGCATTCTACTGCGGCACGTCGAAGGCCGCGCGTATGAAGAAATCGCCACGATGATGGACCTGCCGCTCGGCACGGTGAAGACGTACATCCACCGGGCCCGCGGCGAATTGAGGCAGGCGCTGGCGCATTTGCGCCAGTGAAACCCCGGGCCCGGCGGGCCCGTAGGAGGGGCGTCATGACGGACTTCACTGCCAACCACCTCACACCGGACGAGCTCGACGACTGGCTCGCGGGGTCGCTCGCACGCCATCGCGAGGGGCACTTGCACGGCTGCGCCGATTGCCGGCGCCTGGCCGATGCCGACCGCGCGCTGGCGCACCTGCTCGGTGCGCTCCCGCTGTTCAGCCCTGCCGCCGGTTTCGGCGACCGGGTCATGGCGCGGGTTGAGATCCGGCGTCCGGCCCGACGGAAGGCCCTGGCGGCCGCCCTCGCGGCCGGACTGCTCCTGCCGATGGCGGCGAGCGTGGGGTGGAGCCTGGCCAATCCGGACACACTGTCCCAGCTCCTCCAGGGGCTGGGCAGCGGCGTCGGTGGGCTGGGGCTGGCGGCGGTCCGTTCCGTGGGATCCACCCTCCTCGCGCAGCCGTGGTACCCCTGGGTACGCGGGTTGCTCGAGTCGCCCGCCCGTCTCGGCCTCGTGTTCGGCGCCACCGCCCTCGCCTATGCTGGCGGCCTGGTGGTGTTCCGGCGCCTGATGGCCCTGCCGATGCCGCGGGTGGCTCATGTGCAAGGCTAATCGGCTCCTCGTCGCGACCGGATGGCTGGTTCTCGTCGGTCCGCGCGTGCTCGCGGCCGACCCGGGGTACGTGCAGGCCGCCGAGCCGTACCCCCAGGCCATCCCGGCCGCCACCGACCCGACCCTTACCATCGACATCCACGACCTTTCCTCACCGGGCACCCTCGAGCCGCTGCTGCTTCGGGCGCTCCGGGAATCCACCGCTCCCGGCTTCGCGCTGGCCGTCCCCGGGGGGCTGGCGCGACTCGGCAACTATTCGCTGGGCTCCGGCGAGTCGCACCAGGGCGACATCCTCGTCCTGAACGGCAACGCCGACCTCTACGGGCGGCTCTCGGGCAACCTGGTGGCGGTCGAGGGCAACATCACCGTGCACCCGGGCGCCTACGTGTCCGGCAGCCTTCTCGCCTACGGGGGGGAGGTGCACCAGGCGGGCGGCCAGGTGACCGGAGACATCCAGACCCTTGACGGGGCCGGCGGGGCGAACACGCCTGCACCCGCCGCGACCTCGGGATCGGTACTGGTGCAGGCGCTCCGGAACGTGGCGGGCCTCGCCGGCATCTTCATCACCCTCCTCGGCATCGGGTTCGGCCTGGTCCTCTTCGGACGCCCACACCTCGAAATCATCTCCGACACCATCGTGCACACCTTCGGCCGTTCCTTCGCCGTGGGCGTGCTGGCCCAGGTGCTCGTCCTTCCCACCTTCGGGGTCCTGGTGCTCGGGCTTGTGCTCAGCGTGGTGGGGATCCTGCTGGTGCCCTTTGCCGTCATCGCCTCGGTCCTGGTGGCGCTCGTGGCGGTCCTTGCCGGTTTTCTTGGTGTGGCGCACGTGCTGGGCGAGCGGTACACCCGCCGGCAACTGGCGCAGGGCAGGCTCGGCTCGCCCAGCAGTTATCGGTACGTCCTGACCGGGCTGGTCGGGATGATCCTGCTCTGGACCGGATGGGCCGCGTTCGGGTGGGTTCCCGTGCTGGGCTGGATCGCGTTCGGGGCCGCGGCCGTCGCCACCTGGTTCCTGATGACGGTGGGCCTCGGCGCAGCCCTCCTGAGCCGGTTCGGGCTGGCGGGCCACTTTGCCGGTCGCCTGATCCCGCCCGAGGCGCTGACGGACGAGTATCTCTGGGCCACGCCCCAGTTCGGGGTCCCCGCCGCGCGGCGCCCCGGACAGCACAAGACCCCGCCGCCGGTGCGGTGACCGTGCACCGGCGCTTCCACGCAATTGCCGGAGCGCTCACAGCGCTGGCGCTGCTGGCGGGCACGGGGGAGGCGCAGGAGCTCAAGCGGTACAGCGCCACGCGTCAGTTCCACGGGGAGGTCCGCCTCAACGCCACCATCGAGTTTGCCGCCGGCACCCTCGACATCGGGGCGGGTGCCCCCTCGTCGCTCTATTCGATGGACCTCACCTACGACGCCAGCCGGTTCCAGCCGGTCAATCGCTGGAATGCCGGCCAGGGCGCCGTGACCCTCGGCGTCGCGGGCCTCGAGCGCGGGAGCATGGGGGTGAGCGGCAACCGGCCCGCGCAGGTCGCGACCGTCCGGTTCTCGCCGCAGGCGGACCTGAACCTCTCGCTCGCCATCGGCGCCGCGGCCTCGAGGGTGGACTTCGGCGGATTGCGGCTGTCCTCGCTGGCGCTGGAGACCGGCGCCAGCGACACCGAGGTCCGGTTCTCGACCCGCAACGCGATGCGCTGCACCGAGGCGTCCTTCCGCGCCGGCGCGGCCTCGCTCACGGTGCTCGGGCTCGGCAACAGCCTCTGCGACCGGGTGACCTTCGAGGGCGGGGTGGGGAGCGTGGTCCTGGACTATGCGGGGGTCTGGGCGGCCGACATGGAGCTCCAGGCGAAGCTCGCCGTGGGCGGGCTGACGCTCCGCCTCCCGCGCAGCCTGGGCGTGACCATCACGACCGAGCGATTCCTGGCCTCGTTCGAGCCGGCGGGGTTCACCCGGCAGGGCAACCGTTACACCTCCGAGAACAACGCGACGGCCGCCCGGCACCTCGACGTGACGCTGACGACGTCGCTGGGCGGCGTCGCCATCGAGTGGATCGACTGACCCGGTCAGCCCAGGCGGGCGCGCACCCTCCCGCCGACACCGAGGCCGAGCCGCCGGGCGGCGGATCCGTCGCGCACCGCAATCTCCACCTGTCCGCCCGACCCCACGTACGCGAGTAACTGCCCGCTTTCCACGTCGCTGAACGTCCGGCGGAGGCGGCCCACCTCGGTGTCCTCCACCTCCAGCGTGGCGTGCGGCGGGGCTTCCCCCGTCGTGAGATTGGTGACAAGATTGCCGAAGCGGTCGACGGAGATGACCTCGCCGATCACGGTCTTTCCCTCGTGATACGGGAGCGGAAGGACGAGGCGGACCGGGAGGGTCGGCAGCGCCTCACCGAGCGCCGAACACTCGGCCCCGAGGGCCAGCGCGGCGGCCGCCGGGGCGAAGAGGTCGCGCCCGTGGAAGGTGGGTGCCGCGTCGGCCGGGGTCGGCAGCGCCACCGGCGACTCCTCCGCGAGGTCGAGCGCCGCCGTGAACACGCCGTTGTCGGGGCCGACAAACCGGTGGCCCCGCGCCGCGAAGGCCAGCGCGGCCCGTCCGGTGCCGACGCCGGGGTCGACCACCACCAGGTGGACGGTGCCGACGGGGAAGCGGTGCCAGGCCCGCCCGAGGAGGTAGGCCGCCGCGCGCACGTCCCCGGGCGGCACGCCGTGGCTCAGGTCGACGAGGGTCACGCCGGGCGCCCGGGAATGCAGCACGCCGCGCAGCTCGGCAACGTACGGATCGGCGGTGCCGAAGTCGGTGAGCATGGTGATGAGGGCCATGACGGCAATATGGCGGGGGAGGCGGGAGGCGGGAAAGCAACGGCTCTGCAGCATCCTCCGGCGGGGTGGGGCCTGATCCTCCCCCCGACACCCGAGCAGGGAGCGAACGATGGGCGAGAAGCGGAAGCGCGCCAGGGAGGAGGGCGAGGAAATGGGCCGCAAGAAGTTCGAGAAGGAGATGCGGCGCCTCCACGTGGAGCTCGTGCACCTGCAGCACTGGGTCCGCGAGCGGGGGCTGAAGGTCTGCGTGGTCTTCGAGGGCCGCGACGGCGCCGGGAAGGGCGGCGTCATCAAGGCGATCACCGAACGGGTGAGCCCCCGCACCTTCCGGGTCGTGGCGCTCTCGGCGCCGACGGAGCAGGAGAAGTCCCAGATGTATATGCAGCGCTATTTCCGGCATTTCCCCTCGGCCGGCGAGGTCGTGATCTTCGACCGGAGCTGGTACAACCGCGCGGGGGTCGAGCGCGTGATGGGATTCTGCACCAAGGAGGAAACGCGGCGGTTCCTCGACGCCGCACCCGGGGTCGAGAAGTCCATGGGACAGGCCGGCATCATCCTCCTCAAGTACTGGCTCGAGGTCAGCCCCGAGGAGCAGACGCGGCGGCTCACGGACCGCGTCACCGACGGCCGCAAGACCTGGAAGCTCTCGCCGATGGACATCGCCTCCTACACCAAGTGGGACGACTACACCGAGGCGCGCGACGACATGTTCGCCGCCACCCACACCTCGTGGGCGCCCTGGTACACCGTCCGGTCAGACGACAAGCGGCGGGCCCGGCTGAACATCATCAGCCACCTGCTCAGCCAGATCCCATACCGGCGGTCGAAGGAGAAGCCGCTGCGCCTTCCGAAACGGCGCCCGCCGCGCAAGGGCGGGAAGCGGGCGGCGGCGGCCACGCCGGTACCCGAGACCTACTGACGCGCGTGCCGGCGACCCCCGAGCTCCTGCCGCTCCAGGAGGCCGTGGCCGGCCGCTACGCCGTCGAGCGCGAGCTCGGACGCGGCGGGATGGGCATCGTCTTCCTGGCGCGCGACCTGGCCCTCGACCGGCTCGTGGCCATCAAGCTCCTGCCGCCGGCACTCGCGGCCTTTGCCGACCGGCGAACGCGTTTCCTCCGGGAGGCGCGCACCGCCGCCCGCCTGTCGCACCCGAACATCGTCCCGATCCACTCGGTCGAGGAGGCCCGCGGCCAGGTCTTCTTCGTGATGGGGTACGTGGCCGGGCCGACGCTGGGTGAGCGGATCCGGCACGAGGGCCGGCTGAGTGCGGCGGAGGTGACGCGGATCGTCCGCGAGGTGGCCTGGGCGCTCGCCTACGCCCACCGGCAGGGGGTGGTGCATCGCGACGTCAAGCCGGAGAACATTCTCCTCGAGCGCGACGGCGGGCGCGCCATGGTGACGGACTTCGGGATCGCCCAGGACAGCGGCGACGCGGCGGACACGCCCGCGGGCCAGATCGTCGGCACCGCGCGCGCGGTCAGCCCGGAACAGGCCGCCGGGGAGCCGGTGGACGGCCGGAGCGACCTCTACTCGCTGGGGGTGACGGCCTACCTGGCGGCCACCGGGCGCTGGCCGTTCGACGGCGAGTCCGCCGCGAGCATCCTGGCCCAGCACCTGACGCAGCCCCCGCCGCCCGTACGCGAGCTCCGCCCCGAACTGCCCGCCGCCCTGGCGCTCGCCATCGAGCGGTGCCTGGCCAAGGCGCCCGCCGATCGGTTCGCCTCGGGCGAGGAACTGGCGGCGGCGCTCGGAACGACGCTGCCGGTGCTCGCCGCCACTCCCGCGCCCGTCGCGCGGGCGGCTC
Organism: Gemmatimonadales bacterium; assembly: GCA_036274515.1. Taxonomy (GTDB): domain Bacteria; phylum Gemmatimonadota; class Gemmatimonadetes; order Gemmatimonadales; family GWC2-71-9; genus SPDF01. The sequence continues at coordinate 17,694 of DASUFQ010000067.1, read as the reverse complement.
GGGAGCTCCACGAACTCGGCACCGACATGGGTGGGTACGGCAGCGTGCTGCTGCTCGTCATCATCACCGAAGTCGGGTTCCGCCTCCTCCATCCGCCGGGGCTGACCGATGCCTTCCTGAGCCTCCTCCGGTTCGGCGTGGGGCTGGGGATGGTCAGCCTGGCGGGAATGCGCAAGGTGACCGCCTTCCGGGCCATCCGGGACGCGATCCGTCGGGGGTACGACTACGGGGACATCCGCGCCGCCCTGCTCGGCACGGACGAAGATCGGGAGCCGGTGAGCGGCCGTGCAAAGGTGCTGGCGGCCACCGGCTGGCTGGCGGCGCTCGTCGCCGCGGGGGCGGCGTGGGTCCTCACCGGCACGACGGGGGGTGCCTGGCATCCGCTGCTGCAGATCGGTGCCGACGTGGCGGTGATTTTCCTTCCCCTGAGTGCGGGGCGGTGGGCGGCGGCCCAACTCTCGGCGCCCACGGCGCAGGGCCCAAGCTGGTGGGACCGCTGGTGGGCGGGGCGGCTCGGGCGGTGGATGGCGCGACTGGCCGGTGGACGGGCGGCGCCCGCCCTCCCGGTCGCCAACGAGCCGACGGAACTGGCCCTGGGCCGGGCGGCCGAGGCGCTCTTCGCGGCGCTCCCTGCCGCGGAACAGCGAGGCCTCATCGAGGTGCCGGCGGTCATCCGGCAACTGGAGCGGGACGCGCAGGCGTTGCGGCGGCAGGACGCCACGCTCACCCGGGCGCTGGCGGAGGCGGCTGGGCGGCACGACCTCGCACGGGATCTCGAGGCGGCCAAGCGCGCGACCGCGGCCAAGCTGGCGACGGTGATGTCGGCGCTGGAAAGCCTGCGGATCGACCTGCTCCGGGTGTCAGCCGGTCAGGCGGCGGGCCCCGGTCTGACCGACCATCTGGAGGCGGCGCGGCGGATCGGGCGGGAGGTGGACGCGCGTGTCGAGCTTGAGGAGTAACCGGCGCAATTTGCGCGCGTACCGGGGTTGGGTATCTTGGCGGGAATGATCGCGCGGCGCTGGTCCTGCGGCCTTGCCCTCGTGCTGGCGTTCGGCACCCCTCCCGGCGTGCTGGCGGCGCAGCGTCCCCTGCCCGCCTGGTGCACGGCCGTCACCTGGCCCGCGAGCGGCGACGTCTACCATCCGTCGGTGCTCTTCGCGCCGTCGAGGTCGCTGATCGCGGATTCGCTGCTGCGCGTGCTGCCGCCGAACTCGTGGAGTGTGGCCGGGTCGGGCCTGAATGTCCTCGAGGCGGTCGAGCGGCTCTGGCGGGTGGATTCGGCCTCGGTGGAGCGGGCGCTGTCCGAGATCATCAGCGACGACCGGGAATTCACCGCGTTCACCGCCGGGATCGCCGCGGAAGCCTACGGGCAACTGTCGGGGCGGGCCGATCCGCTCCTCAGCGTCTTTACCGGGTGGGGGGAGGCGCCGTCGCGCCTGGGGCTCGTGCTGACCGCGCTCCGCCCGCCGCTCGATACCCTGGCGCAGGCGCAGGTGGCCGGGTACGCCTGTAATGCCGGCTGGATCCTCCAGCGGTCCGCCACCGACCCCTTCCTCCGCTCCCGGGAGGCCGCGGGGCACAGCGTGTTCTTTCTGGCCGATGCGGAGGGGATCCTGAACGATGCGGAGCGGCTGGTGACCGGGCCGCTCCGGAAGGATGTCCAGGCGCTCGTGAAGATGAGCCGGAAGGAAAAGAAGGACTGAGGACGGCGGGAGGCCCCGCTATCCCCGCAGGATCGGCAGTTCCGCCCCGCCGCGCGCCCGCGCCGCCGCCACCACCCGTTCCGCCACCTCCCGCAGCGCCTGCGCCGCCGGGCTCTCCGGCGCCGCCACCACCACCGGCTTGCCGCGATCGGCCAGGTCCGCGAGCTCGGCCTGCATCGGGATGCGCCCGAGCACCGGGACGCGGAGCTCGCCGCTCAGGCGATCCCCGCCGCCCGTCGGGAAGAGGTCGGTGTGCCCGCCGCAGTGCGGGCAGGTGAAGCCGCTCATGTTCTCGACCACGCCGAGCACCGGCACCTGGACCTTGTCGAACATCTTCCCGCCGCGCAGCGCGTCGCCCACGGCCATTTCCTGCGGCGTGGTGACGATCACGGCCCCGGACACGTTGGTGGCCTGCACGAGGGAGAGCTGCGCGTCGCCGGTGCCGGGGGGCAGGTCGACGAGGAAGTAGTCGAGGTCGCCCCAGTCCACGTCCCGCAGGAACTGGGTGACGATCTTCATGATGATCGGCCCGCGCCAGATGGCCGGCGCGTCGCGCTCCACGATGAAGCCCAGCGACATCAGCTTGACCCCGTAGGCCTCCAGCGGAAGCATCCGGCGCTCGGCGGTGACCGGCGGACGCTCGAAGACCCCGAACATCCGGGGGATGTTGGGGCCGTAGATGTCCCCGTCCATCAGCCCCACCCGGTGCCCGGCCTCGGCGAGCGCGATGGCCAGGTTGGCCGCGACGGTCGACTTCCCCACCCCACCCTTCCCCGACGAGATGGCGATCACCTTGCCGAGATTGGGGAGGGCCATCTGCGGGGCCGGGGGCGGCATCGTCCGGTCGCCGTCGGCGGGCGGGCCGTGGGTGGCGCGGGCGGGCCCCGACGGGTCCTTGATCTGGATCCGGGGATCGGGCAGCTTGGCGGCGAGGAACGCCAGGCGGATCTGGCGGACCAGCGTGGCGGGATCGTCCCGGCGGAGCAGGAAGGTGAACGCCGGCCGGCCGTCGTCGCCGATGACAAGCGCGTCCACCATGCCCGCGGCCAGCAGATCCTGGCCCACCCGGGGATTGGTGATGCCGGCCAGCGCCTCACGCGCGGCGGCGAGCGGGGTGGGGGCCACTAGATGGCCTCCACGAGCTTGACCTCGGGCACCGACTGCCGCAGCCGCGCCTCGAGGCCCTGCTTCAGCGTGATGGTTGAGGCGGCGCAGCCGTGGCAGGTGCCGCCGAGCCGCACGTAGAGCTTTCCGTCGGTGGCGTCGAAGTCCACCACCTCCACCTCGCCCTTGTGGGAGGCGATGTAGGGCCGGAGGGTGTCGATCGTCGCCTCGATGCGGGCGAGGGTGTCCATCGTCGATTCCATGTCGGGTCAGCGCTTTCCGTTGCCGCCGAGAAAGGTCCGGGCGGCCTCGAGGACGGTGCCCTGCACCGCCGCCATGGACCCCTCGATCGAGAGTCCGGCCGCCTTGGTGTGCCCGCCGCCGCCGAAGGGCCTGGCGAAGGCCGCCACGTCCACGTCGCCGACGGAGCGGAGGGACACCTTGATCCGGCCGGCGGAGATTTCGCGGAAGAGCAGGGCCATCCGCACGCCGGCGATGCTCCGCGGGAACTCGACCACGCCGTCGAGGTCATCGGCGCTCACCCCGAGCCGTTCCAGCGCCCCGGGCGGCACGGTCACCCAGGCGAGCCCATAGTCCTGCTCCACCACCAGCGTCTGCAGCGCCTCGGCGTACAGCCGGGGACGTCCCTCCGGCGCGTTCGCGTATACGTCGAGGTACATCCGTTCGGGATCGAGCCCCGTTTCCAGCAGCTCCGCGGCCACGCGCAGGGTGCGGGGGTGGGTGTTGCTGAAGCGGAAGCTGCCGGTGTCGGTCATGATGGCCACGTACAGGGCGCGGGCGGCCTCGAGGGTCAGCGGCCACTCGTTCACCCGGCCGATCTCGAAGACCAGTTCCCCGGTCGCGGCCGCGGACGGGTCGACATACCGGGGCCCGGGGGGCAGCTCGCCCGGGCTCACGTGGTGGTCGATGCAGACCACCGGCACGCCGCTCTCGCGGACGGTGTCGCCCAGCATGCCCAGCCGCCCGAGGTCGGAGATATCCAGCACCACGATCAGGTCGGCCCGGCGCAGTTCCTTGATGGCCTCGCGGCTCCGGTCCGCCCCGTTCAGGTCCTCGAAGAGGAAGTCGAAGCGCGGCGGCGTGGGACTCGGGTTGGTGACCACGGCCGAGATCCCCTGTGCCCGCAGGAGGTGCAAGAGTCCCACCTCGCTGCCGAGGCCGTCACCGTCGGGGTTCACGTGGGTGGTGAGGCAGACCCGCTGGCCGGGCTTGAGCACGTCGGCGACGGCCCGGGCGGCGGCGGTTTTTTCGGGGGAGAGCGGGAGCTTCATGGCCTGGGAAAGATAACCCCACGCACGACGGAGGGGAGCGGCACCCGCCGCTCCCCTCCCCGCGCCGGCCCCGCGGAACCGCTAGCCGTTGAGTTTCGAGTGCGTCCGGCCGTAGAGGAAGTAAATGGCCATGCCCAACGCCATCCAGACGATGAGGCGGGCCCAGGTGTCGATGGGGAGCGCCGTCATGAGGTAAATGCAGAACCCGGCGCCAAGGAGCGGCACCAGCGGCACGAACGGGGTGCGGAAGGGCCGCGGGATGTCGGGGTCGGTGTAGCGCAGCACCAGGACGCCCCCGCAGACGATGGCGAACGCGAGGAGGGTCCCGATGGACACCAGCTCGCCCAGGAGGCCGATGGGGAGGAGCCCGGCGCAGACCATGGCCACCGCACCGGTCATGATCGTGGCGAGCCAGGGCGTCTTGAACCTCGGGTGCACCGCGCTGAAGACCGGCGGCAGCAGGCCGTCCTTGGCCATCGTGTAGAAGATGCGCGGCTGGCCCATCAGCATCACGAGGATGACCGACGACAGCCCCGCGATGGCGCCAATCTTGATGAACGGCCGCAGCCAGGCGAGGCCCGGGCCGGCGGCGTCGATGCCGACCGCGATCGGGTCCGGCACGCTGAGCTCGGTGTACTTCACGATGCCGGTCAGGACCAGCGACACCGCGATGTAGAGCACGGTGCAGATGACCAGCGACCCGAGGATGCCGATCGGCATGTCGCGCTTCGGGTTCTTGGTTTCCTGCGCGGCCGTGGAGACGGCGTCGAAGCCGATGTACGCGAAGAAGATGACGCCGGCGGCCCGCACGATGCCGCTCCACCCGAAGTGGCCGGGGTCGGTCATCGGCGGGATGAACGGCTCCCAGTTCTCGCGGTTGATGTAGGCCGCGCCGAAGGCAATGAAGGCCAGGACGACCGACACCTTGACGACGACGATGATGTTGTTGAACCGGGAGGACTCCTGGATCCCGATGATCAGGAGGATCGAGATCAGCCCGACGATCACCATGGCGGGCACGTTCAGCACCGCGTCGGGATTCCGGCTCCAGCCCTCGGTGAAGATGCGCCAGACGTTGAGGCCCGCGTCGGTGACCACGGTGTGGGTGTACGGTGCGGAGGTGTAGGCGGTCGGGAGGTCGATCCCCATGTCGCGCAGGAGGGAGACCGTGTACCCGGACCAGCCGACGGCGACGGTCGAGGCCGCAAAGAGGTACTCGAGGATGAGGTCCCAGCCGATGATCCACGCCACCAGTTCACCCATCGTGGCGTACCCGTAGGTGTATGCCGAGCCCGCGATCGGGATCATGGCGGCAAATTCCGCGTAGCAGAGGCCGGCGAACGCGCACGCCAGCCCGGCCAGCAGGAAGGAGTACACGATGGCGGGGCCGGCGTAGGCGGCCGCGGCCTGCCCGGTCAGCACGAAGATGCCGGCGCCGATGATGGCACCGATGCCCAGCATCACGAGGCCCCCGGCACCCAGCGTGCGCTTGAGGCTGTGGTCCGTGGCCAGTTCGGCCTGCAGCGCGGCAACATCCTTCCGGCGGAAGAGGCTCATACGTCGCTCCACCTGCGGGGAACCTGCGGGGATCGGGTCGGCGGTACCGGCAACCTGCGGTGCGGCGCCCCCGCCGGGTACGCGGCGGGGGCCGCGCCGCCCCGGCTCAGGGAATCGAGCCGGGCGGCGGGAGCGTCTCGTCCGGCGGCGTGGCCAGGAGCTTCCGGAAGGACCAGAGGGCAAGGCCGAGGACGAAGAGCCAGGCGCCGCCCATGAAGATGATCGCGACGGTATTCATCAGGCCACCTCCTTCCCGTCGAGGGCCCGGCGGCGCCAGGCCGCCTTGATGAGCCAGAGCTGGAACAGCAGGATGGCCAGCATGATGCCGCGGGACGCCCAGCGGACGGCGTGATCGGCCTCGGGGATCCCCTGCATCCGCAGCGTGGGCAGCGCCTCCTCCTTCGTCCACCAGATCATCATGACCAGGAGGAAGACCGGCGTGATGTAGGTCATGACGAACTTGAAGAGCCGCGGGATGCGGATGCTGGCGCCCTCGTGGATTTCCCGCCACATGTTGTCAGGCCCGAAGACCCAGACAAAGATGATGGTCTCGACCATCGCCAGGATGACCAGCCCGAAGGTGCCCGCCCAGTAGTCCCATTCGTCGAGGAAGCCCTGCGTATAGTAGACCAGGTGCAGGATCCCGATCAGCACGGCGAACGTCCCCAGCACCATCGCGGTCTTCTTCCGGGTCCAGCCGAAGTTCTCCTCCACGAAGGAGAGCGCGGGGGTGGCCATCGCCACCGACGAGGTGATGCCGGCGAAGAACAGCAGCCCGAACCACATCACGCCGGCGACGGTGGCCATGGCCGCGCCGCCCGGCAGCTGGTTGAACACGAGCGGCATGGCGATGAACCCGAGGTCGAAGCTGCCCCCCTTGGCGATCGCGGTGGCCCCCGCCACGCCGAAGAAGGTCACGATGGCCGGGATGGCCAGCGACCCGCCCAGGACCACCTCGGCGGTCTCGTTGGTGGCGGCGGTCGCGATCCCGGAAAGGGCCAGGTCGTCCTTCTTCGTCAGGTAGCTCGCGTAGGCCTGCAGCGAGCCCATCCCGACCGAGAGGGTGAAGAAGATCTGGCCGGTGGCCGCGAGCCAGACCTTGGGGCTGGCGAGCGCGCTCCAGTCCGGCGTGTACATGAAGTTGAGGCCGTCGATCGGGCCGACCTGCGTCAGGACCCCGTCCACCATCACCTCGTGGGAGCCCAGCGTCAGGACGCGCACCACGAGGATGGCGGCGAACACGAAGAGGATCGGCATGCCGATCTTGGCCAGCCGCTCGATGCCCGCGGAGAGGCCCTTGCTCACGACGTAGAAGTTGACGGCGATGGTGATGAAGAAGAACGCGAACGGCGTCCAGAAGCCGTGCACCGTGCCATTGTCGAGGTCCACGTACGAGCGGAAGAAACCCTGCATCTGCGCCTGGTCGAGCCCCTGCGTGGCGCCGCGCAGCGAGGCCCAGGTCCACGCGAGCGTCCACGACTCGATGTAGCAGTAGTAGATCAGGACGACGACCGGCATGAAGAGGCCGAGCACGCCGAGGTACTTCGCGACCGGGTGCCGCCAGAGGCTTTCCATCATGCCGGGCATGGAGCCGTGGCCCCGCAGCCCGCCGTGACGCCCGACGCCCCACTCGATCCACATCAGCGGGATGCCGACGAGGAGGAAGGCGATGAAGTAGGGAATCATGAAGGTGCCGCCGCCGTTCTCGACCGCCTGCCGGGGAAAGCGCAGGAAGTTGCCGAGACCGACGGCGTTCCCCGCCATGGCCAGGATCAGGCCGATGCGGGAGCCCCAGGCTTCGCGGGCTGGTGCGGAGTCGCTCACGAATGCTCCAGTATGAGGGTGAAACGCCCCGGGGTGCGTGGTGCGCCCCGGGGATGGGTCAGGCGCTGTAGTTCGGCGCCTCGCGCGTGATCTTGACGTCGTGGGGGTGGGACTCGCGGAGCCCGGCGCTGGTGACCTGCACCATCTCCACGTCCCGCTGCAGCGCCTGGATGTCCGCGACCCCGCAGTAGCCCATCCCGCTGCGGAGGCCGCCGGCCATCTGGAAGATGACGTCGCTCACCGGCCCCCGATAGGGCACCCGCCCCTCGATGCCCTCGGGCACCATCTTGGAGGGCGCCATCTCGCCCTGCTGGAAGTACCGGTCGGCCGAGCCGTCCTGCATGGCCGCCAGGCTGCCCATGCCGCGGATCACCTTGAAGCGGCGCCCCTCCGCCAGCACCGATTCGCCGGGGCTCTCCTCCGTGCCGGCGAGCATGGCGCCCATCATGCAGCAGGCGGCGCCCGACGCCAGCGCCTTCACGACGTCGCCCGAATACTTGATGCCGCCATCGGCGATGACCGGGACCTCGCCCGCCCCGCGGACCGCGTCCATGATGGCCGTGACCTGCGGCATCCCCACGCCGGTGACGACGCGGGTGGTGCAGATGCTTCCCGGACCCACGCCGACCTTCACGGCGTCGGCGCCGCGGCGCGCGATTTCCCGGGCCCCCTCTTCCGTCGCCACGTTGCCCGCCACCAGCTGGACGTCCGGGAAGGCCTCGCGCAGGATAGCGAGCGTCTGGAGCACCCCCTCGCTGTGCCCGTGCGCCGAGTCGATGACCAGGACGTCGGCGCCGGCGTCCACGAGGGCCCGGGCGCGGACCGTCGCGTCCGGGGTGCCGCCCACGGCGGCCGCCACCCGAAGGCGCCCATGCTGATCCTTGTTGGCATCGGGATGCTGCGCCCGCTTGAAGATGTCCTTGACCGTGATGAGGCCGCGAAGCACGCCGTCGCCGTCGACCACCGGCAGCTTCTCGATCCGGTGCCGGGCAAGGATCCGCTCCGCCGCCTCGAGCGTCGTCCCGACCGGCGCCGTGACCAGGTTCTTCTTGGTCATCGCCTCGTGGATCGGCTGCTCCAGGTTCCGCTCGAACTGGAGGTCCCGGTTGGTCACGATGCCGATCAGCCGCCCCTCGGCGTCCACGATCGGCACCCCCGAAATCCGGAAGCGGCTCATGAGCGCCGACGCCTCGCGGAGCGGCCGGTCGGGACCGAGGGTGATCGGGTTCAGGATCATGCCGCTCTCGCTGCGCTTGACGCGGTCCACCTCGGCGGCCTGCCGGTCGATGGACATGTTCTTGTGCAGCACCCCGATGCCGCCCGCCCGCGCCATCGCGATCGCCATCTCGGACTCCGTGACGGTGTCCATGGCGGCGGAGACGAGCGGGACGTTAAGGGGGATGCTGCGGGTGAAGCGGGAGGCGGTGCGGACATCGCGCGGGTGCACGGTCGAATGGCGCGGGACGAGCAGGACGTCGTCGAACGTCAGTCCGACTGAAGGGCGGATCTGGGCCATCAGGTGCGGGGCTCCATATGCAGCGCGGCCCACCGGTGGCGCGGCGCGCCCGGGGGGCCGGATCGGATCGTGGGGGGTACCATCTCGAAGGATACGGGGCGGCGCAGGTGAAATCAAGGACGGCGCCCGCGCGCCGGCACCCGCCGCCCGGCGGCCTACGGCTGGTGCTTCGGCGGGCCGGCGGGCGGCGTCGGCTTCTTCGGCGCGGAGGGAGCCGCGGCGGCGGCCGGCGGCGCGGTGCCGCTGGCCGGGACCGGCGGCTGACCCTCCGAGGCCCGCATCGCCTCGTCGACCACCGTCTTGCCCGCGGCGGCAAACCCCTTCATCACCTTGGCGGCGCTGTCCATGACGCCCATCGTGCCGCTGATGGCCTGGATCGGGAGCTTCCCGGCCCGCATCGTGTCCTCGACCGTCTCGGTGAACTTCGCGAAGATGCCCGAGGGCGCGGCCCGCTCGGCGAACTTGCTTTCCAGGAACTCGACGTAGTCGAGGACCTGGTACCCCCGCTCATCGCTGAGGTTCTCGAGCCGGCGCTGGATCCGCTGCATCAGCGAATCGTTCATCGGGCACCTCCCTTGGCGTCCATCACCTGCACCAGCTCGACCACCGGAGTCGGCAGGTAGCGCGTCTGCGCGGCGCGCAGCCGGCCCCGGATCGTGAATTCCTGCAGGGGCGTGGCGGCCTCGAAGGCCGGGAGCTGGGCCGCCGTCACCACCACGTAGACGAATCCCGGCTCGGGAAGCGGGCCCCGCGTGAGGAGGTAGGCGGCCCCGTTCGGGATCTCCGGGCGCAGCTCGTCGGCCCGCTGAATACTGATGAACTGGACCCGCCATTCCAAGAGCTGACCGACATACCGGGACGGATCGGCGCGGATCTGGGCCACCGTGACCCCCGGCAGGGCGGCGCTGGCCGGCTCCGAGAGGTCGGTCTCGCGCGCCCATCCCTGCACCTGGACCTGCACCCATTCCCCGCTCCGCCCGATCACCTGCCCCGAAGCGCCCGAGTCGAGGGTGGCGAGTCCCGGCCCGTCGGGAGTGAGGAGGAGCGCCGTCGCCCGGATCGCCTCGAGTCGGTCCGCGCCCTCCGGAGCGCTGGCCGCCGAGGGGTCGGGGGCGGCGGCCCCGGCCGGCGGGGACCCGCCGCCGCCCGACCCGGCGAGCGCGGAGGTGGTCACCCAGCCGCTTCGCCGGACCTGCGTCCATCCGCCCTTGCTCCCGACGCGGGTCAACAGCGCGCCCGATTCGAGCCGGGCACGAATGGCCCCGTTGGGCGCGGCACGGAGGTTTTCCCCGTCGGCGGCGGTGACCACGACATCGAACCCCTCCCTGGACGTGCTGCCGGTCGAGGCGGTGTAGACCCAACCCTCCAGCGTCACCGCGGTCCACTGGCCCTGGGCGGTGCCTCTCGTCACGACGGCCCCGGCAGCCAGCGTGGCCAGGACGACGCCGGAGGGATCCTTGCGGAACGACGTCGCCTGGCCGATCCGGGACTGGGCGGGGAGCGCGGCGGCGGCGCCGACGAGCGTGAGGGCCGCGAGGACGGCCCAGACTGGTAGGCGATGAGAGGCGGGACTAGATTGCGGCGCGGTGTAAGTCACAGTCCAGCATTGTAGAAACAGCGGAGAGGCATGTCAAACACCAGCGGCCCCGCACGCCAGGTCGTGCTGGTGGTGCTTGACGGGTGGGGCTACCGTCCGGAGCGCGACGGGAACGCCATCGAGCTGGCGCGGACGCCGGTCTGGCACCGGCTCTGGGGCACGGAGCCCCGGACGCTGCTCGACGCCAGCGGGCTGCCGGTCGGCTTGCCGGATGGGCAGATGGGCAACAGCGAGGTCGGCCACCTCAACCTGGGGGCGGGCCGCGTCGTGCCCCAGGATCTTGTCCGGATCTCGGCGAGCATCCGCTCGGGCGACTTCTTCCGCATCGATCCGCTGGTCGCGCTCTGCGCCGAGGTCCGCGCACGCGGGGGGACCCTGCACCTCCTCGCCCTGCTCGGCGCGGGGGGCGTGCACGCCATCGACGCCCACCTCCTTGCCGCGGTGGAACTCGGCGTCCGGCACGGCGTGCCCCGGATCGCGATCCACGGCTTCCTCGACGGCCGGGACTCGGCGCCGATGTCGGGGGCCGGGGTGGTGGCACGGCTCGAAGCCGACCTGGCCAGGCTGGCCGGCCCGCGGGCGCGGATCGCGTCGCTCACCGGCCGGTATTACGCGATGGACCGGGATCGGCGGTGGGAGCGGACCCGGCAGGCCTACGAGGCGATGGTGCGCGGCGTGGGGCGGCGGGAATCGGAGCCGGTGGCGGCGGTGGAGGGCGCCTACGCCCGCGGGGAGACCGACGAGTTCGTCACCCCGATCATCCTGCCGGACGCCGCCGGTGAGCCGACGGTGATCCGCGATGGCGACGGCGTGTTTTGCGTCAACTACCGCAGCGACCGGATGCGCCAGATCTGCCGCGCGCTGGCGATGCCGGGATTCGACGGATTCGACACGGGCCCACGGCCGGCGCTCGCCGGGTTCGTGACGATGACGCAGTACGACCAGACCTTCCCGTTCCCGCAGGCGTTCCCGCCGTTCTCGATGGCGCGAATCGTGGCGGAGGTGCTGGCGGACGCGGGCCGGACGCAGCTCCGGACCGCCGAAACGGAGAAGTACCCGCACGTGACCTATTTCTTCAACGGGGGCGTCGAGCTGCCGTATCGTGGCGAGGAGCGCATCCTGATTCCGTCGCAGCAGGTGGCCACCTACGACCTGGCGCCCGCCATGAGCGCGGAGGGCGTCACCGACGTGTTGTGCAAGGCCATCCGCGAACCGGCGCACGACTTCGTGCTCTGCAACTTCGCCAACGCGGACATGGTGGGGCACACCGGCGTGATGCCGGCGGTGGTGGAGGCGGTCGAGACCGTCGACCGGTGCCTGGCCCGGGTGCTCCAGGCGGCCGAAGGCACGGGCGCCACCGTGCTCGTCACGGCGGACCATGGCAATTGCGAAATGATGGTGGACCCCGCGACCGGCGGCCCGCACACCGCCCACACGACGAATCCCGTGCCGCTGGTGGCGGTGCGCGCCGGGGGCGAGGCGCTCCGCCAGGGCGGCGCGCTCTGCGACGTCGGCCCGACCGTGCTCCGCCTCCTTGGCATCACGCCCCCGCCCGAGATGACGGGCCGCGACCTCCGGGAGCCCTGACCGCATGCGACTTGCCCTTGCCCTCACGCTCCTGATGGCCGCCGCCGCGCCCGCCACAGCACAGGTCGGCCATTCGCCGGCCACCTCTCCGTACCGCGACATCCCGAAGAAGATGTCCCTCACGGCGCTCGGCGGGTACATCGGCGGCGACGGCGGCATCATCGGCGTCGGCCCGCACGACGGCCCGGTGTACGGCGGACGTTTCGGGGTTTCGGTGAGCGGCCCGCTCGAACTGGCCTTCGCGGTGGAGTACGCCAGCCTGCAGGGCACACGAGTCTATCGTGACCTCGAGGGCAAGCTCACGGTCAGCGGCGAGATTCCCTCGCCGGTCTGGATGTTCGAGACCACCGTGCAGTACACCGTGACCGGCGCCAAGACCTGGCACGGGCTTGCACCCTACCTCGGCGCCGGGCTCGGGTACGCCTGGCGCACCAGCTCGACGGAGAGCCCGGACGCCTACGACTTCGGGGGCCGGTTCTACTGGGTCCCGTTCGCGGGCACCCGGGTCTACCTCAACCGGCGGAGCTTCGTGCGGGCCGAGATCCGTGGCGCGTTCTGGAAGCTCGCCTACCCCCCGCCGTACTACGAGGACATCACCGGCATCCTGCAGTCGTACGCCGTCAACAACTACCTCTCCAACGTCTGGTACCAGGTGGGGATCGGCTACTCCTTCTGACGCTGAGGCGCCCCGATGGCGATCTCGCTCACCCGCACGACCGGCTTCCACGCCTGGCACCGGTACTGGCGCCCAGACTGGACCGCCGAGGAGAATCGCGCCGCGTTCGGGGCGCTCGCCGACCCGCCGGGGCATGACCACCACTACCGTTGTGCCGTGACCGTGGCCGGTCCGATGGACCCCGCCATGGGCTCGGTCATCGACCTCCCCCTGCTCGACCGCATCCTGCACGACGAGGTCGTCATTCCCCTGGACGGCGTGCATATTGACCAGGCACTGGCGGAGTTTGCGCCAGGCCGGACGCTGCCGACCTGCGAGGCGCTGGCGGGCTGGCTCTTCTCGCGGATTGCCGTGCGCCTTCCCCCCGCCGTCAGGCTCGTGCGGGTGCGCGTGGCGGAGGACGATACCCTGCATGCCGACTGCACCGGACGTGACTGACGCGACCCGCCCGCCCGGCCGCCGGGGCCGCGGCGAGGCGCCGGCCGCCGTGGAGGAGGTGCCGGTCTGGCTCGAGGTCAACCACGTCCCGATGGTCACCTGGATGTGCACGCCGGAGATGCTGGAGGAGCTGGTCCTCGGCTGGCTGCACGGCGAGGGGTACATCACCGCCCTCGACCAGGTGCACCTCCGCCCCTGCGCGACCGACCTCGGGTTCTGGGCGGAGCTGGCTCCGGCGCGCGTGGAGGCGGTGGCGGCCGAGCGCCGGCGACCGGTCCTCGCCTCGGGCTGCGGCGCCGTGTCGACCTTCCTGGCGGAGCCGGGCACGGTGCCGACCGAGCCGCCCCGCGGCGCGCCGCCTGAAGCCGCCACGTTGCGTGCCCGGTTCAAGGAACTCTTCGCGGCGGGGACCCGGTACCAGGACACCGGCGGCGTCCACGCGGCAGCGCTGACCGACGGTGCCGTCCTCTTCCATCACGCCGAGGACATCGGCCGCCACAACGCGGTGGACAAGGTCCTGGGCGCCGCGCTCCTCGCCGGGCGCCCGGTGGAGGGGCTCGGGCTCCTCGTGACGGGCCGCATCTCCGCCGAGCTGGCGTTCAAGGCGGCCCGCGCCTCCCTCGCGTGGGTGGCGACGCCCTCGGTGCCGTCGACCCTCGCGGTGGAGGTGGCGCGGCGCTCGGGCATGGTGCTCGTGGGGCGTGCCGTGAGCGGGACGCCGCAGCTCCATCGGCCGGGCCAGCGGTGACCGCGCCGTCCGACGACGCGCTGCGGGCGCTGCTGCGGAGCTCCTCGCGGATCGCGGTGGTCGGATTGAGCCGCAAGCCGCACCGTGCGAGCCACGGCGTGGCGAAGTACCTGCAGCATGCCGGCTACGAGATTGTGCCAGTCCACCCCGCCGGCGGCGTCACCTTGGGAGAAGCGGTGCACCCCGACCTCCGGTCCGCGTCGAGGACCGGGCCCATCGACATCGTCGATATCTTTCGCCGGTCGGAGTACGTCCCCGCCCTGCTGGACGACCTGCTCGCCGTCCGCCCGAAGCTGGTCTGGATGCAGATCGGGGTCGAGGACACGGAGACCGCACGACAACTCGAAGGCGCCGGCATCGCCGTGGTCATGGACCGGTGCCTGGCCGTCGATCACCAGGCGCTGGGGGTGTGATGCGACTCGCGATGCTCCTGTCCGTGCTCCTCTGCGCTGCCATCGCCGCCCCCGCCGCCGCCCAGAAGACCGAGGACGAGGCGCGCCTCGTCTTCACGATGGGGATCGGGTACACGGCAGGCGCCGACCTCTGGAACGTGGAGGACCAGCCGATCCTCCGCCCCGGTGCCGGGTTCGACCTCGTGGACCTCGACCGGAACATCAACGGCTCGATCGGCATCCTCTTCTCGGGGATGTACTTCCCGAAGCCGTCGCTGGGGTTCGTCGGCGAGGTCTTCTTCATGGGGATCGGGCTCGAGGACGCCTGCGGGGTGGTGTCCACCTCCCCCGACCCGCGGACCGAGGAGATCTGCGCCAGCATCGACGGGGCCACGAAGTCGAGCTCCGCCGTGCTCCTGAGCGTCGGTCCGGTGCTCCGTGCGGGCGCGGACCAGCCGATCTCGCCGTACATCCGCGGCCAGGTCGGGTTGCTGTTCAGCAACCTGAGCCCGATCACGACCGCCGGCACGATCTTCGTGGTCACCGATCCCTCGACCGGCCAGGGACAGGAATTCCAGGCCGTGATCTACAACGACCCATCGAGCACCCGCGTCACGCCGGGGTTCGTCTTTGGTGCCGGGATCACCACCGCCCTCGGCAAGGGATGGCAGCTGCGCCTCGAGGCGCGCGACAACCTCGTCGAAATCGCCACCGTGGCGGGCCCGACACCGCCGGGCGTCGACACCCCGGAAATCGTCAACAAGTGGAAGAATCTCTTCAGCATCGTGGTCGCGGCTGACATCGTGCTCGAAAAGAAGCGTGGCCGGCGCTACTGACCTGGCGGCCGGTGCAGTCCGCGGCGCCATCCTCGCCGGCGGGGGAGCCACCCGGTTCGGCGGCCGTCCGAAGGGCCTCGAATCGGTGGGCGGGATCCGGATCCTCGACCGGCTGGTGAACGCCTTTCACGAGGCCCTCGGCGCCCTCCCCCTCCTCATCGCGAACGACCCCGCCGCCCCCGACTGGCGCCCGGACCTCAGGGTACTTCCGGACATCCATCCCGGCGCCGGGGCGCTCGGGGGCCTGCTGAGTGCGGTGCGCGCGGGCCCGGGGCCGGTGGTCTGCGCGGCGTGGGACATGCCGTTCGTGCCCCCGGCCCTGCTCCGCCGCCTGGCGGTGGAGCTCGCCGGGGCCGACGCGGTGCTCCCGGCGAGCGGCGGACGGCGCGGCGTCGAGCCGATGTGCGCGGCCTACGGGCCGGCCTGCGGTCCGGCGATCGAGTCCGCCATCGCCAGGGGAGATCTCCGGGCCATCGCCTTCCACTCCGCGGTCAGAACCTGTATCCTCCCTGCGGAGACGGTCGCCGGGTTCGGCGATCCCTCCATCCTCTTTTTCAACGTGAATGCCCCGGATGACCTGACCCAGGCGGACGTGCTGTGGCGGCGACTCGCATCCTCTCCATCGTAGGCCGGAAAAACTCGGGCAAGACCACCCTGGCCGTGGCGCTCGCGGCGGAATACGTGCGGCGCGGCAAGCGGGTCATGACCATCAAGCACGCCACCCACCCCGCCGACGTCGACACCCCCGGTACGGACAGCTACCGGCATTTCCACGAGGGGCGCGCCGAGCGCGTGCTGATCGCGTCCCCCGAGCTGCGGGTGGTGTTCGAGCGGTCGCCCGACGACCAGGATCCGATCGCCCTGGCCCAGCAGTACCTGCACGGCGCCGACATCGTGCTCGTCGAGGGATTCACGGCGTCCCCCCTCCCCAAGATCGAGGTCTTCCGGACCGCCGTGGCGAAGACCCCGCTGTACACGGGCGGCTCGGAGGCCGCCGACCAGTGGCTTGCCGTCGTGACCGACGGCGAGTTCGAGGCCGACTGCCGGGTGCTCCGCTTCCGCGACACGATGTGGCTGCAGTTCCTGGCCAACATCGGGTGGGACGGCGCCCGGATCATCGGGCCGTGAGCGCGCTCGCGGCACGGGACGCCGCGCGCCGGATCGTGGCGGCGGTCCCGCCCCAACCGACCCTCCGGCTCCCGCTCGACGATGCCCTCGGAACCGTCCTCGCGGAGCCCCTCCTCAGCCCGATCGACCTCCCCGCCCGGACGAATTCCGCCATGGACGGCTACGCCACGCGCGCCGCGGACGTGCGCGGCGCCACGCCCGAGGCGCCCGTTCGCCTTCGCGTGGTCGAGCAGCTCCCGGCCGGCGCCGTGCCGGTCCGCGCGCTGGGTCCCGGGGAATGCGCCCGCATCTTCACCGGGGCGCCGCTCCCCGCCGGCGCCGACGGCGTGATCCGCCAGGAGGACACCGACCTGGGCACGGCGGTGGTGGAGATCCGGAGCGACCGCGACGCGGGGGTGAACCTTCGGCTGGCGGGAGAGGACATCCGGCGGGGCGCCCGCGTGCTCGAGGCCGGCGCGGAACTTGGCCCCGCCGAGCTCGGCGTCCTGGCCTCGCTCGCGGTGGCACACCCGCTGGTCTTTCGGCGCCCGCGGGTCGGGATCCTCGGCGGCGGCGACGAGATCGTGGACGTCGACCAGCCCGAGGAGATCCTGAGCGGACGGAAGATCGCCAGCTCGAACACGCATACGCTGCGCGCCCTCATCCGCCAGGCAGGGGGCGAACCGCTCAACCTCGGCCTCGCCCGCGACACCCCGGCGAGCGTGCGCGCGCACCTGGAGCGCGCGCCGGAATGCGATCTCCTCGTGACGACCGCCGGCATCAGCGTCGGCGAGCACGATCACCTCCGCGCCGTCATCGCCGAGCTCGGCGGCTCCATCGCCTTCTGGAAGCTCCGGATGCGGCCGGGCGCTCCGGTCGGTTTCGGGGAGGTGCTCGGGGTGCCGTGGATCGGGCTGCCGGGAAACCCGGTCAGCACGATGGTGACCTTCGAGCTCTTCGTGCGGCCGGCCATCCGCGCGATGGCGGGGCACGCACTGCCCTTCCGGCGCAGCGTACCGGTGCGCGCGGGGGAGCCGATCGCCCTGCGCCCGACGCTCCAGCACTTCCTCCGGGCCGTCGTGACCGACGCGGCCGGAGGCGCCGAGGCGCGGCTGACGGGGCCGCAGGGCTCCGGTATCCTCACCTCGATGGTGCGGGCCAACGCCCTGCTGGTCGTCGCCGAGGGCCGGCACGAGGTGGCGGTCGGGGAGACGCTCCCCGCCATCCTGCTCCAGGACCCGGTCCACCAGGCCGAGCCCGGGTTCTAGGTGACCCTCCACCCGCCGGCCGTCTGGATCGGCTTCACGGTGCTCGTCG
>DASUFQ010000066.1:0-3113 GCA_036274515.1 Gemmatimonadales bacterium | reverse complement strand
CCGTCAGGTTCAGCCGCCGCGCCACCTCCCCGAGCGCCCCCTCGACCTGGTGGGCGGCATACCCGTAGGCGTGCATTGCCCGCGCAAGTCGGAGGACGAATCCGACCGCGTCGCGGTTTCTGACGGGGAGGAGATCGGGCTCGATCGATTCGGCCATGGCCACCTGGGGTGCGTGAACGTAAGTCTCTGCGGGGCCAAGATATACCATACGGCACCAATCCCCAAGTGCCACCGCCCGGCCCTGGGAGTCGGCTCAGCCTGAAACTTTCGGTGGCGCGGGTTCGTCACTATCTGAAACATCATCTTTTCGGTGACCTCCGGGGGACCCGATGACTCGTTACTGGATCAAAATCGCGGTAGGTGCGCTGCTCGTGTTCGCGGTCGGGATGCTGATCTGGACCGGGGTTCGCAAGGGCGCCCGGACCGCCGACATGGTCTTGCACTCCGCCGACCCCATCACCATACCGCTCAAGTTCGTCAACTTTCGCGTCGACGGCGCCTCCCTGGGCCGGCTCGAGCAGCTGAAGCTGTTGCGCGCGGCGCCCCAGTCGATCGAGGGGGTGGAGGTGACCGTGCGCCTCGACAGCGCCGCCATGGCCGAACGACTCCAGCCATGCGCCATGCGCATCGACGATCTGGAGCACATGAACGAACGAACGACGTTTGTGTGCGTCACGGCCGGAAGCGGGGGCGCCGACAGCGGCTTCGAGCAGTTCGGCACGGTGGTGCTGCAGGGCACCGACGTGAGCCTGCCGCTCCTCCTGCCCGCCACGGCGGTGCGGGAAATCCGGAACCAGGCTTGGCCGCCCGCCGATTCGATGGCCCCGCCGATTCCCGCGCCGCCGGCGGTGAAGGTGGAGGCCTCGTCCGGTCCGGCGCCCGCCGCCGCCCCGGCCACGGGGGGCGCTCCCACGCCCTGAGGTATCGCGACCCCCGCCCCGCGGTTATACTCACACTTCCAACGCCCGTCCCCTGCCGGGGGCGGGCGCTCTCGCAGGCCTGCCCTCCAACCTGGATACCCGGATGCTGATTGCCACCATCGCCCTGCTCGCCGCGGTGCAGCAGGGAAGCCCGCCGCCGGCGCAGGCGGCCGCGCTCGCCCCGTCCCCCATCGCCCGCCTCGAGGTGCAGCCGGGCACGTCGCTGCAGCTGCCGGCGGGGGACTCCGTCCAGCTCGTGGCCCGGGCGCTCGACGCGAGCGGCCAGCCGGTGCCCGATGCCTCGATCCGCTTCTTCGGGGCGGGCGGACGCTTCGAGGGGACGGTCGATTCCACCGGGATGGTCCGGTCGGGGTCGACGGGGACGCTGGCCGTGAGCGTCATCGCGCGGGTGACCGGCACGAAGCCGGTGGTGGAGCGGGTGGAGGTGCAGATGGTGCCGGGGCCGGCGGCGCGCGTCACGGTGGCGCCCCAGGTCTCGAAGCTGGTGGTGGGGCAGCGCCTCCGCCTCACCGGCGCCAGCTTCTCGCAGGCGGGTGACGCGCGGGACGACCAGCTCGCCTGGAAGAGTTCGGCGCCGGGGGTGGTGACGGTTTCCCAGGACGGCGTGCTCGGCGCGGTGGCGCCGGGGCGCGCGACCATCACGGCGGGCGCCGGGGCGGCGAAGGCGACGCTCGCGGTGCAGGTCGTGGCGAACACGATCGCGCGGGTGGAACTGACGCCCGCCCGGACCGAGGCGCGGACCGGGGATGTCGTGAAGTTCGCCGTCAAGCTGCGCGACGCGCAGGGCCGCGAGCTCGCGGGCCTCACGCCGTCGTGGACCTTCGCCCCCGGCGGCGGCGAGATCACCCCGGCGGGCGAATTCGTCGGCTACCAGGCGGGTTCCTATTTCGTGACCGTCACCATCGGCTCGGCGAGCGCGGAAGCGGCGGTCACGCTCCGCCCGCGCGACGTGCGGCGGCCGGCGGAGGTGGTGGGCCGCCTCCCGCGGACCCGCTTTACCACGGAGGAGGTGTGGGTCATGCCGGACGGGAAGCACGCCTTCCTGGGCAGCGGCAGCGGCGGGGACGTGCTCTACGCGATCAACGTCAGCGACCCGGCGGCGCCGGTGGTCACCGACTCGTTGGTCCTCAACACCCGGCGGGTCAACGACGTGATGTCGACGCCCGACGGCAAGTTCATCGTGATGACGCGCGAGGGCGCGGCCGACCGGAAGAACGGGATCGTCATCGCGAGCACCGAGGATCCGGAGCACCCGAAGGTCATCGCCGAGTTCACGGAGGGGGTCACCTCGGGCGTGCACTCGGCGTTCGTCTACAGGCAGGACAAGTACGGCACCAACGTCTTCCTGACGAACGACGGCACCGGGGCGATGCACGTCATCAACATCGACGACCCGTACCACCCGAAGGAGATCGCGCAGTGGCGGACCGAGCGGCCCGACGCCGGCCGCACGCTGCATGACATCGACATCCAGGACGGCCTGGCGTACCTGAGCTACTGGAACGACGGCCTGGTCATCCTCGACGTGGGCAACGGCGTCAAGGGCGGGTCGCCCTCGAGCCCCCAGCTCGTCTCGCAGTTCAAGTACGACCTCAACGCGCTCTACCGGGATGTCGAGGCGGCGGGAGGCCCCGGCTTCATCCGCGGCACCCACACCGCGTGGCGGCACGGCAAGTACGTCTTCATCGCCGACGAGGTCTTCCCGAACGGGCCGACCCTCCGCAACGGGCGCGATGCCTCGGCGGGCCGGGCGTACGGGCGGCTGCAGGTGATCGACGTGAGCGACTGGAACAACCCGCACTCGGTGGCGTACTATGAGCCCGAGTTCGGCGGCGTGCACAACGTCTGGGTCGCCGGCGACACCCTGTATATGGGTGCCTACAACGCCGGCTTCCGCGCCTTCGACATCTCCGGGGAGCTCCGCGGCGACCTGCGCGCCCAGGGGCGCCAGATCGCCCACGTGAACACCGCGGATATGGAAGGGCATACCAAGAATGCCGCGATGACCTGGGGGGTCGTGGTGAAGGACGGGCTCTCGTTCGTCAACGACGACAACAACGGGCTCTGGATCGTCCGGATGGAGCCGCGCCAGCCGCCGGCCGCGGTACCGTGACGCAGTAGCGGTCCAAGAGAGAGGGGTCTCGAAAGAGGCCCCTTTCGCTTGTCCCCGAA
>DASUFQ010000065.1:0-2046 GCA_036274515.1 Gemmatimonadales bacterium | reverse complement strand
CTGGATGGCGCTCCGGGGGCCGGCCGGCGCCCTCTACGACCTGGTGGTGGACCCCGACCACCGGCGCGGCGGGGTCGGCCGCACCCTCCTCGACGCCGCCCTCGCGGCACTCGCCAGGCTGGGAGCGCCGAGGGTGGTGCTCTCCACCGCCGAGCGCAACGAGCCGGCGCAGCGGCTCTTTCTCGGCGCGGGGTTCCGGCCGACGATGCGGGAGATGACCCGGGAGCTGGGTGGGGGCGCCCCGGGGGCCGGTCTTGACGATCCCGGGACGCCGCCCTAAATCAACCAGACCTCCGTTTCGCGCTTGCGCTCGAGGTTGCCATGCGACCCGCTCGCCACTTCGTGGAGTGGCACGGCCAGACCTTCCTGGCCGAGCCGCTGAAGACACTCAGCAAGTTCAGCTCCCTGCCGCCGCTCTGGGCCGTCTCCCGGGGCCGGGAGTTCATCGGAACGCTGCCGGTTGTGAGGGAGGAGACGACGAAGGAGTTCGAGGCCCGCTGCGCGCGGTGGATCGAAGAGCTCCTGGGGCGGACCAGCGGTTGAGCGCCGACGGGCGGCTGCTGAACGAGACGCTCCAGGCCTTCAACGCGCTCCGCCGGCAGGCCTCAGATGATTCGCCCTGGCTCCGGCTGGTGGACCGCCTGGCGCACGCCGCCTTCCGGGCGTCGGACACCCTGATCGTCTACGGCAGCCTCTCCCCCGGCGCCCCCAACCACCATCGCCTGGCCCCGCTCGGCGGCACCTGGGAACCGGGCTGGGTCGAAGGCGAGCGTGACCACGTCGGCCCCCACGTCTCGGCGCACCTGCTCCGCTCCCCCGCACTCCGCGACCACTGGGACATGCTCGACCGCTTCGAGGGCGCCGCCTACGAGCGCATCCTGGTGCCGTTCCACTCCCACCAGGGCTCGCGGGTCGTGGGATACCTCTACGCGGCGGCCCCGCCCCCGGTCACCTGACGCCCGACCGCTCGAACCGCCCCAGCGCGAACGGCGCCAGGTCCAGCCGGCTCTTCCCCTCGGTCACCCACTCCGCCACCGCCTCCCCGATCGCCGCCGAGTGCTTGAAGCCGTGGCCGGAGCAGGGGGAGACCAGCACGATCTGCGGGTGCTCGGGATGCCGGTCGATCACGAACCCCGCGTCCGGCGTGACCGTGTAGAGACAGGTCGTCGCCTTGACGCAGCGCGGACCGATCCCGGGGAAGCAGTGCTCGACCAGCCGGTACATCGCCGCGGTCTCGTCCTCGCCGACATCTCGCGGTGCCTCGTCCGGCGCGACCCGCTCCCCGTAGGTCCCTGACGCGATCTTGATCCCGCCGGCCGCGCCGTCGATCGCCGGGAAACCGTAGATCGGCTCCGGCAGCCCCGCGGGCTCCCAGATGAAGATGGGGAAACGGTCGGGCAGGAAGGGCTCGATCGAGTCACGCGGCGCGAACCAGTAGAGCACCTGGCGGGTCACGGAGAAGTGACGGGCGTACTCCGGCGACAGCAGCTCGGGCAGCCAGGGCCCGGCGGTGAGCACCACCTGGTCGGCCCGGACGCTGTCCGACTCGGTGCGGACCACCACGCCGGCGCCGTCGGGCCGCACCTCGATGACCTGCTCCCCCAGCCGCAGCGTCGCGCCGTGGCGACGAGCGAGCAGCAGCTGCGCCGCCACGCACCGCTCCGGCCGCACGAAGCCGGCGCCGGGCTCGAAGTATCCGGTCTCCTCGTCCGTCACCCGGAACGCGGGATAGCGCCGGCGGATCTCCGCCGCGTCCAGCACCTCGTGCGGAATCCCGTAGCGCCGCGCCGCGGCGATCGTCGTCCCCAGGAAGTCGGAGACGTGAAGCGCGGCGCCGCGCCCGCCGCTCGAGATGATGAGCCCACCGGTCAGCGTGAGCAGGTCGGACTCGGTGGCCTGCTCGATCTCCCGCCAGATCTCGTGCGACCGGAGGGCGAAGGGCGAGTACTCCTCGCCTTCCCCGATCGCCTGCCGGGTGACCCGGGTCTCGCCATGCGTGGACCCGTGAGTATGCGGCGGCGCATACCGGTCGAACCCGACGACCGA
>DASUFQ010000064.1:0-4488 GCA_036274515.1 Gemmatimonadales bacterium | reverse complement strand
GGAGGGCCGCCGGGCCCACAGGAACAGCGCGGCCGCGGCGACGAGCAGGGTGCCGAACGCCAGTGCCACGGGGAAGCGCCGGGAGGGGGGTCCCGGTACCGGGGTCCCGCCCGCCACGCCGAGTCCGGGCCGGAGCGCGGCCGAGAAGGCGGCCGCAGTCGGGTACCGGTCGGCCGGCACGCGCGCGAGGCCGCGGTGCAGCGCCGCATCCACCTCAGGGGGAATCGTGTCCCGCAGGCGGATGGCGGAGGGCGGGGTCTCGGTGAGCCGCTTGAGGAGCAGCGCCTGCGCCGTGGCACCGGAAAAAGGGGGCTCGCCGGTGAGCATCTCGTAGAGCACCGAGGCGAGGCTGTAGAGGTCGGTCCGCGCATCCACCTCGCGTTCCGCCGCGGCCTGCTCCGGGCTCATGTAGGCAGGGGTGCCGATGGCGAGCCCGGTGTCGGTCAGGCGCTCGCCGCCGGCCAGGCCGACGGCGCGGGCGATGCCGAAATCCACCACCAGGGCGTGGCCGCCGGAGAGGAGGATATTTTCCGGCTTGATGTCGCGGTGGATGACGCCGGTGGCATGGGCCGCGCCGAGGGCGTCCAGCACCTCGCGGGCGAGGAGGAGCGCCTCCTCGATCGGGAGATGCCGCTCCCGGTCCATCCGCTGACGCAGCGATTCGCCCTCGACATAGGGCATCACGTAATAGAGGAGTTCCCCCGCGGGGGTGGTGTGCGACCCGCTGTCGTAGAGCGGGAGGATGTGGGGGTGCTGGAGGGCCGAGGCGAGGGAGATTTCCCGGAGGAATCGCTCGCTGCCAAGCGAGGCCGCCAGCTCCGGCCGGAGCACCTTGATGGCGACCCGGCGCCCGTGCCGCAGGTCGTCGGCCAGGTAGACGATGGCCATGCCGCCCCGGCCGAGTTCGCGCTCGACGCGGTACCGGTCGGCCAGGGCGGCCTGGAGCGTGGCGGCAAGGTCCATGTCAGCTCGACTGGTGGGCGCGCGCCGCGGACGGCGCGACGCCGGGGCAAGCGCTACAGAATGTACCGCCTGAGGTCGTCGTCGGTCACGATGGCCATGAGGCGATCCCGGACGCGGGCGCCGTCGAAGACGAAGCGCCGCTCGCTGGTCTCGGGGAGGTCGAAGAGCAGGTCCTCCATCAGCGTGGCCATGACGGTGTGCAGGCGCCGGGCGCCGATGTTCTCCATCCGGCCGTTGGCGAGCGCCGCGATCCGGGCCACCTCGGCGATGCCGTCGGCCGTGAACTCCAGCGTGGCCGATTCGGCGGCCACCAGCGCCTGGTACTGCTTCACGATCGCGTTCTCGGGCTCGGTCATGATCCGGATGAAATCCGCCTCCGTCAGCGGCGTCAGCTCGACCCGGATGGGGAACCGGCCCTGGAACTCGGGGATCAGGTCCGACGGCTTGGACACGTGGAACGCACCGGCCGCGATGAACAGGATGTGGTCGGTGCGGACATAGCCGTACCGGGTCTGGACGGTGGAACCCTCCACGATGGGCAGGAGGTCCCGCTGGACCCCCTCCCGGCTCACGTCGGGGCTGCCGCCCTGCGTCCGCTCGCCGGCGATCTTGTCGATCTCGTCGATGAAGAGGATGCCGTGGTTCTCGGTCCGGTCCAGCGCCTCGTTCACCACGTCGTCCATGTCCACCAGCTTCTTCAGCTCCTCGTCCACCAGGATGCGGCGCGCATCGGGCACCCGGACCGTCCGCCGCTTTTTCTTCTTGGGCAGCATGTCCTGGAGCATCTCGACGAAGTTGATGTCCGACCCCTCCATCCCCTGGGGCTGCTGCAGGAGGTCGAGCATCGGGTAATTCTGCGGGGAAATCTCGATCTCGACCTCGCGGTCATCGAGCGTCCCGTCGAGGAGCATCTTCCGGAGCTTCTCGCGGGATCGCTGCCGGCTCGCCTCCGCGTCCACCGGTTCCGACTGCGCGGCACCGGAGGGACCCACCACGAACACGGTCTCGGGACGCGCCGTCCCCTCCGCCTTGGCCGGCGCCGCCGGCGGTGGCGCGGGAAGGAGGATGTCCAGCAGCCGCTCGTCCGCCCGCTGCTCGGCCTGGGGCCAGACCTCGTCCTCCCGCTCGGCGCGCACCATCGAGATCGCCGCGTCCACCAGCTCGCGGACCATCGACTCGGCGTCGCGGCCGACGTATCCCACCTCGGTGAACTTCGAGGCCTCGACCTTGACGAATGGCGCCCCGGCCAGCCGCGCCAGGCGGCGGGCCACCTCCGTCTTCCCGACGCCGGTCGGGCCGATCATGATGATGTTGTACGGGGTGATCTCGTCCCGGATGCCGTCGGGCGCCTGGCTGCGCCGCCACCGGTTCCGGATGGCGATGGCCACCGCCTTCTTGGCCGCCTCCTGCCCCACGATGAACCGGTCGAGCTCCGCCACGATCTTGCGCGGCGGGAGCTCCTCAAGCCACGGCGGCGGCGGCTCGGCGGGAACGGCCCCGGGCACCGGATCGGTGGTGGCGGGGGTCACGGCGCGCCGAGTTCCAGGACGGTCAGGTGGTCATTCGTGAAAACGCAGATCTCGGCGGCGATGCGGAGCGACCGCTCCACCGTTTCCCGGGCGCCCAGCCCGGGATCAGGCAGAAGCGCGCGCGCGGCGGCGAGGGCGTAGTTGCCCCCCGAGCCGACCGCCAGGATGCCGTCGTCCGGCTCGATCAGCTCGCCGCTCCCGCTCAGGAGAAAGCTGTGCTCGAGATCGGCCACGACCAGCAGCGCCTCCAGCCGGCGGAGCACGCGGTCGCTGCGCCAGTCCTTGGCCAGCTCGACCGCGGCGCGCGGCAGATTGCCGGGGTGCCGCTCCAGCTTTTCCTCGAACTTCTCGTAGAGGGTCAGGGCATCGGCCACCGAGCCGGCAAACCCGGCCAGGATCTTCCCGCCCTTGAGGGTGCGGACCTTGGTGGCGCGTCCCTTCATGACGGTGTCGCCCACGCTCACCTGTCCGTCGCCGCCGAGGGCGACGCGGCCGCCCTTCCGGACGGTGAGGATCGTGGTGCCGTGAAATGAGGTCATCCCGAGGTCCCTTCTGCTGCGTGATCCAACCCCTCACCCCCTGTCCCCCAACTGCATCCCCGCTTCCCCGCGTCCCCACCCTGCTCACGCGCGCGGATGCGCCTGTTGATACACCCGCTTCAGCCGCTCGACGCTGGTGTGGGTGTACACCTGGGTCGTGCTGAGCGAGGCGTGCCCGAGCATCTCCTGCACTGCCCGCAGGTCCGCCCCCGCGTCGAGGAGGTGAGTGGCAAAGCTGTGGCGCAGCGAGTGGGTGCGCAATCCGTCGACACCGATTCGGTCGAAGGCCTGGTGCACCACCCGCTGGACGCTCCGCGCGGCCAGCCGCCGGCCCCGCACGCTCACGAACACCGCGCGGCGGTCGGCGGCGGTGGGCGACGCAAGCGACTCGCGGACGGGAAGATAGCGCCGGAGGGCCCGGACCGCGCGGCCGCCCACCGGAATGATCCGTTCCTTCCGCCCCTTGCCGCGCACCTTCACCTGGTCCGAGAGGAGCTCCAGCGCACCGAGGTCGAGCCCGCGGAGTTCGGACAGCCGCATGCCGGTGGAATAGAAGAGCTCCAGGATGGCAAGGTCGCGGAGCGGGGCGAACTCGTCCCCCTCCGCGCGGGCCTCGAGCGCGGCGAAGAGCTCGTCCACCTGACCGCGCTCCAGGTGCCCCGGCAGCCGCTTCGGCAAGCGCGGCACCCGGGCCGCCCGGGACACGGCGGCGTGGATCCCGTGCTGGAGCTGCAGGTAGCGATAGAAGCGGCGGACCGCCGAGAGGGCGCGCGCCGACGTGCGCTTCGACAGGCCGCGACGCTGCAACTCGCCAAGGAACCCGCGGAACCCGAGCCGGTCCACGGCGGCCCAGTCGCCCGCGCGGCCATAGTGCCGGGCGCAGAATTCCTCGAAGGCCGCAAGGTCGCGCCGGTAGGCGGACACGGTATTGGGGGAGTGCTGGGTTTCCTTCTCGAGGTGGAGGAGGTACTCGGCTACAAGGGGGGAGACAGGGAGACGGGGGGACGGTGAGGCCTGTCTCCCTGTCTCCCGGTCACCCCGGACCGACTTCTTCACAGCGCCCTCACCCACCGCGCCATCTCCTCCAGCGCGCGCGCCGCCTGCTCCGCCTTCCGGTCCTGTTTCTTCACCTTGCCGGGCAGCGGGTCGAGGAGGCCGAAGTTGGCGTTCATCGGCTGGAAGTGCTTCGGGTCCGCCTCCGCCAGGTAACGGTACAACCCGCCGAGCATCGTGGTGGGTGGCGGCACCGCCATGGGCTTGCCCTCGAGCCGCCGCGCCAGGTTGATGCCCGCGAGGAGCCCGGTGCCGAGCGACTCGGTGTAGCCTTCCACGCCGGTCAGCTGTCCCGCAAACAGCAGCCTGTCGTTGTCTCGCGCTGTCAGGCCCGGCCCCAGGGCGGCGGGGCTGTTCAGGTAGCTGTTCCGGTGAATGCTGCCGAAGCGGAGGAATTCCGCGTC
>DASUFQ010000063.1:0-2658 GCA_036274515.1 Gemmatimonadales bacterium | reverse complement strand
CGCAGGCGCCCCAGCCGACCGCCACCGACGTGCCTGAGATGGAGATCCCGACCTTCATTCGTCGGCAGATGGACTGATGGGTCGGGCCCACCTGCTCGGCGCCGGCGCCGTTCTGCTCGGCGCCAGCGGCTTCGCCCTGAGCGGGAACTGGCCGTGGCGGCGGCTTCCGCCGCCCGCGGCGCCACCGGTGGTGATCGTGCCCGATCTCTCGGTGGAGATCGCCGACACGCTTCGGCCCGGCGAGACGCTCTCCGAGCTCCTGGCCCGCCAGGGCGTGCCCGATCTCGATCTCAACCGGGTCGAGAACCGCGGCGCCCTCGACGCCCGCCGGCTCCGCTCGGGGCTGATCTTCCGCTTCACCCGTCCGGCCCCCGACAGCCAGCCGATCAGGATCTCGGTGCGCTCCAGCCCCGAGGAGCGGGTGGTGTTCACCCGGGTAAGTGGCGGCTGGAGCGGCGCGATCGAGACCATCGCCTGGCGGGCCGAGCCGGTCCGGATCGAGGGAGCGATCGACAACTCGCTCTACGAGGCGATCGACGCCCAGGTCCCCGATTCCCAGCTCGAATCGGAAGATCGCGTGCGGCTGGCCTGGGACCTCGCCGACATCTACGCCTGGCAGGTCGACTTCACCCGTGACATCCAGACGGGGGACCGGTTCCGGGTGCTCTACGAGCGCCTGGTGTCGGCCGACGGCGAGGTGCGCTTCGGCCGGATCCTCGCCGGAGACCTCACCATGTCGGGCAAGAGCCTCACCGCCTTCCGCTTCGACGGCGGCGGGCACCCGGCGTTCTACGACGCGCAGGGAAACTCGCTCCGCCGCGCGTTCCTGCGGGCTCCGGTGCAGTTCCGGCGAATTTCCTCCAGCTTTGCCCGGGCCCGGCACCATCCGATCCTCGGGATCACCCGTCGCCACGAAGGAACGGATTACGCGGCCTCTCCAGGCACTCCGGTCATGGCGGCCGGCGACGGGGTCGTCTTCCGGGCCGGCTGGTCGGGCGGGTACGGCAACCTGATCGAGCTCCGCCACCGCAACGGGATCACGACCCGCTACGGCCATCTGCGGGGCTTTGCCCGGGGTGTCCGGACCGGGGCGCGGGTGAGCCAGGGGCAGACCATCGGCTACGTCGGCTCGACCGGCCTCGCCAGCGGGCCGCACCTGCACTACGAGTTCCGGGTCAACGGCGTGGCCAGGGACTCGCGTCGCGTCGATCTCGGCAACGGGTCGCCGGTGCCGGCGGCCCAACGCGCCGCCTTCGAGCAGACCCGTGACTCCCTCACCACGCGCCTCGGCAGCCCCGCGCTTCCCCTTACCGCCTCCGTTCCACCGGCTGCCACCGCTACCAACTGACGCAAGGGAACCACGGCAGGGGGCTGTTAGCTTCCTGCCGTGGAGCTCTTTCCCGCCATCGATATCCGACGAGGCCGAGTCGTGCGGCTGAGCCAGGGCTCCGCCGAACGGGAGACGGTCTACGCCGAGAACCCGGCCGAGGTGGCCGAAGCGTTCGCCCAGGCCGGCGCGCGCTGGATTCACCTGGTGGACCTCGACCGCGCCTTCGATCAGGGCAGCAACGACGACGCGATCCGGACCGTCGTGGAGCGGGTTGGTCCCCGGGTCCGGCTTCAGCTCGGCGGGGGACTTCGGACGCTCGATCGGGTGCAGGCCGGCCTCGACCTGGGAGTGAGGCGCCTGGTGATCGGCACCGCCGCCGCCACTGATCCCGAAATGCTGGATGCCGCCGTCGGGCTGGCACCGCCGGACTACCTGGCCGTCGGGCTGGATGCGCGTGACGGCTTCGTGGCCGTGCGGGGCTGGACCGAGACGTCCACCCTCCGGACCATCGATCTCGCACGGCGAGTCGTGAAGCAAGGGATCGATACCCTGATCTACACCGACGTGACCCGCGATGGGATGCTGCAGGGGCCCGATCTGTCCGGCGCGATGGCGCTGCAGACGAGCGGTGCGCGCGTGGTGGCAAGCGGCGGTGTCGCCTCTCTGGCCGATCTGCACCGGATCGCGCAGGCGGGACTCGCCGGGGCCATCGTGGGCCGCGCGCTCTACGAAGGCCGAATCGCGCTGGGCGATGCCCTCGGCCTGGCGCGCGACGAGTTCCCCGCCGCGTAATGCTCGAGGCCGCGCTCGTCGTCCTGCTCGCGTCCGTCCTGGCCGCGCTCACCTACCTGCGACTGGAGCCGGGCGGCCCCCGGCTCTGGATTCCGGCGGCCTGTCGGGCGCTCGCCTGGTCGGCGCTCGGCGTCCTCCTGCTTAATGTCAGCTGTCCTTCGGCTGGAACGCCTCGGCGCGCGCTGGTCCTGCTCGACGGCTCGCTCAGCATGGGCGCCGCCGGCGGGCGGTGGCGCGAGGCTCTCGACTCGGCTCGGCGCTGGGGCGAGGTACGGATCTTCGGGGACGAGCAGGCAGGCGCGGATACCCTGCCCGACGGCGGTCGGTCTCTCCTGGGTCCCGTGCTGGGCGCTGCCGCGGCCTCCGATCGTCCGGTCATCGTGGTCAGCGATGGGGAGATCGAGGACGCGGGGGACATTCCGGCGGAGCTGCTCGCGCGCGCGTCGGTGCGGCTCTTTCCGCGGGCCGCCGTCCCGGACCTGGCGATCACCTCACTGGAGGGTCCGGCCCGGGTCACCGCCGGGGACTCGATCGCT
>DASUFQ010000062.1:0-2088 GCA_036274515.1 Gemmatimonadales bacterium | reverse complement strand
GGCTTGCCGACCACCGCGGCGCAGCCGCCGGCGAGCGGCCTGCCGCGAAAGGGCATGACGACGGGGGAGATGGAGGCGTTGCTGGGCGCCGCCGTCGACAGCAGCGAGCGGAAGGAAGGCCGGCTCACCGTGATCAGCCGGAGCTATCGGAGCGGCGCCGGCCGGATCGCGGCGGAGTTCGTCGAGGACGTCCTGATCCGCTACTCGATCACCTCGGAGTAGCCGGGAGGGGAACCGAGACCGCCGCGAAGCCCGGGCCGGCGCTTTCGCGATAGCGCAGATCGACGAGGTGGACCTTGTCGCCCTCCGCCCGGCGCTCCAGCTGCACCATTGGGAATCGCGCCCAGCCCAGAAAGCGGCGCCCCGGCACCGTGCGTGCTGCCGCGACGAGCGCCGGGTCGTCGAGGTTCGGCGCGGGGAAGCGCCGGACCGACGACCGGTCGATGTGCGGTCGCCTGAGCCAGTGGAACGTCGCGGTGCGATAGCCGTCCGCCTGCCGGGCGACGACCCGGCGGGTGAACGGGTCGGCCGGCGCCGGCGCGACGACCAGCTGCTGCACGGCGCCCCCGCCCAGCTCCGCCAGCTCGGCCGACGCCAGCCGGCGCCCTGCCACCGCCGCCCCGACCATCACCAGCACGTAGGCCGCCGCCGCGACGAGCCCGAGCCGCGCGGCTCGGTGCCGCCCGCCCCGGCTCAATCCGAGGCCGAGTCCGAGCAGCAGCCACATCCATGGATCCACGATGAACAGGGTGTCGCCGTAGAACCAGCGGCCGTCGAACGGCATCAGCCAGCGGACGCCGTAGGTGTTGAGGGTATCGAGGATGGGGTGCGACGTGATGGCGATCGCCGAGAGCCGCAGGAGCTCCCGGGGGTTCAGTGGGGGAACGATGTGTGGGAAGCGCCGCGCGAAGCGGTCGAGCAAAAGAATGGTGCCGGTGAGCACGAAGGGCCAGACGAGAAGCGCCGGAATCCCGTGAGTCCACCCGCGCCGGAACGCGAGGTCGCCGAGCGGTCCATCCCAATACGAGACCACATCCACATCGGGGAGATTGGCGCCGATCAGCAGGGTCAGCGTGCCCCACGCGGTACGCCGGCCCAGGCCGCTTTGGGCCAGGCCGGCGCCCACCAGCGTGTGGCAGACCGGATCTATGCCAGCCTCGCGTCCAGCACGAGCTGAACGTTCCCCTTGAGCGCGGTCGAGACGGGGCAGTTGTCTCTGGCCGACTCCGCCGCCTTGGCGAACCCGGCGGCATCGATGCCCGGGACCTGGCCGCGGACCTCCAGGTTCATCCGGGTGATCTTGAACCCATCACCCACCTTCTCCACCGTGCACTTCGCGGTCGTCGCGATACGCGTGGCGGGCGTGCCCGCCTGCTCCAGCCCGGCCGCCAGCGCCATGCTGAGGCAGGCCGCGTGCGCGGCTGCGATCAGCTCCTCGGGGTTGGTCCCCTTCTCCCCCTCGAAGCGGGTTCCGAAGGAGTAGTTCCCCTGGAAGGCCCCGGATTGGGCGGTGAACTTGCCATTGCCCGTCCGGAGTCCTCCCTCCCACACGGCATTCGCAGTACTCGTCGGCATGAGCGTGCTCCCGGTTACAGCCGATGCATGAATCCGATCGCCGCCTTGAACGGCGTCTCGTCGTTGATGAACGTCCAGCGGAATTCGATGAAGCCTTTCGTGGTCTGCTGGGATTCGGCGGTGCTGAGCCCGAAGAGCAGGTTATAGCCGGTGTCGGTGTCGCCGCCATGGGGATGCACCAGGGCACCGCCGCCGCCGGCGTAAAGCCCGCCGCCCTGTCCCAGGTAGATGACCGCGTCCGCGTTGACCTGATATCCCATCCCCGCGTGCTCGGGGAAAAGCAGGTCGCCGCTGGGGCGGAGCTTGATCGAACCCTTGAGCGGCAGCTCCGCCTGCCCGCCGATCGTCCACGCCTTCTCGGTCCAGTCTCGCCCGGTCCGAAGTCCCACCGAGAGCGGTCCCTCGAACAGTCCCTCGTCGCGGCCCCGCCGCTGGGCCACGGCGTCTTCCGGCGCGAGCAGCATCGAGGTCGCCGAGATCGTGAGCAGCGCGGCGAGGAGCCGCCCGCGCCTC
>DASUFQ010000061.1:0-3110 GCA_036274515.1 Gemmatimonadales bacterium | reverse complement strand
CGGTCGAGCCGGCGCGCGCGCTCTGCCGCCGTGATCGGCTCGACGCCGTCGAGCATCGGCCGGAGCGCCTTGATGGGTGGCGGCGGGTCGCAGGGGTCGCCGTCGGCGACCCGGGTGGCGGCCCGGGCCTCGCCCTCGGGGCGGCACGCCGAGCCGACCACCATCCCGGCGAGGAGTCCAGTGAACTGGCGGCGGTCAAGTGACATGACGGATCGACTCCGGACGGGGAGTGGGCGGGGGGGCGGCGATGGTCCGTCTGAGAATACTGCGGGAGCGGGGCAGGGGGGAGCCCCGGGGCGTTTTCCCCGGGGCGGGGGGCGAGCGGTCAGCTCGCCTGGCGGCCCTCGCTTGGGCCCCACCAGTTGTCACGGCGGCGGCGGGACGCCGCACCGCCCAGCTTGACGGGCGTCGGTGCCGCGGCGGGGGCGTCGTTGCCAAAGGCGTTTGCCTCGGCCCAGATCCGGAGCGACTCGTCGGTCTGATCGGCCGGCTGGTCGGGATCCCTCGGCATCACCGCCCAGCGCCGGCCGGCGCGCATCAGGTACCACATCTCGGGCTGCGCCTCGGTGTCGTGGCGGGGATCGGCGTCGTGCGCCTCGTAGGAGACGAAGTGCAGCTCGCGGTCACGAACGGTAATGTGGCGTTGCTGGGGCTTGTACAGCGACATGAATTCCCCCGGGGCTGTCTGGGCGGGCGGACCGGGGGCAGGACAGGTGTGGTGCCACCACCGGCCACGGAGTGCGTGGCGATGCTGGAACGTAATCGAGTGGACCCGGCGGCGCCGGGCGGCGGCGTGCGCGCTACGACCCGAGCAGGTTGATGTACGCGGTGATGATCAGCGCGTTCGTGAAGTCGATGAAGAACGCCCCGACCATCGGGACCACCAGGAAGGCGCGCGGTGCGCCCCCGAAGCGCTCCACCAGCGCCTCCATGTTGGCCACCGCGTTCGGCGTGGCGCCGAGCCCGAAGCCGCAGTGGCCGGCCGCCATCACGGCGGCGTCGTAGTCCCGGCCCATGACGCGGTACGTGACCCAGTACGCGAACGCCGCCGTCAGCGCCACCTGGACCAGGACGATGAGCACCATCGGGCCCGCCAGGTCGAGCAGCTCCCAGAGCTTCAGCGACATCAGCGCCATCGTCAGGAAGAGGGAGAGCGCCACGGTGCCCAGGTCGTCCACCACGCGGGAAGCGATCGGGAGCCGGCCGCTCAGGTCCGCGGCATTCCGGACCGCCGCGGCCACCAGCATCGCGCCGATGTATCCCGGCAGGGTGATGAAGCGGCCCAGCCAGCCGGAGAGCAGCCCTCCCGCCCACATGCAGGCGAGGATCACCGTGAGGGTCTGGAGGAGGAGGTAGGCCGTGGGGGGGGCGTCGGCCGGCGGTCCCGCCAGCGGCTCCGCCGGCCCCGCGGTGGCGGCCGGCGTCCCGACGGGGCGCAGGGCAAAGCGGTCGATGAGCCGGGTGCCGACCGGTCCGCCGACGAGTCCGCCGGCCACCAGGCCGAACGTCGCCGCCGCCATCGCCAGGGTGACCGCGCCCGTGAAATGGTATTGCTCCTCGAGCAGCTTGCCGAAGGCCGCGCCGGTCCCGTGCCCGCCGGTCATGGTGATCGAACCGGAAATGAGGCCCAGCATCGGATTCACGTCGAGGAGGGTTGCGATGCCGATGCCCAGGCCGCTCTGGATGGCGGCGAGCAGCGAGGCCACCACCCAGAAGACCAGGACCTGGCGGCCCCCGACGCGCAGGAGTCCAAGGCTGGCATTCAGCCCGATCGCCGTGAAGAACGCGATCATGAACGGGCTCTGGAGCCTGGTGTCGAACGTGAACAGGAGGATGTCCGCCTGCCGGAGGGTGAGCGCCAGCGCGGCGAAGAGAAAGCCGCCGATGACCGGGGCGGGAATGTTGTAGCGGTCGAGGACGCCGACCCGCCGCCGGATCCCATACCCCGCAAAGAGGAGCAGCGCGGCCAGCGCCACCGTCTGCATCATGTCCAGCGACACGGTCGCGGTCAGTCGCTACTCCTTGGCGGGCTTCGGCGGGAGGGTGGCGGCGAACCGGGCGCCGCGCGCCACCCAGGCGCCCAGCTCCGCCTCGGTGGCCAGGGCGGGGGGATCCACGAATACCATGCCCGTCATCGGGCGTCCGGTGAAGTCCATCGGCCGCACATGCGGATGGGCGAGCGCCTCGGCGTGACCCTCGGGGCCGGTGCGGACCATCAGGGTGCCACCGACGATTCCGGCGCACATGTGACCGTGCACCAGGAAGCACAATCCCCCGAACATCTGCTGTTCGGTGAGTCCCGGGGTGCCGGCCAGCGCGCGGCGGACCCGCTCGCCGAGGGCGACGTCAAACGCCACGGGCGGGGAGCGGGCGGGGGCGCGTCACGGGGCGATCGGCGCGGTGACTCCGCGCACCTCGCGGAAGGCGTGCGACAGCGCCTCGAGCCCGATGGACACGATGATCCCGGTCAGGAGGACGCCCACCAGCGCGATGGCGATGGCGAGCCACTTGGCGCCGTGCCTGGTCGGGTGGAAATCCCCATACCCCACCGAGGTCGCGGTGATGAAGGCGAAGTAGAGCGCGTTGGAGCGGCTCCACCCCTCCAGGGCCCCGATGCGCAGCCCCAGCCCGACGATCGTCCCGATCAGGACGACCAGGATCGGCGACAGGAACCGAAGCCCCGAGGCGTAGATCTTGAGGAAGTCGATGACGAACTCCATGCGGCCCATCCGGGTTGCGTGGTGGCGGTCCCCGATTCTACGGACGCCGGTTGGGATCGGGAAGGGGGGGCGCCAGGGCGCCCCTGGAGCGCAGGATCTCGATGACCTCCCCGACCGGCAGCGCCTCGGCGGTGTGCCCGCTCCCCGTGACGGTGGTCGCGGCAAAGAGCGCGTTGTCGATCGCCTCCTCCGTGGCCTCGATCACCCCGGCAAAGAGCGGGCTCATCACGTCATTGGCCAGTTCCACCGTGGCGAACAGCGGCGCGCCGGCCGCACGGCGCACGGCGGGATTGGTCGAGAAGGCGAGGACGTAGTCTCCCGATCCGTTGCCGGCGGTGCCGCCGGTGCGCCCGAGCCCGAGCGCCGCGCGGGAGGCCAGCCGCTCCAGGT
>DASUFQ010000060.1:0-18805 GCA_036274515.1 Gemmatimonadales bacterium | reverse complement strand
GGCGCCTCGCTCAAGGCGGGCCGGTTCTTCACGTCCCAGGACGTGGACGGGTCCCCGCTCGTGGCCATCGTGGACGAGGAACTGGTCAAGACCTACTGGCCCGACACCGACCCGATTGGCAAGCGGATCACCTTCGACAACTTCACCGACTCGGTCGTGACGTGGATGACCGTGGTCGGGGTGGTGGGCCACACGATGCACGAGGGGCTCGACGGCGACCGCCGCATTCAGCTCTACCTCCCCCTGGCGCAGGCGGCCCAGGGGTTCATGGCGTTCGCCGTGCGCACTACCGCGGAGCCGATGCAGGCGGTGGGCGGCGTCCGGGCGGCGCTGGCCGCGGTCGACCCGGACGTGGCGATCGCCAACATCGACCAGATGGACGAGCTGGTGTCCACCAGCACCGGGCCGCGCCGTTTCTCGATGGTGCTCCTCACGATCTTCTCGCTGCTGGCGGCGGCGCTCGCGGCCATCGGGCTGTACGGCGTGATGGCGTTCACGGTCACGCAGCGCTCCAAGGAGATGGGCGTCCGGCTGGCGCTGGGCGCCACACCGGGCGAGGTGCAGCGGATGGTGATGCAGCAGGGGATGCGCCTGGCCGTGGTCGGGGTGCTCTTCGGCATCGCCGCCGCCATTGCGCTCACCAACCTCCTCAAGGCGCTCGACAGCCAGACGTCGCTCAGCCGGGCGGACCAGCTCCTCTTCAACGTGTCGCCGCACGATCCGCTCACTTTCGTGGGCGTGCCGTTCATGCTCCTGTCGGTGGCGCTCCTGGCCAGCTGGGTCCCGGCGCACCGGGCCACCATGGTGGACCCGGTCGAAGCGCTGCGTGAGGAGTAGCCCCCGGGGCCGGACGGCACCCCCGCTCGGAAAGGCCCCCGCATGTCGCTGAACTGGCGGGAAGTCCGGCAGGCGGCCCGCGCCCTGGCGCGGACCCCCGGCTTCACCCTCGTGGCACTCTCGACGCTGGCGCTCGGTATCGGCGCCAGCACCGCCATCTTCACCGTGGTGCAGACGGTGCTGCTGCGCGAACTCCCCTTCGACCATCCGGCGGAGCTGGTCCAGGTCGGGCACCTGCGGGCGTCCCGGGGTCCGGTCTTCGGCGGCTTTTCCCCGCAGGACTTCGAGGATGTGCGTGCCGCATCCGGCACGCTCACCTCCCTCTCGAGCTACTTCTACACGCCGGGGCTCGGCACCCGGAACCTCACCGGCCTGGGGGAACCGCTCAATGTGGCGGCGGTCATGGCGGATGGGCGCCTCTTCGGCACGCTGGGGGTGTCGGCGGTGCAGGGGAGGACCTTCGACGCCGCCGATGACGTCCCGGGTGCCAACCAGGTCGTGGTGCTGAGCGACGGCTTCTGGCGCACGCATTTCGGGGCGGACCCGGCGGCGGTCGGCCGCACGGTGCAGATGGACGGCCAGACCTTCCGGATCATCGGCGTGATGCCGCCCGACTTTGCCTTCCCGTCCGCCGAGGCGCAGGTCTGGCTGCCGCTCTCGCTTGTCACCGACAACGACGTCCCCCACCTGCGGCAGGTCCGCTGGCTCGACACCGTCGGCCGGCTGGCGGCAGGTGTCACCCCGGAGGAGGCGGCAGCACAGGTCAGCGGGGCGATGGCGCGCCTGGCCCGGGACTTTCCGGAGAGCAACACCGACTGGGACCGGGCCAGCGTGCGGCCCCTCGCGGACCAGCTGATCGGCAACGTGCGGGCGCCGCTGATGGCGCTCATGGCGGCCGTGGGAGTCGTCTTCCTGATCGCCGTGGTGAACGTGGCGCACCTGATGCTCGCGCGAGGCCTGGGCCGGGTGCGAGAACTCTCGATTCGCGCGGCCCTCGGCGCCACGCGGGCCCGCCTGGTCGGGCACCTGCTGCTGGAGAGCGCCGTCCTGGCCACCGTCGGCTCGGCTCTCGGGCTGCTGGTGGCCTGGCTGGCCACACCTCTCCTGACATCGATCGCCGCCGGCACGCTGCCGCGTGCCACGGAAATTGCCATCGACCCGGTCGTGGCGGGCTACGCCGTGCTTGCCGGGGTGGTCGCCTTCCTGATCGTCGGAATCCTGCCGGCGCTCCGAAGCGCCGAGCCCACCGCCGACGCGTCCATCCGGGAGGGTCGCGGACAGACCGGCGCCGGACACCGCCTCGCGAGCGGACTCCTCGCCGCCGAGAGCGGGTTCGCCGTGCTGCTCCTCTGCGGCACGGTGCTCACGCTGTCCAGCCTCTGGAAGCTCACCCACGTCGACCCGGGGTTTTCGGCGGACCAGGTGGCGTCGTTTCGCCTGGTGCTGCAGGGCGGCCGCTACGAGACGCGGGCGTACAGCGAGGCCTTCCGGCGGGCGCTGCGGGAGCGGGTGGCGCAGATTCCCGGAGTGCAGGCGGTCGGCGGCGGCAAGCGGGCGCCGCTGACCGGAGGCGGGGAGCCGTACAGCCTGCGCGTGGTGCGCAACGGGGGCGTGACCGACACCATCACCCCCGCGGCGGGCATGTTCATGGTGACGCCGGGCTACTTCGACGCCCTCTCGATCCCCATGCTGGCGGGGCGCGAGTTCACGGCGGCGGACACGACCCGCGAAATCATCCCGATGGTCGTGAGCGAGGCGCTCGCCGACCAGGTCTGGCCGGAGCAGGATGCCGTGGGACAGCGCTTCCAGATCGGCGGGAGCGACGCGGTGGTCATCGGTGTCGCCGGCGACGTGCGCCAGCAATCGCTCCAGGATCCGGCCGTTTCCATGGCCTACCTGCCGCTTGGGGTCTTTCCCCGCTCGGCATTCAACGGGTTCGTGCGCGTGGCTGGCTCGCCCCTCGGCTACCTGGCCGCCATCCGCGCCGCCGTCCGGGAACTCGATCCCGACTTGCCGGTCAGCGACCTCGGGCCCCTCACCTCCCAGATCGAGTCCTCCGTGGCCCGGCCCCGCCTCTTCACGGCGCTGGTCGCGATGTTCGGCACGACGGCGCTGCTCCTCGCCTCGCTGGGGGTGTACGGCGTGGTGGCACAGGGGGTGGCCCGGCGCCGGCGGGAGATCGGCATCCGGATGGTCCTCGGCGCGCGCGCGGCGTCGGTCATCCGGATGGTCGTCAGCGACGCGATGCGGGCCGCCGTCGTGGGCGCCGGTGCGGGGCTCGTCGCCTTCCTGGCCGTGTCCCGGGTGCTGCGCAGCCAGCTGTACCAGGTCCAGCCCACCGATCCCATGGCGCTCACCCTGGCCGCCGCCGGACTCCTCGGCACCGCCTGGCTCGCGGCGTGGCTGCCCGCGCGGCGGGCCGCCAGCATCGACCCCGGCGACGCGCTCCGCAGCGAATGACGGCCAGCCCAGTGATACATTTCCGCCCGACTCCCGCACCGGCAGGGCAATCGTGATCCGACTCGTCAACGTCGAGAAGTCCGTCCCCACGCGGCCCTCGCCCACCTTCCTCCTCCGCCAGCTGAACCTGCAGGTGCAGGCCGGGGAGTTTGTCACCATCATGGGACCGTCCGGGGCGGGGAAGTCCACCCTGCTCGCCATCCTCGGCATGCTCGACAGCGAGCACACCGGGGAGTACTGGTTCGGCGACCACGCGGTCCACGCCCTGGCCCCGAAGGCGCGGCACGCGCTGGCCCGGGCCTCGGTCGGCTTCGTCTTCCAGCAGTACCACCTCCTCGACGACCTCACCGTCGCCGAGAACCTGGATGTCCCCCTCGGCTACCGGAATGTCCCGTCGAAGGAGCGCCAGGCCATCGTGGCCGACACCCTCGACCGGTTCCGGATGGTCGGGAAGAAGGACCTCTTCCCGGCGCAGCTGTCGGGAGGCCAGCAGCAGCTGGTGGCGGTGGCCCGCGCGGTCATTGCCAAGCCGCCGCTCCTCCTGGCCGACGAGCCGACGGGCAACCTGCACTCCGAGCAGGGCCGCAAGATCATGGAGCTCTTCCGCCGGCTCAACGAGGAGGGGACCACGATCGTCCAGGTGACCCACTCCGAGGAAAACGCCCGCTACGGCCACCGGATCGTCCGGCTCAACGACGGCTGGCTTTCGGGCGACTAGATTCCCATTCCGATGGGAACCCCAGCGCCCCGCATCCTCGTCGCCGACGACCAGGCGGATATCCTCCAGGCCCTGCGCCTCCTG
This sequence comes from Gemmatimonadales bacterium, assembly GCA_036274515.1. Taxonomy (GTDB): domain Bacteria; phylum Gemmatimonadota; class Gemmatimonadetes; order Gemmatimonadales; family GWC2-71-9; genus SPDF01. The sequence goes on along the minus strand of DASUFQ010000060.1, from coordinate 14,706 downwards.
CTGAAGCAGGAGGGGTTCGCGGTCGACACCGCCACCTCACCCGCCGGCGTGCTGGCGGCCCTCGAGCGCGACGAGTTCGACGCCCTCCTGATGGACCTCAACTACACGCGAGACACCACCTCGGGCCGCGAAGGACTCGACGTCCTGGCGCGGATCCGCCAGCTCGACGGCTCGCTGCCGGTGGTCGTCATGACCGCGTTCGGCAGCGTGGAGGGCGCCGTCGAGGCGATGCGCCACGGCGCCCGCGACTACCTCGAGAAGCCGTGGGACAACACCCGGCTCGTCGCCCTGCTCCACACCCAGGTGGAGCTGGGGCGGGCGCTCCGGAGGACGCAGCGGCTGGAGGGAGAAAATCAGGCGCTCCGGGGCGAGGGGATCCCCGACCTGGTGACCGAATCGCCGGCGATGCGCGCCGCCGCCAAGCTGATGAGCCGGGTGGCGCCCTCCGACGCCAACGTGCTCCTCCTCGGCGAGCATGGCGTCGGCAAGGAAGTGGCGGCCCGGTGGCTGCACACCGCGAGCACCCGCGCCGGGCGGCCGATGATCACCGTCAACGTCGGGGGCCTTTCCGAGGGCGTCTTCGAGAGCGAGCTCTTCGGCCACCTCAAGGGGGCGTTCACCGACGCCAAGGCCGACCGGATCGGCCGCTTCGAGCTGGCCGACCGCGGCACCCTCTTCCTCGACGAGATCGCGAACATCACGCAGGCGCAGCAGGCCAAGCTCCTCCGGGTGCTCAACACCGGTGAGTTCGAACGGGTGGGTTCCTCGCGCACCCGCACGGTCTCCACCCGCGTCTTCAGCGCCACCAACGCCGACCTCCGCGCCGAGGTGGCGGGGGGCCGGTTCCGGGAGGACCTGCTGTACCGCCTCAACACCGTCGAGATCCGGCTCCCGGCGCTCCGGGAGCGGCGGGAGGACATCCCGCACCTGGCGGCCCACTTCCTCGCCACCCACGCCGCGCACTACCGGAAGCCGGTGGCCGGTTTCCAGCCGGAAGCGATGGCGGCGGTGCTCGCGTACGGGTGGCCGGGCAACATCCGCGAGCTGGACCACGCCATCGAGCGCGCCGTGCTCCTGGCCGACGGCGCCCAGCTCGGTGTGACCGACCTGGCCCTCACCTCCGCCGGCTCGGCCGGCGTGCAGCTCGACCAGATGACCCTCGACGAGGTGGAACGGGTCCTCATCCAGAAGGCGATGGCACGCTCGGGCAACAACGTGACCGAAGCGGCCAGGTCCCTCGGACTCAGCCGGAGCGCGATGTACCGCCGGCTGGAGCGGTTCGGGCTGTAGCGGGACATGGTTTCCCAACCCTGGCGGCTGGTGGCAATCGCGGCGGGCGCCGCCCTTCCCGCCGTCGCCATCGCGCTGGGGCTCCTCTGGCTCGGCCCCCACTCGACCAAGCTGCAGTGGACCGCCACCATGGCCATCCTGCTCTTCCTGGGCGGCGGGCTGGCGCTGCTCCACGCGAGGATGGTCCGCCCGCTCCAGACGATCGCCAACCTCCTGGCCGCCATGCGCGAGGGCGACTTTTCCCTCCGCGCCCGCTCGATGGATCCCGACGACGACATCGGCCTGCTCTACCTGGAGGCCAACGCCCTGGCCGACATGCTGCGCGGGCAACGCCTCGGCGTCATCGAGGCGACGGCGCTCCTGCGCGCGGTCATGGCGGAGATCGACGCCGCCGTCTTCACCTTCGACGACCAGACCGGGACGCTGGTCCTGGTGAACCGCGGCGGGGAGCGGCTGCTCGACGAACCGGCGGAGCGTCTCGTCGGGCGTCACGCGGCGCAGCTCGGCCTGGCCGACTGCCTCGAGGGGGAGACGCCGCGGGTGCTGGAGCAGCGGGGGGCGTACGCCAACCGGTGGGAACTCCGCCGGAGCTCGTTCCGGCAGGAGGGCCGCTCCCACACCCTGGTGCTCCTCACCGACGTCCGGCGCGCGCTGCAGGCCGAGGAGCGGGAGGCGTGGCAGCGGCTGATCCGGGTGCTCTCCCACGAGATCAACAACTCGCTGGCGCCGATCCGGAGCTTTGCCGGGTCGCTGCGGGCGCTGGTGGACCGCTCGCCCCGCGCCGACGGGAGCGACGCCGACCTCCGCGAGGGGCTCTCGGTCATCGAGCAGCGGGCGGAGTCGCTCGGGCGCTTCATCGCGGCGTACGCCCGGCTGGCGCGGCTGCCGCGGCCGGTCATGCGGCCGATGTCGGTGTCGGAATGGGTGGCCCGCGCAGTTGCGCTGGAAGGGCGGCGGACGGTCATGGTGGTGCCGGGGAGGGAGGGCGACCTCGTGGCCGATCCCGACCAGCTCGACCAGCTGCTGATCAACCTGGTGCGCAACGCGGTGGACGCGGTGGAGGGGACCGGGGGAGCGGTGCGGATCCGATGGGAGCTGCGGAACGACGAAGTGGAGCTGGTCGTGGAGGACGAGGGAACGGGCCTGGCCGCCACGGCCAACCTCTTCGTCCCGTTCTACACCACGAAGCCCGGGGGCTCGGGGATCGGGCTGGCGCTCTCCCGACGGATCGCCGAGGCGCACGGGGGGACGCTGCACCTGGAGAACCGGGAGGATCTGCGGGGGTGCCGGGCGGTTGTCCGGGTGCCGCGGGCGCCGCAGTTCCGGGATACGGCGGGGGCGTTCCGGTCGGGGAGCCACCGGGCGGTGGCCCCGCTCCGGTCCGCGCGGTAACCGGGGGGGCAACCTTTCCGGCGTGGGGACCGTCTATTATACATAAGACACTAAGGTATTAGACAGTCACCCGTCGCCGAGGCCGCCGTGACACCCCCACCGATGACGCTCCTCAAGGGGACGCTCGACGTCCTCATCCTCAAGACCCTCGGCTGGGGCCCCAGCCACGGGTACGCCATTTCCCGGTGGATCCAGCAGTGCACCGGCGAGGAGCTCCAGGTCGAGGAGGGCGCGCTCTATCCCGCCCTTCGCCGGCTGGAGGAGAAGGGGCTGCTCGATTCGGCGTGGAAGACCAGCGCCACCGGCCGGGAGGCCAAGGTCTACACCCTCACCGCCGCCGGCCGCCGCCAGCTGCAGACCGAGCTCAGCGCCTGGAGCCGCTACGTCTCGGCGATGACCCGCGCGCTCGAGGCGAGGCCCACCGGGGCCATTGCATGAGTCGCCGGCCGCCCGACCCGCTGCCGCTCTCCAACCAGAAGCCGGTGGACGAGGATGTCCGGCTCGAGCTCGCGCAGCACATCGAGCTCCGCACCGAGGAGCTCGTGGCGCGGGGGTGGAGCCCCGAGGAGGCCCGCGCCGAGGCGGTCCGGGCGTTCGGCGACCTGGCGGCCGTCACCGACGAGTGCCGGGAGATCACCGTGCGCGCCCGCCGGAGCCGGCGGCGGGACGAGTGGTTCGGCGCGCTGATCCACGACGTCCGCTTCGCGCTCCGCATCCTGCGCCGGTCGCCGGCCTTCACCTGCGGGGCGGTGCTGACCCTTGCCCTCGGCATCGGCGCCAACACCGCCATCTTCTCGGTGGTGAACGGCGTGCTGCTCCGTCCCCTTCCGTACGACCACCCCGAAGAGCTGGTCAGCGTCTACGAGGCCACCGAGCGCGGCGGGTATGCCGACGTCACCGAACCGAACTTCCGCGACTGGCGCGCACAGGCGCATTCCTTCGACGGCATGGCGGCCTACGGCAGCGATGTCGGCACGCTGCTCGGCGCGGACATCCCCTCCCGGGTCCGGACCGCGGCGGTGTCGGAGGATTTCTTTCGCGTGATGCGGGTGCAGCCGGCGCTGGGCCGGCTGCCGGCGCCCGATGAACACCGCACCGGGGCGCCGCCGGTGGCGGTGGTCAGCTACCGCTTCTGGCGCGACCGCCTGGGCGGCACGGCGGAACTGGCCAACCGGCGCCTCCGCACCACCTTCGACTTCCAGGTGGTGGGGGTCCTGCCCCCGGGGTTCGGGTTCCCGGACCAGAGCGACCTCTGGTTTCCCGTCGAATTGTACGGGCGGAACGAGAGCCGCACCGCACACAATTTCTCGGTGGTGGCGCGGCTCCGGCCCGGGCTCGGGCCCCAGGACGGGAAGCGGGAACTCGACGCCCTGACCGCGCCGATGCGGGAGCAGTACCTGCCGGAATTCGATGCCGTCGGCGCCTCGGTGGCGCCGCTCCAGGACCGGACGACGGGCTCCCTGAAGGAGCCGCTCTACCTCCTGCTCGGCGCGTCGAGCCTGCTCCTCATTGCCGCCTGCACCAATCTCGCCAGCAGCATGCTGGTGCGCGGGTCGGCGCGGGCGCACGAGCTGGCCATCCGCGCCGCGATCGGGGCCGGGCGCGGCCGGCTGGTCCGCCAGGTCTTCACCGAGAGCCTGCTGATCTCGTCGCTCGGCTGCGCCGCCGGGCTCGCCGTGGCCGTCGTGGTGCGCCACGGACTCCTCCTCCTGGCGCCCGCGGGGATGGTGCCGCTCGAGGGCGCGCCGTTCGATGTGCGGGTCCTCGGGTTCTCGCTCCTGCTCACCCTGCTGACGGCGGTGCTCTTCGGCCTCCTCCCGGCGATGCGGATGTCGTCGGTGCGGCCGTCGCAGGCGATGCGCGAGGGCACCCGGCACAGCGGGTCGCGGCGGAGCCGGCGCCTCTGGTCCACGCTCGTGGCGGTGGAGGTGGCCCTGGCCGTCGTCCTGCTCTGCGGCTCGGGGCTTCTCCTGCGGTCGTTCGCCGCCATCACGAGCATCGATCCCGGATTCCACAGCGAGGGGGTCATCACGACCCTGCTCGACCTGCCCGACGCCTCCTACCCGGATGTCCTGCAGGCGGTCGCCTTCCACGACCGGCTCCTGGCCGAATTGCAGGGGGCTCCCGGCGTGCTGGCGGTGGGGATCACCAACCGCCTGCCGCTGGAGGGCGACTCGCCGAGCGGCGCCATCCAGGTGGAGGGGAAGCCGCTGCTCGCGATCGGACCGGTGACGGGGTTTGCCATCTACCGCACGGCCAGCGCCGGGTACTTCGAGGCGATGGGTATGCGGCTGGTGACGGGCCGGAGCTTCACCGATCGGGACCGCGCCGACGCGGCGCCCGTCGTGATCGTCACGCAGTCCCTCGCCGACCGGGAGTGGCCCGGCGAGGACCCCCTCGGCCGGCAGCTCCGGGTCATGGGGATGGACGATGCCATCCTCCGCCCCTACGCGACCGTGGTCGGCGTGGTGGCCGACATTCCGCACGGTGCCATCACCGGCACGCGCCGCGAGGCGTACTGGTATCCCTACTCCCAGATGCCGGCCCGCACCCGCTCGATGAACCTGGTGGTGCGCACCGCCGGCGATCCGGCGGCGGCGGCGCCGATGCTCGCGGAGGCGGTGCACCGGCTCGACCCCCAGCTCCCGCTGGAGTGGCACACGATGGAGGAGCGGCTCTCCTCCTCGATCGCCGACCGCCGGTTCACGATGGTGGTGCTCGCGTCGTTTGCCCTCGTGGCGCTGCTCCTCGCCGGGCTCGGCATCTACGGCGTCGTGTCGTACACCGTGGCGCAGCGGGGCCGGGAGATCGGGATCCGGATTGCCCTGGGCGCCGAGCCCTCGCGGGTCCAGCGCCTGGTGCAGGGGGGCGCCATGGCGGTCATCGGGATCGGGATCGTGGCCGGCGGGGCCGGTGCCGTGGCCGGCACCCGCCTGATGCGCACGCTGCTCTACGGCGTGGAGCCCGGCGATCCGGTCAGCTTCGCCCTGGCGGTCGGGTCGCTCGTGGCGGTGGGATTCCTGGCCAGCTGGGTGCCGGCCCGGCGCAGCGCCGGCATCGACCCGGTGCGGGCCATCCAGGCCGAGTGAACCCGGGACGTGCCGAACTGCAACCTTCTGGCGGGTTCGAACGTCCTATATACCTGACCCCTCCAAGGACACCGCTTTGGGAAACGTCCGGCTCGCCTTCCGCCACCTGCTCAAGAGCCCGTTTGTCACAGGGGTGGCCATCGCCTCCCTCGCGCTGGGCATCGGGGCCAACACCGCCATCTTTTCGCTGATCCAGCAGATGCTGCTCCGGCCGCTCCCCGTGGTGGCCCCGTCGGAGCTGGTCAACTTCGAGGCGCCGGGCCCCCACCCCGGGTCGCAGTCGTGCAGCAACATCGGCGAGTGCGACGAGATCTTCTCCTGGCCGATGTTCCTCGACCTCCAGCGCGACCAGACCGTCTTCACCGACATCGCCGCCCACGTCGGCTTCGGCGCCAACATCTCGGCGCAGGGCCGCACGATGAGCGCGCGGGGGCTGATGGTATCGGGGTCCTACTTCCCGGTGCTCGGTCTGGCGCCCGCCCTCGGCCGCCTCATCGGGCCCGACGACGCCCGCAACCCGGGCGACGGCCACGTGGCGGTGCTGGGGTACGACTACTGGCGCGGCCCCCTCGGCGGGGACCCCGACATCGTCGGCAAGAACATCATTGTCAACGGCCAGTCGCTGGAGATCATCGGCGTGGCGCCGCGCGGGTTCCAGAGCACCACCCTGGGCCTCATCCCGCGGGTGTTCGTCCCCATCACCATGAAGGGGACGATGGATCCGGGGTGGAACGGCTTCGAGAAGCGGCGCTGGTACTGGGCCTACCTCTTCGCGCGCCGCAAGCCGGGGGTGTCCATCGAGCAGGCCTCCGCCGGCATCAACGCGAACTACAGCGCGCTGATCCAGAACGTCGAGGTGCCGCTGCAGCAGGGGATGAGCGACAAGACGATGGCCGAGTTCAAGGCGAAGCAGGTCGTCCTCAAGCCCGGCGCCCTGGGGCAGAGCAATGTGCGCGCGGAGGCGGGGACGCCGATCCGGATGCTCTTCGGAATCACGCTCCTCGTGCTCGTGATCGCCTGCGCCAACATCTCGAACCTCCTCCTCGCGCGGGGGGCGGCGCGCTCGGGCGAGATGGCGGTCCGCCTGGCCATCGGCGGTACCCGCCGGCAGCTGGTGACCCAGCTCCTGACCGAATCGGTGCTCCTCGGCGGCCTCGGCGGGCTGGCCGGGCTCGGGGTGGCCATCCTCACCCTGCGGGGGATGAGCGCCTTCCTGCCGGAGCAGGCTTCCTCGACCTTCACGCCACAGCTCGACCTGACGGTCATTGCCTTCACCGGCTGCCTGGCCGTCCTGACCGCGGTGCTCTTCGGGATCTTCCCGGCGCTCCACGGGACCCGCTCCGAGCTCATCGCGACGATCCGCGAGCAGGGCACCCAGCCCTCCGGCGGCAAGGCGGCGGCGCGGTGGCGGTCGGCGCTGGCCACGGCCCAGATCGGCCTGGCGCTGGCGCTCCTCGCGTCGGCGGGGCTCTTCACCAAGAGCCTGGCCAACGTAAACAAGCTCGACCTCGGCCTCAAGGTGGACAGCGTCATCACCTTCGGGGTCTCCCCCGAGCTCAACGGTTACACGCCGGATCGCTCGCGGCAGCTCTTCATGCGGATCGAGGACGAGCTGACCCAGACGCCGGGGGTCACGGGCGTCTCGGCGGCGATGGTGGCGCTGATCGCGGGCAACAACTGGGGCACCGACGTCGGCGTCGAGGGGTTCCCGAAGGGACCCGACGTGGACAACAACTCCCGGCGCAACGAGGTGGGGCCGGACTACTTCGCCACCGTCGGGATCCCGATTCTCGCCGGGCGGGAATTCACCCGGGCCGACGCCCTCGGCGCGCCCCGGGTGGCGGTGGTCAACCAGGCCTTTGCGCGGAAGTTCAAGCTGGGCGCCAATCCGGTCGGCCGCCGGATGGACGACGGCAACGACAGCCTCGACATCGAGATCGTGGGGCTGGCCCAGGACGCCAAGTACAGCGAGGTCAAGGCGGACGTGCCGCCCCTCTTCTTCACGCCGTACATGCAGGATGAGCGCCTGGGCTGGGCCTCGTTCTACGTGAAGACCAGCGGCGACCCGCGGGCCATGCTGCCGGTGGTGTCGCGGGTGGTCAAGGGCCTCGACGAGAACCTGCCGGTCGAGGACCTGGCCACGATGCCGGACCAGATCAGGGAGAATGTCTTCCTCGACCGCTTCGTGACCCTCTTCTCCACCACCTTTGCGCTCCTGGCCACCCTCCTGGCGGCCATCGGCCTCTACGGAGTGCTGGCGTTCACCGTCACGCAGCGCACCCGCGAGTTCGGGGTGCGGATGGCCCTCGGCGCCGACCCCGCGCGGGTCCGGGCGCTGGTGCTCTGGCAGGTGGGGAAGATGACGCTGGTCGGGGGGAGCATCGGCCTGGTGGCGGCGTTCTTCATCGGCCGGGTGGCGCAGTCGCTCCTCTTCCAGCTCGACGGCGGCGACCCGGGGGTGCTGCTGATGGCGCTCGGCGTCCTGGCGGTCGTGGCGCTCGCCGCGGGGCTGGTGCCGGCCCTCCGCGCCTCCCGGCTCGACCCGGTCCGCGCCCTGCGGTACGAGTAGGGCGGCCGAACCGACATGGACGCCCTGGTGCCTTCCCCGCGCGACGCCCTGCAAGGGGTGCTGGGCGCCGCGTACACGCTCGAGGACGAGCTGACGGGCGGGGGGATGTCCACCGTGTATCGGGCGCGGGACAACGCGCTGCAGCGGGCGGTCGTCGTCAAGGTGCTCCCGCCCGACCTCGCCGCCGCGGTGTCGGTGGAGCGCTTCAAGCGGGAAATCCTGGTCTCCGCCGCGCTCCAGCACCCGCACATCGTCCCGGTCCTGAGCGCCGGCGAGGTGGACGGGCTCCCCTTCTTCGTGATGCCGTTCATCGACGGCGAGTCGCTGCGCGCCCGGCTGGCGCGGGGTCCGCTGTCGGTGCGGGAGGCGGTCAACGTCCTGAAGGATGTGGCGCGGGCCCTCTCCTACGCCCACACCAACGACGTGGTCCACCGGGACATCAAGCCCGACAACATCATGCTCACCGGGGGCACCGCCGTGGTGACCGACTTCGGCGTGGCCAAGGCGCTCGACGCCTCCCAGGCGCCGCGCCGCCGCGGGGCGTCGGGCAGCATGATCTCGCAGGCGGGGGTCACGGCCACGGGGCTGGCGGTCGGCACGCCGGCGTACATGGCCCCCGAGCAGGCGGCGGGGGATCCGACCACCGATCACCGGGCCGACCTCTACGCCCTCGGCATCGTCGCCTGGGAAATGCTGACCGGCACCGCGCCCTTCCACGGCCTCTCGCCGCAGCAGGTCATGGCCTCGCATGTCACCAAGACGCCTCCCTCGGTGGCGACCCGCCGCTACGACGTGCCGCAGGCGTTTTCCAGGGTCATCGACCAGCTGCTGCAGAAGGAACCGCGCGACCGACCGAAGTTTGCCGCCGACCTGATCCGCCTGCTGGACGACCCGGCGGTCATCAGCGGGGAGTACACGTCGGTGCCGAAGGCGGGGTGGAAGCGGTGGAAGGTGCCGGCGCTGATCGGCGGGCTCGTGGTGCTGATGGGTGCGGTGGCGATGCTGTTGCTGGGGTAAGCCGACGTCGTGCGCGGCCTCACCCGGGGTGGGCATACGCCCACCCCTAAAACTGCGATTCGGCCTTCTGCCCCACACAATCACGGTTCGATCCTTTGCTCCGGGGTGGGCATACGCCCACCCCTCAAACCGCGATTCGGCCTGCCTAGACCTAATCCCTGGTCGTTTCCTGTCCTCGCTCTTCTCGCCACGCCCCCTGTCCCCAGTCCTCGCTCCTCGCCCTTCTCGCCTCACGCGCTGGCCCTCGCTCGTCTCGCCTCACCCCCTGTCCCCCTCTCCATGGGATGGAGAGGGGGGACTCGGGGGGTCAGTCCTCAATCCTCGTTCCTCGCGCTTCCCACCTCACCCTCTGTCCCTCGCTCCTCTCGCCTCACCCCCTGTCCCCCTCTCCATGAAATGGAGAGGGGGGACGCGGGGTCGCAGTCCCCAGTCCCAAGTCCTCAGTCCTCGTTCCTGTATTTTCTGCTATCTTGCCGATCCCGCAGGCAGCGGCCTCTCATCCGTGCACGGAGCGTAATGATGAAGAATTTCTTCTGGAGCCTGGCACTCCTTTCCGCCGGTGTGGCGACCGGGGCGGTGGCGCAGCAAGCCGCCACCGCGCCCCGCGCCGCGGCCGACACCAGCGATCCCTTCGTCTGGCTCGAGGAGCTCAACGGACCCCGGGCGCTCGACTGGGTCAAGGCGGAGAACGCCCGGACCCTGGCGGTGCTCCAGGAGGATCCGCACTTCCAGCGGCTCTACGACCAGGCGGTGGCCATCGGCGAGGCCGAGGACCGGATTCCCTATCCCTCGATCATCAACGGGCGGGTCTACAACTTCTGGCAGGATCGGGCGCATGTCCGCGGGATCTGGCGGACGACGACCCTGGCCGACTACGCCGGCGCCACGCCGTCGTGGACCACGGTGCTGGACATCGACACCCTGGCGGCGGCGGAGGGGGAAAACTGGGTCTGGCAGGGGGCCGACTGCGATTCGCCGAGCGGGCGCCGCTGCCTGATCTACCTCTCGGTGGGCGGAGAGGACGCCTCGACCATCCGGGAGTTCGACCTGGCCACCGGCGAGTTCGTGGCCGGCGGCTTCACGCTGCCGCGCGGCAAGCAGAGCGTGGAGTGGGTCACCGACGACACCCTCCTCGTGGCCCGGGAGTGGGTGGCTGGAGAACTCACCGCCTCGGGGTACGCCTACGTCGTGAAGAAGCTGCCGCGGGGGGTACCGCTCGCCGGCGCCGTCGAGGTGTTCCGCGGCGAGCCGTCCGACGTGAGCGCGGGGCCGTTCCTGCTCACCGACGGGCAGGGGCAGCGGGCCGTCGGGGTGCGGCGCGGGGTGTCCTTCTTTGAGTCGGAGCGCCGCCTCTTCACGCCGGCGGGGCTGTTGCCGCTCAACATGCCGCTCAAGTCGGGCCTCGTGGCGCTGGTCCGGGGGCGGATGCTGGTGCGGCTGTCGGAGCCGTGGACCGCCGGCGGCGCCGAGCATGCCGCGGGGTCGCTGGTGTCGGTGGAACTGTCGGCGGCCATGGCGCATCCGGGCAGCCTGCAGCCGACGCCGGTGTACGTGCCGGGGCCGCGCGAGACGCTCGGCAGCATCGCCGCTACCCGGGACCGGCTACTGGTCACCAGCTACGAGAATGTCCGGGGGCGCGCCTCGGTGTACATCCCGAAGGCCGATGGCGGCTGGCTCCGGCGCCCGCTCGACCTGCGGGACAATTCATCCATTTCCATCGTCTCCACCGACGAGCACAAGAGCGACGCCTTCCTCACCGTCACCGGTTTCCTGGCGCCGACCACCCTGGTGCACGTGAACGCCGACGCGGTGACCTGGACGGTCAGCAAGACGACGGCGCCGAAGTTCGACGCCGCCGGGCTGGTGGTGGAGCAGCTGGAGGCCACCTCGGCGGACGGGACGAAGGTGCCGTACTTCGTGGTGCGCCGGACGGATGTGCGGCTGGACGGGAGCTCGCCGACCATCCTCTACGCATACGGCGGATTCCAGGCCAGCATGACCCCCTCGTACAACCCCAACGTCGGCAAGCTCTGGCTGGAACGGGGCGGGGTGTATGCGCTGGCCAACATCCGGGGCGGCGGGGAATTCGGGCCGGCGTGGCACGAGGCGGGGCTCAAGACGAAGCGCCAGGTCGTCTATGACGACTTCACGGCGGTGGCGCGAGACCTGGTCAAGCGGAAGCTCACCACGCCGAAGCGACTGGGGATCATGGGGGGCTCGAACGGCGGCCTCCTGATGGGGGTGGAGTTCACCCAGCACCCCGAGCTGTTCGGCGCGGTAGACATCCAGGTGCCGCTGCTCGACATGCTGCGCTACGAGCAGATCCAGGCGGGGGCGTCGTGGGTGGGGGAGTACGGGAGCGTGTCGGTGCCGGAGGAGCGCGCCTTCCTCGCGTCCATCTCGCCGTACAGCAACCTCCGGCCGGGGGTGAAGTACCCGGAGCCGTTCATCTGGACCACGACGCGGGACGACCGGGTGGGGCCGCAGCACGCCCGGAAGTTCGCGGCCCGGCTCAGCGCCATGGGAATCCCGTACCTCTTCTACGAGGTCATCCAGGGCGGCCACGGCTCGGGGGCCAACATCAAGGAGCGCGCGTTCACCAACGCGCTGGAGTACACCTACTTCACCCGGCGGCTGATGGACGCGGAGCGGCCGTCGCCCTGAGCCCGCTCTGGCGGCGTGCGGTCCGCATGGTATCTTCAGGATTCAGGCTAAACAGTTCGAGTGCAAGAACTTGCATGCCAGGTGCCGAGCACAGGAGGAACCGATGCGCCGCTTCACACTTCGCTCGTCCGCCGCTCTGCTGGCGGGGCTGACCCTTCTGGCCGGCTGCGAGAGCAGCGGGCCCGACGGTGTCGGGGGCAACAACCAGTCGCTGGTGGTCCTCGAGGAGGGGGTCAACCTCACGGCGGTCCCCGACACCATCATCCTCGATCCGAACGACCTCCTGGCGCCGCGCGATCCGGTCACCAACGAGCTGATCGGCTCCTCGGTCATTACGGCGCTGGTGCTGGACGCCGCGCTCGATTCGGTGAGCGGCGCCGAGGTGCTCTTCAGCACGACCGGCGGGACGCTCGCCTCGGCGGGGGTGCCGGACACCACCGACGCCGACGGCTTTGCCGAGGACACCCTGGCGGTCACGGAGTCTGGACCGCGGGAAATCACCGTGATGGGGGTGTCGGGGGCCTTCACGAAGTCCATCGTGGTGGTCGTGGACATCGCGCCGACGGCGGAGGCGGGGGAGGACCAGGCGGCCGACTGCGGCACTCCGGTCACGCTGGACGGGTCGGCCTCGACCGACCCCAACTCCACCGAGGGGACCAACGACGACATCGTGTCGTACGAGTGGTTCCTGGGCGACAGCCTGATCGCCGAGGGCGAGGTGGTCGAGGTCACGCTCCCGGTGGGCCTCAACGTGGTGACGCTGAAGGCGACCGACACCGTCGGCGCCAGCGACACCGACGAGGTCACGGTGACGGTCACGGACAGCGAGCCGCCGGTGGTGTCGCTCCGGATGAGCCCCGACCGGCTCTGGCCGCCGAACCACAAGATGAAGACGGTCAGCGCGATCCTGGACATCCAGGACTGCGACCCGAACACGACGGTGGAGCTGGTGTCCGTCACCAGCAACGAGCCGGACAACGGCCTCGGCGACGGCGACACCACGGGCGACATTGCCGGCGCCGCCCTGGGCACCGACGACCGCAGCGTGCAGGTGCGCTCGGAGCGTTCCGGCACGGGGACCGGCCGGATCTACACCTTCGTGTACCGGGTGACGGACGGCTCGGGCAACGCGACGGAGGCCACGGCGGAGGTGCGGGTGCCGCACGACATGGGGCACTAGCGCCCGGCGCCGCAGAGTCCTCGCCGGGGATTGCAACGGGCGGCACGTTCGCGTGCCGCCCGCTGCATTTCCACGACCCGATGGATGGCGATGTCGCTCCCTTCCTTGCGCCCCGGGCGGGCCTTGACGTCGCTCGAGTGGCTCGGGCTCGAGCGGGTGACGGACCACTACGACAGGAGCATCCGGGGGCTCGACGCGCCGCCCATCCTCGTGGACCGCCGGGACCACGGCCATGGGTCGAGGGGGCTGGTGCGGTTCGGGCTTCCCGGTACACTTCTTGGGAGGTGTGCGCCGCCTTTCCCGGCGCCGGGTTCCACCGGCGCCTGGCGCGGCTCTCCGCCGGGCGCCTGGTGCGGCGCTCCTGGAAGCCGCTGCCGATGTTCCGCCTCCAGGCGTGCCCGCGAGGTCGCCGATACAGGAGGTTCCATGACGACTCCCGATCCCTCTCCCACCCCCGACCGCCCGCTGCCGGCGGGCACCCGCGCCCCCGCGTTCCGGCTGCCGACCGCGCCCGGTCGGTCGGTGTCCCTCGAAGAGTTCCGCGGCCGCCCGGTGGTGCTGGCCTTCTATCCCGCCGACTGGAGCCCGGTCTGCGGCGACCAGATGGCGCTGTACAGCGCCATTCGCGCGGAATTCGACCGATTCCAGGCCGTTCTCCTTGGCATTTCGGTGGACGGCCCCTGGTGCCACGCCGCCTTCGCCGCGGAGCGCAAGCTCCAACTGACCCTCCTCAGCGATTTCGAGCCGAAGGGCGCGGTGTCCCGCGCGTACGGGGTCTACAACCACGGGGAGGGGACGAGCGGCCGCGCCCTCTTCGTGATTGACGGCGAGGGGGTCATCCGCTGGAGCTTTCTCTCGCCGGACGAGGTCAACCCCGGCGCCGACGGCATTCTCGACGCGCTGGAGCAGCTCACCCCCACCGAGGCCGCCACCGCGCGGAATTCCCCATGACCGCATCCCGCGCCCTCCCGCCGCTGACCGCGCGGGACCACGTGCAGGGCGGCGACGCCGCCGCGCTGGTCACGCTCGTCGAGTATGGCGATTTCGAGTGCCCGTACTGCGGCGCCGCCTACCCGATCCTCAAGCGGGTCAAGCAGCGGCTGGGCGAGCGCCTCCGGTTCGTCTTCCGGAACTTTCCGCTCGCGGAGATCCACCCGCACGCGGCGCATGCGGCGGAGGCGTCCGAATCGGTGGCGGAGCGCGGCGGGCCGGCCGCCTACTGGGCCATGCACGACCTCATCTTCGAGCACCAGCGGGCGCTCGACGACGCCAGCCTCGCGCGGTACGCCGCGGAGGCCGGGGTGGATCCCGCGGGGGTGTTGCAGGACCTGCAGGAGGAGCGGTACGCCGCCCAGGTGCGCACCTCGTTCATCGGCGGGGTGCGGAGCGGCGTGAATGGCACCCCGACGCTGTTCATTGACGGCATCCGCTACGACGGCCCCCGGGACGAGGAGACCCTCGTGGCGGCGCTGGAACTGGTGGCCGGCCAGGCCGCGGCCCTGCGC
>DASUFQ010000059.1:0-3951 GCA_036274515.1 Gemmatimonadales bacterium | reverse complement strand
ACGGCGAGATCTATCAGGCCGTCCGGGCGCTCTTCCAGCAGGCCTTCGACGGTGTGCGCGCGAGGAATCGGGGCGTGCGGCTGATCGGGGTGGCGGTGACCAACCTCGGCGTCGCGGCGGAGGCCGATCTCTTCGAGTCCGAGGAGCGCCGTCGGCGCCGGGAGCTCACGGCGGCGGTGGACAAGGTGCGGGAGAAGTACGGCTTCGCGGCGGTCACGCCGGGGGCCATCCTGCGAGCGCGGCGGCGGCGAGACTGACCGGAACCGGGTGGCCAGTCGGCGCCGGCGGGCGTATCCTACTAGCCAAGTCACACCGCTTCCCCTTCACCATCCAACCGATCGGAACCCTCGGCCGATGGCCGATGCCGCCACGATCGCCGTTGCCGCCGCCCTGGCCGACCGCTACCGGATCGAGCGCCAGCTGGGACAGGGCGGGATGGCGGTGGTCTATCTCGCCGAGGACCTGAAGCACCACCGCCAGGTGGCGATCAAGGTCGTGCGTCCCGAGCTGGCCGGGGTGCTGGGAGCCGAGCGGTTCCTCCGGGAAATCGAAATCGCCGCCGCCCTGCATCACCCCCACATCCTGCCACTCTACGATTCCGGCGAGGCCCGTCCTGCATCGGGTGGAACCGGCGTGCTCTTCTACGTGATGCCCTACGTCGACGGCCAATCGCTGCGCGACCGCCTGAACCGGGAGCGGCAGCTGCCGATCGACGAGGCGCTGCGGATCGCCCGCGAAGTGGCCGACGCGCTCTCCTATGCCCACGGACGCGGCATCGTCCATCGCGACATCAAGCCGGAGAACATCCTGCTCGACGCAGGCCATGCGGTGGTGGCCGACTTCGGCATTGCCCGCGCGGTAAGCGCCGCGGGCGGCGACGAGCTCACCGCCACCGGCATCACCTTGGGGACTCCCGCCTACATGAGTCCGGAGCAGGCCGCCGGGGGAACCGAGCTGGACGGCCGGAGCGATCTGTACAGTCTGGCCTGCGTCCTCTACGAGATGCTCGCCGGGCAGCCCCCCTTTAGTGGTCCCACCGCCGCGAGCGTGATTCATCAGCATGTCGCCGCCGCCCCGCCGCCGATCACCCAGATTCGGCCCGCCGTGCCCGCCGAGCTGGCTGGCACGCTCGCCCGCGCGCTCGCCAAGACGCCGGCGGACCGGTTCAACCCCGTGGCCCAATTCGCCGAAGCGCTCGCCCCGCGCTGGAGCACGGCGCTTGGAACGGTCCCCTCGGCTGAGCCCAGCAGCGTTCGGCTGGGACGGAGACGCTTGGTCCTGGTGGCCGTGGCGACCGCCGTCGCAGCCGCCCTGCTCGTAGCGGGCTATCGGCTGTGGGGCCGGGGCCAGGCGGAGACGCCCAGCGGAGCGACGAGCACGCCGCGGGTCGCGGTCCTGCCGTTCACGAACCTCGGCGCACCTGGAGATCAGTACTTCGCCGAGGGCGTCACCGACGAGATCACCAGTCGGACCGGGCAGTTGGGCGGGCTCGAGGTTATCGCCCGCAGCAGCGCCGCCAAGTACGCCGGGCGCGACCCGGATCTGGCAGCCATCGTGCGAGACCTCGACGTGGACTACGTGCTGGAGGGCTCCATTCGCTGGCAGCGAGCGCCGGATGGGCCCGGGCGGGTGCGGGTGACGCCGGAGCTCGTCCGGGCGGCCGATGGGACCCAGCTCTGGACCGAGCGCTACGACGCGGTGCTGGCCGACATCTTCCAGGTCCAGACCGACATCGCGGAAAAGGTCGCGGCCGCGCTGGGCGTAGCCCTGCGACGGAGCGACTCGGCCGCGGCGGCGCCGACCAGTGATCTGGAGGCCTACGACCTCTTCCTGCAGGCCAACGGGTTCGTCAATCGAGGCACCGCCAGTCAGGACATGCACGCGGCTGTCGGCATGTACGAACAGGCGGTCCGTCGGGACAGCACGTTCGCCCTCGCCTGGGCCCGCCTGGCCTATGCCCACCTGGGGCTCTACTGGTTCCGTCACGATCCCACGCCCGCGCGGTTGCAGCTGGCCGAGCAGGCGCTCGATCGGGCAGTGGCGCTCGCGCCTGGGACGCCCGACGTGGAGTTGGCTCAAGGCTGGTACGCCTATTGGGGCCATCGGGACTACACCGGGGCGCTGCAGCACTTCGGCCGGGCCTTCAGGGCCCGGCCGAACGACGCGGACATCATCTCTGGAATCGCGGCGGTGCAGCGGCGGCAGGGCCGGTTCGAGAGTGCGCTGGCCGGCTTCACCCGTGGGCTGGCGCTGGACCCGCGCGGCGCCGAGCGAGCCCGCGGCGTGGCGGAGACATACCGGATCCTGCGCCGCTTCCCCGAGGCGATACAGCAGTGGGACCGCGCGATCGCTCTGGCCCCGGATCAGGCGGTGAGCTACCTGCAAAAGGCACAGGCCCAGATCCTCGCCGGCGGCGCCATCGCGGACGCTCGCCGGACCGTCGAGGAGGGTGTGGCGCGGAACGCCCGCGATCCGGATGTGCTTCGCTACGCCCTGGTGTGGTTGGACGGCATGGAGGGACGCTACTCTGACGCCCTCGAACGGTTGGCCGGGGTCACTCAGGAGGTGACCATCGGTCAGCTCTACACTTCATCCCGGTCGCTGTCGGCGGCCGATCTGCATGGTCTGATGGGCCACCAGGCGGTAGCCCGGGCCTACGCCGACTCCGCCGCGGCGGCGCTGCGGGCGGCGCTGGTTCGCAGCCCGGACGACGCCGGCTTAACCGGTGCTTTGGGGATCGCCTATGCGGGAGCGGGGCGGCGGGAGGAGGCGCTGCGGGCCGGCCGCCGGGCAACAGAGCTGCTGCCGTACAACAAGGACGCCTGGGGCGGTGGGTACCGTGAGCTGGAGCTGGCCCGGATCTACACGATGCTCGGGGAGCGCGACAGCGCCCTCGCGCGACTGGAGCACGTGCTGTCGGTCCCGATGGACTTCACTTCGGCCTTGCTCCGCGTCGACCCGGTCTGGGCGCCGCTCCGCGGAGATCCCCACTTCCGGCGACTCGCCGGGGAATTCTAGGGGCGGATCGGCGGCCTGAGATCGCGGTCCTCGAACCGGAGACCTAGGGCACCATCGGAGCGGGTGACCTGCAGGCCGAGGTCGTGGAACGTGGCCTCGCGTCGGCTTGTCACTCCGAGTGCCCGGACCGTGCTGTTCTGATAGAGGCGGTAGTACCCGACGAACACCCGGGTAGCGCCGGGCCGCACCGCGCAGCCGCAATCCACCGCGCCCTGAAGCCCGGCGTTCACCATCACCCGGATCGCCTCGGTGCCGCCATTGCTGATGAGCGGCGCGAAGAAGTCGGCCTTGCCCGTGCGCGGGCGGGCCTCCGCTTGCAATGTCCCGCGAACCTCCCGCACCACCATCGCTCCCTGCACCGCCTCACCCATCGGCAGACTGTCGGCGCTGAGCGGGCGGATCATTTCCCATTCGGCCACCAGGGTGCGCCCGCGCGGTACCCGGACGGTCACCGTGGCTCCCGGGGCGACGGTGCGCGAGGCCCCCTCCCCCACCCCGAGCCGCACCGGTGCCACCAGCCGGTTGGTGAACCGAAGCCGAGGCTGCAGCACCACGAAGTACCACAAGGCAGCGAGCGCTGCCGCGAGGACCAGCGGCAGCACGAGACACCCGCGAAACCGTGGAGCCGGACGCGCGGCAGGAGGAGGACCGGCGGGCACAGCGGGCGGCTGCGTCACGAGGGCTCCACGATGAGAGAGGGCAGGCTCAGTGGACCGGAAGGATCCGGCCGAGCGGGTTGGACTGTTCCGCCGACTTCGGTGCCGGACGGGGCGACGGCGATCCCGGCTTCGGCTCCGTGGCCGCAGGCGCCGAGCGCTTTGGCTCCATCACCGCGAGATCGGCCGGCTCGACGGGAATCCGCATGGCACCGGTCACGCTGTCCCGCGCCGCGAGCATGGCGGGATAGCGCGCGATCCGGCCGGTGGGGTCGGT
>DASUFQ010000058.1:0-16927 GCA_036274515.1 Gemmatimonadales bacterium | reverse complement strand
TTCACCATGTACCAGCCGAGCGCACCCTGCAGGGCGGTGAGCGCCAGCAGGCCGCCGACCCGCCACGCCAGGCGTCCGCGCAGCTGGCCCCGCCACAGGAACACCACCATCGGCAGCGCCAGCGCCAGCCCGACGAGCCGGGCCCAGAAGCGGTGGGCAAACTCCCAGAGGTAGATCGCCTTGAATTGCCGGAGCGACATCCCCGCGTTGAGCTCGGTGTACTCGGGGATCTGCCGGTAGCGGCTGAACTCCGCCTCCCACGCGGCGTGGGTGAGCGGCGGCACGACGCCGGTGACCGGCTTCCACTCGGTGATCGAGAGCCCCGACTCGGTGAGGCGGGTGGCGCCGCCGATCAGCACCAGGAGCAGCACCATGGCGGCCCACAGGGCCAGCCAGGTGCCCAGGCGGCGGGCGACTGCGGGCGTGACATCCGGCGTCAGGCGGTCCTCCCCATTGGCGGTGTGGCGGGGAATCTAACCGGCAGCGGTGCCCCCGAACGACGAACGGCCGGGCGATTGCCCGGCCGTTCTGCCGCGGGGTGGGGCCGGCTCAGGCCGCGGAGCCGGAGCCGCGGAGCCGCAGCTTCTGACCGACCGTGAGCCGGTCGCTCGAGAGCCCGTTGATCCGCTTGAGCGACGAGGTGCTGATCCCGTACCGCCGGGCGATACCGGAGAGGGTGTCGCCCCGGCGGACGGTGTAGGTGGTGGCGCCGCGCGACGGGCCGTGGGTGCTGCCCTGCGTGGCGGCGATCGCGGCGCGCGTCTCGGGGGTGAGCCCGTTGGTCGGGATGATGAGCTGCTGGCCCACCCGGATCATCCCGGAACGCGGAATCTTGGGGTTCGCGTCGCGCACTTCGGCGGTGCTCACCCGGTAGCGCTTCGCGATGCCCGAGATCGTCTCGCCGCTCCGCACGACGTGAGTCTGGTAGGCGATCCGCTTCGACGCGGGCAACTCGGCGTACGCCGCGGCCAGCTGCTCGCCGGACCCGACCGGCACGCGCACCACCGCCGACCGGCCCGGCGGCGTCACCATCCGGATGTACTGGGGGTTGAGGTCGCGGAGCTCGGCCACGCTGGCGCCGGAGAGCCGCGCGATGACGTCGAGCCCGGTCTGCGTCGGGACGACGATCGAGTCATAGGAGAACGGCGGGACGTCGGCCGGCACCTCGAAGCCGTACTTGGCGGGCTCCTTCGCGATCAGCGCCGCGGCGATCAGCTTCGGGACGTAGTCCTTCGTTTCGCGGCGGAGGTACTTCGTGTCGTAGAGGCGGAAGAACTCCGCGTCGTTGTTGATCTCCTCGTCCTCGGCCTCGTCGGCGCTGCTCGCGGTGCTGACGGTGCCGGCCGGCAGGCCCCGCAGCCCGCGCGACACCTTCCCGGCGCCGGCGTTGTACGCGGCGGCGGCGAGGTAGATCGAGCCGAAGCGCTCCTGGAGGTCGTTCAGGTGGCGCGCCGCGGCGGCGGTGGACTTGACCGGGTCGCGGCGGTCGTCGACGTAGGTGTTGACCTGGAGGCCGTACATCCGCCCCGTGCCCTTCATGAACTGCCACATCCCGGTGGCCCGGGCGCGGCTCACCGCCGAATTCGAGAAGCCGCTCTCGATCAGCGCGAGGTAGACCATGTCCTCCGGGACCCCGTTGGCCTGCAGCTGCTCGCGGATCATCGCCTCGTAGCGCGGAAGCCGGGTCAGCCAGACCGCCATCCGTTCCCGGCCGGGACCCTGGAAGAAGTCGAGGTAGTACTGCACCCGGTCATGCGAGGCGTAGGTCTCGACGTCGATGTCCCACGAGGTCACCACGTCGAGCCCGTCGGCCCCGCCGCCGTGGGCAAACTCCGGCTCCGGGCTGCTGTCGGGGGTGGCCAGGTCGAGCGCCGCCAGCGCCTCGGCGTCGGCCGCGGAGTCGGCAGCCACGATGTCGAGCGCCAGGCTGTCGGCGTCAATGGAGGTGGAGGCGGTGGTACCCGTGGCGACTTGGACCGCACCCGCCGAAGGCGAGGGCGCGGGGGCCGCGGCAGCCGCAGTCGGGCCGGCATTGGCCGGCACGGGCGCCGTGGCCGGCGCCGGGTGCCCGCTGCAGGCGGCGAGGGAGGCAATCAGGAGGAACAGGCCGGATCGATGCACGCGAAATGGCTCCTTGAGCAGCGCCGGGCAGGCGCCACTCCCAGGGCGAATCCCAGTATGTAACAGGCCGTTCGCCCCGGATATGGAGCCAAAGCTATGCCGCAACGACCAGTGAACGCGAGATAGACAGTAAAACCTTGTACAGCAACAACTTAGCGAGCAAGGAGCGGGTCCGGCCGGACCGGCCGGCGGTGCGGGGCCGGCCCCTCGATCGGGGCGGAGCGCCGCACCCCTCAGGGGTATCCTACGAAAGATGCCTGCAAAGGTGCCGGGGTCGCGGAATCAGTCCACGAAGTACCGGTGGCCCAGGAGGCGGTTTGTGGCGTTCAGGACCGCCAGCGCCGCCGCCCGGGTGGGGTCGTCCTCGGTCAGGACGGATCCAACGACGCGCTTCGGCGCCCCTTCACCCTGGGTGGCGAGCGACACGATCACCACGGTGGCGTCGAAGGCGCGAATCGCCTTGACGCCGAGGCACTCGAAGCTGAGCTGGCCCTCGACCGACTGGGTCAGGGCGGTGATGCAGGCCTGCGCCGCGCACCGCAATTCGCCCGCCTGGGAGGCGAGCCCCTGGGCTTCGCCCTCGTAGCGCGCCCCGGTGTGGCTGGTCAGGACGACCGCCGCGCTGCATCGCCCGCTGGGGAGGCGATCCAGCCGGAACTCGGCAAAACGCAAGCGCGGATGGGTGTCTGGCATCGGCTCTCTTGAGTGTGTCGCCGGAGGGGGATACTCTCCCCGGCATGAAACGACTCGCCCTGCTGTGCAGCCTTGCGTCGCTGTCGGCCTCCGCAGCCGGCGCGCAGATCCCCCTCGAGCTTCGTAGCAACTTGGGGGCCGGAACCAACCCGCCCGGGACCGAGGTGGGCCTGGCGGTGATCGACCTCGGCTCCGGCGACACCCTCTGGGTCAACGCCGGCTGGCGGGTCCACGCCGCCAGCACCATGAAGCTGCCGGTGCTGCTGGAACTGGCCCGCCGGGTGGACGCCGGCACCTACAGCTGGGACCAGCCGGTCCTGGTGCGCAACGAGTTCCGGTCCATCGTGGACAGCTCCACCTACACCCTGCCCCCGGAGCCTGGGCTCGACACCCTCGAGGGGCGCACCGCCCCGGCGAGGCTCCTGGCCTCCCTGATGATCACCCGGAGCAGCAACTTCGCCACCAACCTGCTGATCGCCGAGCTGGGCGCCCCGCAGGTCCAGGCCACCGCCCGCGCGCTCGGCGCCGATTCGATCGTCGTCCTGCGCGGCGTGGAGGACCAGAAGGCCTTCGACCGCGGGCTCAGCAACACCACCACCGCGCGCGACCTGGCCGTCCTGCTCGCCGCCATCGGGACCGGCCGGGCCGGCACCGAGGCGTCCAGCGCCGTGATGCTGGACATCCTCTCGCACCAGGAATTCCGGGGCGGGATTCCGGCGGGGCTCCCCCCCGGGACGCCGGTGGCCAGCAAGACCGGCAACATCACCGGCATCAATCATGACGCCGCGCTCGTCATGCCGCCCGGCCGGCCGCCGTATGTCCTGGTGATCGTGACGCGGGGGTTCGGGACGCCGGCCGACGCGGAGGCGTACATGGCCCGGGTGTCGCGAGAGGTGTGGCAGGCGCTCGGGGGAGCGGACTAGACCGCGTCGAACCTCACCTCGAGCTGCCGGCCGGGCTCCTCCGGCTGGCGCACGACGTCCACCTCCAGCCTCGGTCTCCCCGCCTCGTCCAGTTCGACGGTCAGCACCATCATCAGCCCGTCCTCGGTCTCGAGGCGGAGCTGGCGCAGGTCCGACCGCATGACGGCGGCCGCGACCGACTTCCCCCGAAGCGAGGTGAGGGAGTCGGCAATGCGGCGGAGATCCTGAAACGAAACCTGCGTCATGGCGTGCCCCGCTCAGCCGAGGTGTTCGGACAGGATGGCCGCCAGCCGGTCGGCGGTGATGCGATCGGCCTGGCTGTAGAGGGCGGACCGGGAAGTCGATTCGAGCGGGTAGGGCGCCCAGAACGCGCGCGCCTCCGGCTCCGCGGCGCGGAACGACAGCACCAGCCGCCAGTGCGCGGTGTTGGCGGTGCGTTCGGCGGCGAACGAGACTTTCCAGGTGGTGTCGCCGTGCTCGACGACTCGCCAGGACATGTGCTCTCCCCTTCAGGCAGCCCGGCGAATATGCGCCGCGGCGGAGAGGGTGGTCAAGGGCGGCGATTCATCCCCGGGTGATCGCCTTGAATCGATGCATCAGGTCGCGGGTGACGGGGCCCACGGGGCCGGCTCCCACCTGCCGGCCATCCAGCGAGCGAATCGGCGCGATCTCGGCGGCGGTGCCGGTCAGGAACGCCTCCTCGGCGGTGTAGACGTCATACCGGTTGATGGGTTCCTCCCGGACCGTGAGCCCCGCCTGCCCCGCCAGTTCGATGACCAGGTCGCGGGTGACGCCCCGGAGGATCCCCTGCCACGCCGGCGGGGTGGTGACGACGCCCCGGCGCACGATGAAGATGTTCATCCCCGACGCCTCCGCCACATACCCCGTCTTGTCGAGCATCAGCACCTCGTCCATCTGCGCCTGGATGCCCTCCAGCTTGGCCATGATGTGCGGAAGGTAGTTGAGCGACTTGACCCGCGGGGACAGCGTCTCCCGGTGCGGCATTGGCGTGGCCGCGCTGATCATCGTCAACCCCTTCTCGTAGCGCTCCGCCGGCCAGAGCCGGAGGGTGTCGAAGACGATGAAGACCGACGGCACCGGGCAGCTCCTCGGGTCGAGGCCGAGGTCGCCGACCCCGCGCGTCACCACGTGCCGGAGGTAGCCCTCGGTCAGCCCCGCGCGCTTGACCCCCTCCTCCGTGATGCGCGCCATCTCGTCCTTGGGCATCGGGACGGTGATCCAGATGGCCTGCGCCGAGTCGTACAGCCGGTCGAGGTGTTCCGCGAGGCGGAAGGGACGGCCGCCATAGACCCGCATCCCCTCGAAGACGCCGTCGCCGTAGAGCAGGCCATGGTCGTAGACCGACACCCGGGCCGAGTCGCGGTCGCACCACTCTCCGTTCAACCAGATCAGGCTCATGCACCGTCCCGTGCGGAGTGGAAGAGGGTAGCCTCACCCCCGAAGCGAGGTCGAAAGGTAACCGCCCCCGTCAGAGGAGCGAGTCGCCGAGGCGGGCGGTGTTCTGCGCCACCCGCACCCAGAGCGGACGGCGTGCCCAGGCCTCCGCGGTGAGCTCGGTGGCCGCCGCGAAGTACCGTTCTTGCACGGCGCGGAGGGCCTCGACCACCTTCGGGTCGTAGGCCAGGAGGGCCACCTCGGCGTTCAGCGCGAACGACCGGATGTCCATGTTCACCGACCCGACGATCGCCAGGTCGTCGTCGATGCTCACATGCTTGGCATGGAGGAAATGGGGGCGGTACATGTGGATCCGGACCCCGGCGGAGAGCAATTCGTCGAAGTAGGAGCGCTGGGCCAGCGCCATGACCCACTTGTCCACCGGGTAGGCCACCACGAGGTGGACCTCGACGCCCCGGCGCACCGCCGTGCGGAGCGCCTGCAGGAAGGGGGCGTCGGGCACGAAGTAGGGGGTGGTGATCACGATCCGGCGGCGGGCGCGGTGGAAGAGGTGGACGAGCAGTTCCTGCGCGTTTTCCCGGGCGTAGCCCGGGCCGCTCGGGAGGACCTGCGCCACCGACGTGCCCACCTCCGCCGGCAGCTCCACCTGCTCGGGATCGAGCGGCAGCTCGCCGGTCTCGAAAAACCAGTCCTGGAGGAACACCGCCAGCAGCTGCAGGACGACCGGCCCCGTCACCCGCGAGACCAGCTCCTCGTTGGGGTACCCGGGCACGAATCCCGGATTGACGAGGTTCTGCGACCCGGTGAAGCCGACGCGATTGTCGATGACCGCCACCTTCCGGTGGTTCCGGAGGTCGAACCGCGCGGCGCCGCGCCGGAAGAGGCCGGCCGGCAGCGCCTCGTGGCACGGGATGCCGGCCGCCCGGAATCGCTGCAGCAGCGCGGGGAGCCCGAACTTCCGCGACCCGACCGAGTCGACCAGCACCCGGCATTCGACGCCGCGCGCCTTGGCGCGGAGCACCGCCTCGACGACCTGCCCCCCGTGGTCATCGTCGGCGAAGATGTAGTAGAGGAGGTGGACGGATTCCCGGGCGCCGTCGATTTCCTGCGCCAGCCTGGCGATCGAACCGGCGTAGTCGGGCAGGAGCTCGATGGTGTTGCCGCCGAGGGCCCGGAAGTCGCCGAGGGCGTGCACCAGCGCCGGGACGCTCCCGTCCGGCTGGCCCGGACCGGGGTGCACCGGACGGGTGCGCTGCCACTCGCGGATCATTCCCGACACCTCCCGCTGGCGGGCAAAGCGCCAGGCGGGAAACTTGATCCGGCCGATGACGGCGTAGAGGAGGAAGCCGGGCCAGGGCAGCAGGAAGATCAGCAGCAGCCAGGTCCGCGCCGCGGCGGGGGTGCGCCGCTGGGGCACGTACACCAGCATCACGAACCGGATGGCCCATTCGCTGAGGACGTAGAGGAAGGGAAGGGACGGATGCATCGCGCCTGGGGTGGGAGGATCCGTCCGGGAAGGACTGGAATGAGGGCGCTGGGTCTCGAACCCAGAACCTACGGGTTAAAAGCCCGTTGCTCTACCAATTGAGCTACGCCCCCGGACTCCCCAAACCTTGCACCCGGCGGGACCGGATTCAAGGGCTTGCCGGGCGCGGGTTCCCGCATAGGTTCGCTCATATCCCGACCGTGGAGCGCCCCATGCGTCCCCGACTCCTCACCGCCCTCGCCGGCCTTGTCCTCCTCGCCACGCCCATCGGCCTCGACGCCCAGAGCGCCTGGCTCGGCCCGACCCCACCGCCCGTCATCCGGATCGTCCGGGAAACCGCCCGGTTCGGCACCGCCGCCGCTCACCTGGCGAACGAACGCAATTGGGTCCAGGCGCTCGAGAAGAAGCAGGTGCCCTACAGCTACGTCGGCACCGTCGCCGCCACCGGCGCGGCCGAATTCTGGTTCATCGGCGGGGCCGAGAGCTTCGCCGGCTTCGAGCAGCTCGACCAGATCTACCAGGGCGACCGCTCCCTGGCCGCCCGGCTCGACACCCTGATGGCCCGGGAAGCGTCGTTCGTGACCGGGGTGCAGACGATCCTCGCCTCGTACCGGCCCGACCTCAGCTACCAGCCGGTGTTCATCCTCCCTGAGACACGGCATTTCTGGATCAGCACCTTCACGGTGCGCCCGGGGCAGGAGGCGGCCTTCGACGCGATGCTGAAGGCGTATGTCGCCGCCTATGGCGCCGCCCGGGTCGCCGCGCCCTGGGTGACCTACCAGCTCGCCGCCGGCGGCCCGTCCCCCACCTTCTACCTGATCGTCCCGCTCACGTCCTACGGCGACATCGACCGCGACATCGCCGCGGGGAAGGCGGTGGGAGACAAGCTGGTCTCCCCCGCGGACGTCGCCGCCAAGTTCAGCGCCTCGACCGCCCTGCTGGAAACCCAGGTCCTGACCATCAGCCCGCAGGTCAGCTATGTGCCGGAGGCGTTTGCCGATCAGGACAAGGCGTTCTGGAAGGCCAAGTAGGGAGGCCGAGGGTGCTCACCGGCCGGAAGCTCCGCCGGTGATGCAGGGTGGCGCCGAGGGCGTGGATGGCCGCCACGTGCTCGGCGCTGCCGTATCCGCTGTTCCGCTCCCACCCATAGCCCGCGTGACGTGAGGCCAGCCGGCGCATCAGCCGGTCCCGCACGGTCTTGGCCAGGATGCCGGCCGCCGCGATGCTGTGGCAGTGCGCGTCGCCGTCGACGAGGGCGGCGTGGGCCAGGCCGAGCTCGGGCATGGGGAGGCCGTCGAGCAGGATCTGGGGCGACAGGGAGACAGGGAGACAGGAGCGGACCCGCAGGACGGCGCGGCGCATCGCCAGGGCGGTGGCGACGCGGATGTTGAGCTCGTCGATTTCCCGGACGGAGGCGCCCCCCACGCCGACCGCCAGGGCCGCCTCGCGGATCTGCCCGGCCAGGGTCTCCCGCCGGGCGGCGGGAAGGGTCTTGCTGTCGCGCACGCCGCTTATCGGCGGAGCGCCGCGGGAAAACACGACGGCCGCGGCCACCACTGGACCAGCCAGGGGGCCGCGGCCTGCTTCGTCGACGCCGACCAGCAACTGCCCGTCCGCCCAGACCGCCGCTTCGCGGTCCATCGTGGGGCGAGGGGCCGCCACCGGGCTATTCCTCGCGCTTCTCCCGGATGCGCGCCGCCTTGCCGCTCAGCGCGCGGAGGTAGTACAGCTTGGCGCGCCGCACGCGGCCCCGCCGCACCAGGTCGATCGACGCGATCGTCGGGCTCTGGACCGGGAAGATCCGCTCCACGCCGACGCCCGCCGAGACCTTGCGCACGGTGAAGTTTTCGTGGGCCCCGCCGCCGCGCCGGGAGATGACGACTCCCTCGAACGCCTGCAGCCGCTCCTTGTCGCCCTCGCGGACGCGCACCATGACCCGGACCGTGTCCCCGGAATCGAACGCGGGGAGATCAGCGCGCGGGGTCCCGCGCGTCAAGGCATCCAACCGTTCCATCGTCTTCTCCTGAGTGCGGACCCCGTGGGTCCCGTTCGGCAATCTGCCGCTAGTCAGCATCCGCGCGGTAGGCCTGCCAGAGATCCGGCCGGCGCTCGCGGGTCAACTGTTCCGCCTGGTCCTTCCGCCACGCGGCGATCCGCGCGTGGTCGCCGGACCGCAACACCTCCGGCACGGCGTGCCCGCGGTACTCCGGCGGGCGGGTGTAACTGGGCGCGCTGAGCAGCCCGTCGTAGTGCGAGTCCCCGCTGGCCGACTCGTGGTCGCCGAGGGCGCCGGGGAGGAGGCGCACCACCGCGTCGAGGACGCAGAGGGCGGCCGGCTCCCCCCCGGTCAGGACGAAGTCGCCCAGCGACACCTCGTCGGTCGCGACCTGCTCCGCGACCCGCTGGTCGACGTCCTTGTAGTGCCCGCAGAGCAGCGTCAGGTCCTGCCCCAGCGACCACCGGACCGCGTCCGCGTGGGCGAACCGCCGGCCCCGCGCGGAGAGGAGGACGATCGGGCCCGCCAGCGGCGCCAGCGACTCGACCGCCTCGAAGAACGGCTCCGGCTTCAGCACCATCCCCGCCCCGCCGCCGAAGGCGTAGTCGTCGACGGTGTGGTGCCGGTCGTGGGTGAAGTTCCGCAACTGCACCGTCCGGAACTCGACCAGGCCCTCCGCCCCCGCCCGCCCGAGGATCGACGCCTCGAGCGCGGGCGCGAACACCTCGGGAAACAGCGTGACCACGTTGATCCGGAGCGGCTTACCCATCGAGCAGGCCATCCGGCGGTGCGATGACCAGCCGCCTCGCGTCGCGGTCGACGCGCACCACGAACTCTTTCCGGTACGGCAGCAGGAACTCCCGCTTCGGGCCCTGCACCTCGACGACCAGCCCGCCGGCCGTCTCGTAGTAATCGGTGACGAGCCCGACCGCGGTCCCGTCCTCCAGCCGCACGGCAAAGCCGTTCAGCTCGTGGAGGTAGACCTCGTCGTCGGCGAGCGGCGCGGCCTGCCCCGCCGGCACCGCCAGGAACCCGTCGCGATACCGCTCCAGCCCGGCGCGGTCGTCCACCCCGTCAAACTTCAGCAGCCACTCCCGGTGGTACACCCGGCTCCGCGCCACCCGCAGCGGGCTTCCGATGACTTCCCCGGCGATGTCCACCGTCCACAGCTCCTGCCCCGCGGCGAAGACCCGTGCCGGGTCGTCGGTCAGCGGGAAGATCGTGCATTCGCCCTTCAGTCCGTGCGGCCTGCGAAACCGCCCGACCACCATGTGGCGGGCGCCCTCCGCCATCAGGCCGTCGGCGTCTTGAACAGCCCCGCCTTCCGCAGCAGGGAGTTCACCGTTTCGGAGGCCGTGGCGCCCTTGGCCAGCCAGGCGCGGGCCTTGTCCGCGTCGACCGTGATCTGGTCGGCCACGGCCTTGGCCTTCGGCGAGTAGGTGCCGATGACCTCGATGAACCGCCCGTCGCGCGGCGCCGTCTTCTCGGCCACCACGATGCGGTAGAGGGGAAGCTTCTTCCGCCCGACGCGACGGAGACGAATGCGAGTTGCCATGGTTTCGGTCCCTTGGGTTACGTGCTCAGCCGGGAAATCCGCGCCCGAAGGGCATGCGGGCGCCGGGTTTACCTGCCGACTTCATGTACTTCTGCATCTGCTTGAACTGCGCCATCAACTGGTTCACTTCCTGCACGGTGCGGCCGCTGCCGCGGGCGATCCGGCTCCGCCGCGACCCGTTGAGCAGGTCGGGGTTCTGCCGTTCGCGCGGGGTCATCGAGAGGACGATGGCCTCGACGTGCTTCAGCCGCTCCTCGCCCCCGCTGGCCTGCTTGAGCATCTGCGCGTTGACCCCCGGCAGCATGCCCAGCACGTTCTTGAGCGGCCCCAGCTTCTGCATCTGGCGCATGGCCGACAGGAAGTCCTGCAGGTCCATGCCCCGCTTGGAGACCGCCTTCCGCGCCAGCCGCCCCGACTCTTCCTCGTCGAGCGACGACTGGGCCTTCTCGACCAGCGTCAGGACGTCGCCCTGCTGGAGGATCCGCCCCGCCATCCGCTCCGGGATGAAGGGCTCGAGCGCCTCGAGCTTCTCGCCGACGCCGATGAACTTGATCGGCGCCTTGGTGACCCCGTAGATGGAGAGCGCCGCGCCGCCGCGGGCATCGCCGTCCATCTTGGTCAGGATCACGCCGGTGACGCCGAGCGCCTCGTGAAAGCCGCCCGCGATGCGCACCGCGTCCTGCCCGGTCATGCCGTCCGCCACCAGCAGGATCTCGTGCGGCCGGACGGCCGCCTTGAGCGCCGCCAGCTCCGCCATCATCTCGGCGTCGATCTGCAGGCGGCCGGCGGTGTCCACCAGGACGGTCCGGGCCCGCGCCTTGCCCGCCGCCTCGATGCCGCGCCGGACGATGCCGACGACATCGGTGACGCCGGGCTCCGCATGCACCCCGACGCCGGCCTGCCCCGCCACCGTGACCAGCTGGTCGACCGCCGCGGGGCGGTAGACGTCGGCCGCCACGAGGAACGGCGCCTTCTGCTCCAGCTTGAGCCGCCGCGCCAGCTTGCCGGCGGTAGTCGTCTTACCCGATCCCTGCAGCCCGACGAGCAGGATGACCGTCGGCGGCACGGACGCGAAGGCCAGCGGCGCCTGCTTTTCTCCGAGCAGCGCCACCAGCTCGTCGTACACGATCTTGACGACCTGCTGGCCCGGCCGCACCGACTTCAGCGCCTCGCTGCCGACGGCCCGGGCCTGCACGCGCTCCAGGAATTCGCGCGTGAGCTCGAAGCTGACATCGGCCTCGAGCAGCACCCGCCGGACCTCCCGAAGCCCCTCCTTGACCGCCTCTTCCGTCAGCACCCCGCGGCCGGCAAGGCGCCGCAGAGTGTCGGAAAGTTTGGAGGAGAGCTCGTCGAACATAAGCCCTCAAACCTAAGCGGGTTAGGGGGTTGAGGCAAGGCGGACGGACAGACGGACAGGCGGACAGACGGACAGACGGGCAGACGGGCAGACGGACAGCGGGGCTAGGCGTCCCTCATGGCCCTGTAGAGGCCCCAGGTGAGCATCCCCGTATGGTCCCGAAGGGCCTCGAGTTCGCCCCACCCGGCGGGCGACAAGTAGCCAAGTTCTTTTGCAAGAAGGAGATACACCTGGAGCTCAGCCAGCGACCCCAGGGCGATATCGAGAAAACGACGGAATTCCCTGCTCCCGCGCTTCACGCACCCTTCGGCAATGTTGGCACTGACGGACACCGCCGCCCTACGGGCCTGACTGATCATCCCGAATCGCTCAGTGGATGGCCAGCTCGACGTGGCTCGATAGACGGCAAGGGCAAGTGATTGGGCGGCCTGCCAGGCTTTGAGTGTTTCAAATCGGTTTGGGTTGGCCGGACGGGCAAGCTTGGGACGCATGACTACACGATGCGGGAGAACGGCGGAGTGTCGGT
The DNA here is from genome assembly GCA_036274515.1 of Gemmatimonadales bacterium. Classification (GTDB taxonomy): domain Bacteria; phylum Gemmatimonadota; class Gemmatimonadetes; order Gemmatimonadales; family GWC2-71-9; genus SPDF01. Next base: position 4,854 of record DASUFQ010000058.1, on the reverse strand, counting down.
ACCAATTACTCTCGAGCGGGCGCGAGTCCACGCCAGGGAGCGCTAGGGAGATGCCGCTCGGGTCCGGTGAGTCCCGCCCCCCGGCCGACGGGCCGCCTGGCCGTCTGGCCGTCCAACCCCCCGCTCCTCCAGCATCCGCTCCACCGCCTCCACCTCCATCGCGCGGGCGAAGTAGTGCCCCTGCCCCAGCTCGCATCCCAGCGCCACCAGCGCCTCGCGCTGTTCCGCGATCTCGACCCCCTCGGCGATGGTCTTGAGCTTCAGCGTGTCGCCCAGGCCGATGATGGCGCGCGCCAGCGCCGAGCGCTCCACCCCGGCGCCGACGTCGTCGATGAACGGCTTGGCGATCTTCAGGATGTCGATCGGGAACCGCTGCAGGTAGCTCAGCGAGGAGTACCCGGTGCCGAAATCGTCGATGGCCAGGCCGACGCCGAGCGCCTTCATCGCGCGGAGCTGCTGCTGGGCCGAGTCGGCCTGCTGCATGAGGATGCTCTCGGTGATCTCGAGGACCAGCGCCGAGGGCTCCACGCCCGAGAGCGCCAGCGCGGTCCGCGTCTCGTGCACCAGTTCCGGCTCCTGCAGCTGGCGCCCGGACAGGTTCACGCTGATGGGCCACCGCGCCTCGGGGTATTTCACCCGCCACCGCTGGATCTGGGCGCAGGCCTCCCGCAGCACCCACCCGCCCAGCCGCACGATCAGCCCGGTTTCCTCCGCCAGCGGCACGAAGTGCTGGGGCAGCATGTGGCCGAACCGCGGGTGGTTCCACCGCACCAGCGCCTCGAAGCCGAAGATCTCCCCGGTCTGGAGGTGCATGATCGGCTGGTAGTGGAGCACCATCTCGTCCCGCGCGATGGCGGTGCGGAGCGCCACCTCGAGGTCGAGGCGCTGCCGCGTGTCGGTCACCATCTGCGACTCGTACGTGGCGTACCGGCCCTTCCCCTGCCGCTTGGCGGTGTACATCGCCAGGTCGGCGTTGCGGAGCAGGTCGTCGGCCGTCTCGCCGCCCATCGCGGTGGCCACGCCGAAGCTGGCGGTCACCGGCACCTCGTTGTGGCCGAGGCGGAAGGGCGCCTGCATGGCGCCCGTCAGCCGCTCGATGAGGTTGCCCGGGCCGTCGCTCCCGTGCACGTCCTCGATCAGGATGCCGAACTCGTCGCCGCCGAGGCGGGCCACGGTGTCGGTGGCCCGCGCGCAGGCGAGGAACCGGTCGGCCGCCGACTTGAGGAGGCGGTCGCCCTCGGTGTGGCCCAGGCTGTCGTTCACCTTCTTGAAGTCGTCGAGGTCGAGGTAGAGCACCGTCACGTCGCGGCCCTGCCGGCGCGCGATGGCCAGCGCGTGGCTGACGCGGTCGCGGAAGAGGGCGCGGTTGGCCAGGCCGGTGAGCGAGTCATGGAACGCCTGGTGCACCAGTTCCTGCTGCAGGCGGGTGCGCTCGCTCACGTCGCGGATGTTGAGGACGATGCCGCGCACGGTCGGATCGGCAATCAGGTTGGTCGCGATGGTCTCGGTCTGGAGCGCGGAGCCGTCGGGCTGGCGGAACCCCCACTCGATGGGCGCGGGGAGGCTGGAGGCGTTCGAGGCATCCCGCAGGAACCCGATCGCGCGTTCCCGGTCGTCCACCACCAGGAGGGACTGGACGGGGAGACCGAGGAGCCGGTCGGGGTCGTACCGGAGCACCCGGGCCGCCGAGGGACTGACGAACTGGATCGTCCCGTCCGCCTCGACGACGAGAATCACGTCGGACGAATGCTGCACCAGCGAGCGGAAACGGGCCTCGTTCTGGCGTGCCGCCGTCTCCGCCAGCAGCCGGACGTTCTGGCGCACCGCGAGCACCTGCCGCACCACGACCAGCGCGGTGATCGTCACGGCCCAGACCGCGAGGTCGGTCACCGGCCCCAGTCCCGGCTGGAACGCCTCGACCAGGAGCAGGCCGAAGGTGATGGCCACCGCGGCGTAGGGCAGCGGGCTCAGCGGCTGGGAGCGCGGCTGGTACTCCTCCGTCCCCGCGATCCTCGGCACCGGCCGCCGGCGGTAGAGGTCGGCGCTCGCGATCAGCAGCAGGTACACCAGCAGGTAGACGGCGTCCACGAAGGTGGCGCCGCGCTCGCCGGTCTGGAGCTGGATGAGGCCGAAGGTCAGGTCGGCGACCACGCTGAGGAGCACGCCGCCGACCAGCAGGCCGAACGCCCAGCGATTCCGGTCGATGGGGCCGCGCAGGAGCACCGTGGTGATCCCCAGCAGCACCAGGAGGCTGGCGATCGGGAAGGCGAAGTTGATGACCATCCCGGCGCGGCCGTCGGGGAGCCCGGGGGCGCCCGGCAGGACGGTGAAGTACCAGATGACCACCACGCCGCCCACGATCACCATCGTGGCGTCGAGCACGAACTTCCACCACTCGAGGTGGATGCGACGGGAGAGGGGGAAGGCCAGGAGCGCGGCCAGCAGGAAGCCGCTGTCGGCCAGGTAGAACAGGTCGGCCCAGCTGACGGCCAGCCCTTCGCCGCGCAGCAGTACATAGTAGACCGACACGCTGTTGCCGATCAGGACCGACAGCGACCCGATCCCCATGAGACGGAGCGCGCGCCGCACCCCCGGGTCGAGGACCATCCGCCCTGAGGCGAGGAAGCAGAGGGTGGCGAGTGCCGCATTCAGCGGCATGAAGCCGGCGTTGCCGATCAGGTCGCGGAACCCGGTGCTGCCCAGCCCCGACCGTTCCCAGAACAGGTAGAACAGCCCGTACACGGCCGTGACGAGCACCACCGGCCCGACGGGCGGGATGGTGTTCCTCCAGCTCGCGGGGGGCCGGGGGCTCGGTGCGGTCATCGTGGCCGCCATCAGGTGGTCCGGTGGCCAGGGCTCAGGGTGCGCTCCTCGGGTCAAAAGCGTGGCAAAGCGGCCCGTGGCACCGAGTTATCCACACCCGGAGGAGGGCCGCATCCGGGCTTACCCTGCAAAACTGAAGCCTGAATCCGCCCCCGGGCCGCCCTGCCGGACGAACCGGGTGCCCCCCTATACTCCGGGGATGGATTCCCAGACCCTCCTCGCCGGCCTCCTCACCGTGGCTGTCGGGGCGATTTCCGGCGGCGTCACGAACGCCGTGGCCATCTGGATGCTGTTCCACCCCTACGAGCAGCGGGGCCGCTGGCCGTTCCGGCTGCACGGGGCCATTCCCAAGAACAAGGAGCGCCTGGCCAAGAGCATCGGGAAGACGGTGGGCGAGAAGCTCCTCACCCCCGCCGACCTCTCCGAACGGCTCTCCGCGCCCGAAATCCGCGCGGCGTTCGATGGCGCCCTGTCGGGATTCCTCGACGAGATCCTGGAGCGGGAGCGGGGACCGCTCGTCGACCTCCTCCCCGTCTCGGTTGCCGGGGAGCTGGACGCCTGGATTGGGCGGACCGGCGAGCGGGTCTCGGTGGAACTCGCCGATTACCTGGCCAGCCCCGCCTTCACGGCGCAGGCCGAGGAGTGGATCGCCCAGTGGCGTGCCGAGTACGGGGACCGCCCCGTCGGCGACGTCCTGACGGCGGACCGCCGCGGGGATCTCGAGGGCCGGCTCGACGAGTGGCTGGCGCAGTTCACCGAAGGGTCCGATCTCGAAGGCGCCCTCCGGCATTTCGTGGAGGTCCAGCTGGAGCGGCTCGGCAGGGACAGCCATCCGCTGATTGACCGCCTCCCGGCAGGGCTCCTCGGGACGGTGGAAGCGTCGATCAGCGACTACCTGCCGGTCGCGATCGAGCGGATCGGCGCGGTGCTCTCGGATCCGGAGGCCAAGGGCAAGATCCACCAGGCGCTCCGGACCGCGTTCGACCGGGCGGTGCGCGACATGCTGCTCCACGAGCGGCTGCTGGCCAAGCTCGTGGTGACCGACAAGACGTTCACCCGCCTGCTCGACGCCCTCGAGCGGGACGGCTTCGAGCGCTTCGCCGAATCCCTCACCACCCCGGAGATGCGCGCCCAGCTGACCCGCGCCGTGAACGACGGGCTCGTCAGCTTCCTCCGGATTCCCCTCCAGGACCGGCTGGCCGCCATGGGCCCCGAGAAGCAGGCCGCGCTGGCCGGCACCCTGGGGGACTGGCTGGTGGCGGTGGCGCGGGACGACGCGACCCGCACGGTGGCGCGCCGGGCGGTCGGCCGGCTGCTCGACGCCACCGAGCGGCGGACCTGGAACGACCTCCTCGGCGGCCTCCCGGCGGCACGCGTCGCGCGATTCGTGGCGGAGTCCGCCGGCGGGGCGGAGGGCCGGCGGTGGGTGGCGGAGGCGACGCGCAGCTCGATCCGGGCCCTGCTCCGCCGGCCGCTGGGCCGTCCCTCCGCCTGGCTCGGACCCGAGGCCACCGCACGGGTGCGCACCAGCATCCTGAACGCGGCGTGGGGCTGGACGGAGCGGCAGGTGCCGAAGGTGGTGGCGGAATTCAACGTGCAGCAGATGGTGGAGCAGAAGGTCCTGGGGTTCTCGACCCAGCGGATGGAGGAGATCATCCGGAACGTGACGCAGCGCGAGCTCACGCTCATCGTCCGGCTCGGCTACCTCCTCGGCGCGATGGTGGGGCTGCTCGCGTTCGGCATCAACGAGCTGGTGCGATAGCAGCGGGAAGCTCCGGCCGGCGGCCGGAGGATGATGTCCGGCCGCGGTGGCCGCGTACCGTTGGGTCGCGGGCGCACGGTGCCGCCCGCGTCACCACGCGCGGAGGGTCGCATGGGCATCATGCCGGAGCCACGGGATCTGGAGGCGGACATCGAGAAGGCGGCCAAGGTGGCGGATGGCCTGGCGGAGGCGGTCGGCAGGGGGCCGAGGCACGCCACCATGGCGGCGCGCCGACTGACCGATGAAGAGCTGACGCTGGGGCTCGCCTT
>DASUFQ010000057.1:0-2826 GCA_036274515.1 Gemmatimonadales bacterium | reverse complement strand
CACACGCCCGCCGGGTGGGCGACTCGGTACTTGCCACCGGACCCGGTCCCCCCCGCCCTCGCGAGAGCAGCAAGTACCGATGCCCCGGCGGCGGGTACCCGCCGAAGGCGGGGTGGGTGACTCCCAGTGCGCCGCCCCGGGGCCCAGCAGGAGTGGCGCACCGGTCTTGCCTACAGGTACGACAGCCACCACGCCCGGCTCCTCCCTTTGAGCTCAGCATACCGCCGGCAGAGCGGATACAACGCCACCACCACCGCGATCCACACCAGGTAGATCACCGGCAGCCCGAACCCGAACCCGGCCGGCGTGTAGCCGTGGTACACCAGCATCGAAGAGAGGGGATATCCCTCCGCCACTCCCGCCGCCACGGCGATCGCGTGCACCAGGTAGAGATGGGCCACGTAGAAGAGGAAGGGCACCCGTCCGAAGGTGACCAGCGCCCGGGCCAGCGGACCGCCCGCCCGGCGGAATGCGTAGAGCGCGACCAGCGCAGGGCCCAGCGTCATCAGCACGTAGTCCAGCGACGGCGGGTACTTGGTCGTGTTGAGGAACGACATCGCCACCACCGCCGCGCCGCCGTTCTCCAGGCGGGGCAGGAGGTCGCCGTAGCCGTTGAGCCCGCGCAGCACGACGAATCCGGCGGTCAGGGCCACTCCGGCCCAGGCCACTCGGCGTGACGTCGCTGGATCGCGGGAGAAAATCGCCGGCCCCGCCGCGTAGCCGAGCGCCATCACGCCGATCCATGGCAGTACGGGATAAACCAGGATCACCGGCACCACGCCGAGCTGGCCGCGCACGTGCAGCAACATCCACAGTGGGGCCCACGCGCCCAGCGACGCCGGACTGATCCCGTCCAGCAGGTTGTGTCCGGCCACCAGCAGCAGGCCGACCCCGGCGATGGCGGGGCGGGGCAGCCGGACAAGTCCCGCCAGCACGATCATCGAGGCACCGATCGCCCAGATCACCTGGGCCCGCGCGCCGTCGTTCCAGTGGAAGTTGAAATACCAGCCGAAGCTGATCACGGTGAACTCGAGCAGGAGCAGCCAGAGGCCCCGGGTGAGCAGGAGCCGGGTCAGCTCCCCGGGGCTACGGCGCGTCCCCGCCATCCACCCGCTGGCACCGGCCAGAAAGACGAACACCGGCGCGCAGAAGGGGGTGATCCAGCGGGTGCCGAACAGCGCCAGGTTGGTCTGCGCCATGTCGGTCGGATCGAAGGTGACGTTGGTGAGGAAGCCGCGCACGTGGTCGAGCACCATGATGACCATCACCAGCCCGCGGAGCAGGTCCACGTGATCGAGCCGTCGGCGGGTGGGTGCGGGATGTGAGAGCGGGACGGCGGACGTACGGTGGAGCGGGAAGGCCCCGGAGTCGCTCTCGGGGCGGACGGCGGTGGTCATCCGGATGGGTCCTGGGGGCTGGAGGGCAGGGCCCGCGGCACGCGGGCCCCGATCTCCCTTGCGCAGCACGTTGCCCTCGGCGGCCATCCGGGGGGCTGTCTTTGAGATCGCGGATCGGGGATCGCGCGGGAGGTGAGCGACCCTCCGGACCACTGCAGTGCCCGCCCTCATGTCCGAGCTTGACTACAACATCCGGAGTGGTGTGGCGTGCACTGACGCGGCCCTACGGGTCACCCACCCCCCGCGCGATCCCCGGGCCACGGGTGCGCGCGAGCGGGATGCGCGCGAGCCGCAATGCTGGGGGCGGCGCGCCGGGGGTCACGCGCCCGCCGGGCGGGCGACTCGGTACTTGCCACCGAACCCGGTCCCCCCGCCCCGCGAGAGCAGCAAGTACCGATGCCCCGGCGGGCGTGTGGCCCCCGGTGCGCCGCCCCGGTGCGCCGCCCCGGGGCGCACCAAACAGCCGGCCAGCGCACCAGAAGCATCCCGCTCTCGTACGCGCGTTGCGCTCCCCTCGATCGGCCTGCACAATAGGCCCATGCCCCCCTGCCGACGGCAACTTCCCCATCGCCCCCATGCGCCGGGCGGCGCGGGAATCGGTCAAGCTGGTGACCGCGCTCCTCGCAAGCCTCGCTGGCGAACCCCCTCCACGCCCGCCATCTTCCACCGATCCCGACCACTCCAGACCCCATGGACCTCGCGGCCAGCCTGGCCGACCGCTATCGCGTCGACGGTGAGCTGGGCCGAGGCGGCATGGCCGTCGTGTATCGCGCCCACGACCTCCGGCACGACCGGGCGGTCGCGCTCAAGGTCCTGCGCCCCGAGCTCGCCGCCTCGCTCGGGGCCGACCGCTTCCTTCGCGAGATCCGCTTCGCCGCCCGGCTGCAGCACCCCCATATCCTCCCGCTCCTCGACTCCGGCGAGCTGCCGGCAGTCCCCGGCATCTCCTCCCAGGTGCTCTGGTACGCCATGCCGCTGGTGGAAGGCGAGAGTCTCCGCGACCGGCTCCGACGAGGCGGACCGCAGCCGGTGGCAGACGTGCTCCGCTGGGGCGCCGAGCTGGCCGACGCGCTGGCATACGCCCACGGGCACGGCGTCATCCACCGCGACATCAAGCCCGAGAACGTGCTGCTGAGCGGGCAGCACGTCCTGCTCGCCGACTTCGGCGTCGCCCGCGCGCTCGAGACCAGCTCCGACGACCGCCTCACCGAGACCGGCCTCGCCCTCGGCACCCCGGCTTACATGAGTCCCGAGCAGGCGCTGGCCGACACGACGCTCGACGGCCGGGCCGACCTCTACAGCCTGGGCTGCGTGCTGTACGAGCTCCTCACCGGGGAGCCGCCCTACACCGGACCCACGGCGCAGAGCATGGTCGCCAAGCGCCTGAGCGATCCGATCCCCTCCGCCCGCCGGCTCCGGGAGACGGTGC
>DASUFQ010000056.1:0-2748 GCA_036274515.1 Gemmatimonadales bacterium | reverse complement strand
CAGGGATCGGGGGTTGTCGGAGGTTCTCACGACCCTTGAACCACAAACGCAGTCGAGGGTCGAGGGTCGTGGGTCGAGGGACCTGGTTACGGAGATCGGGGCACTTATCCAGGGGAAGAGCAACAATCCGCTCGCGGGATTGATTTCCGGCTCCATCGACCTCGACAAGATCGACTACCTGAGCCGCGATGCGCGCAACTGCGGGGTGCCGTACGGGACGGTGGACGTGAACCGCCTGCTGGCCGCGCTCACCATCGTGAAGCTCGACGGGAAGCTCTGCCTCGGCGTGCACGAAAAGGGGGTCAGCGCCCTCGAGTCGCTCCTCTTCGCCAAGTACCAGATGTACCGGAACGTCTACTGGCATCACGCGGTGCGGAGCGCCACCTGCATGTTCAAGCGGGCGGTCCGCCGGGCGGTGGCCGACGGCGTGCTGACCCAGCCGGCCATCGCGGAGGCCACCGACGGCGGGCTGATGACCGTCCTCCTCGCCTCCGACCCGACGGGGCTCGCGGCCAGCGTGCAGGAACGCCGCCTGTTCAAGCGGGCGCTGGATGTCCCGGCGAGCGACGTGCCGGCGGAGGCGCAGTCCTGGCTGGACGAGGACCCCGACCTGCTCGAGCGGGTTGAGGACGCCATTGCCGTCGAGGCCGGGCTTCCGGCGGGGAGGCTGCTGCTCGACTTCCCGGCGCGGACCTCGATGCTGGCGGTGGACCTCCCCCTTCGCACCCGGTCGGGCGGCGTGGAGCGCCTGACCGACGCCGGCCGCGCCGGGCAGCTGGGACTGCCGCGGGTGGCGGATGCGCTCTACGAAAGCGCGCGCCGCCTCCGGGTGTTCACGGAAGGGCGCGCGTCGGCCCGGCTCGACGGCTTGATGGGGCTGGTCACCTTGCCGGCCCCGGAAGTCGAACGCCGCCTGGCCGACGGAGCGCCGCTCCTGGCCTAGGGAACCCCCGGCTCCGCTCCTATCCTGCGCGCCTCTGTCATCCAGAGTGCTTCGTCGGCCCCTTGCGGGGCCTCCTCGCAATGACAGAAGGTCATTCGTGGCGGATGGCCTCGATCGGCGAGAGCCGCGCCGCCCGCAGCGCCGGGTAGATGCCGAACGCCACCCCCACGAGGATGGCCGCGGCGGCTGACACCCCGAGCGTGCCCCAGCTCAGGGCGGCGTACACCGGTGCGTCGAGCTGGGTCCGCATGAACGCCGTGACGCCGTAGGCCCCACCCAGCCCGAGCAGCGTCCCCAGGATCGAGCCCAGCCCCGCGATCGTAACCGACTCGAGGAGGAACTGCGCGAGCAGGTCGCGCCGCCGCGCGCCGATGGCCTTCCGCACGCCGATTTCCCGCGTGCGCTCCATGACCGACGCCAGCAGCACGTTCATGATGCCGATGCCGCCCACCAGGAGCGAGATCCCGGTGATGGCGCCGAGGAAGAGCTTGAACACCAGGATGGCGCGCTCGGCCTGGACCACCCGCTGCGCGTTGGTGTGCACCCGGGCCATCCGCTCCCAGCCCGGCCCCAGCTTTCCGGCCAGCCACCCCTCCACGCCCTCCCGGACCGCCTTCACCTCCTCCACCCGCTCCGCCTGCAGGACCAGCGTCGGCGCCCTCGGCCGGGGCGTCGGCGCCAGCACCTGACCCGCCAGCTCCAGCGGAACGAATGCCGACGGAATCCGCTCGGCGCCCCGTGATTCCAGCACGCCGACCACCTGGAACTCGCGCCCGCGAATCCGCACGCTTCGTCCGACCGCCGCGGCGGGATCGCCATTCCCGACCCGGCCGCCGAGTCCGCCGGAGAGGACGGCCACGGCCGCGCTGTCGCCCGCCTCGTCCGCGGTGAAGTACCGCCCGGCGGCGAATCCCCACTTGAGGACGGCGGCCTGGGTGGGCAGGGTCGCGACCACCTGGACCGAGTCCGCCGCGCCCTCCGTGGACTCGAACGGAGCGGACCCGATGAGCGTCAGCAGTCCCGCGGTCACGTGGGGAATCGCCGCGAGGATCGCCTCCGCGTCGGATCGCGTCAGGACGAGGTACCGCTCGAGCGGGTACGCCTGGTTGTCGATGATCTCCACCGTCCGCGGCTCGAGGACCACCGACTGCAGGTCGGTCGTCGTGGCCAGCTGCTGGCGCCCGAACCGCTCCATGCCGTCGCCCAGGGTCAGGACGGCCACCAGGGCGGCGGCGCCGATGACGATGCCGAGGGTCGAGAGGACGGTCCGGAGGGGATTGGCGCGGAGGGTACCCAGCGCGATGGAGAGGGAGGCGATCATGGCTCGCCCCTACGCTGGGGAAGGCGAACTCGTTTCAGGATGGAGCGGGAGGTTAGTCGAGCGACTCGATCTTGACGACGATGGTCGTGATGTTGTCGAGGCCGCCCCGCCGGTTGGCCTCGGCGATCATGCGGTCCACCCAGGCCTGGGGCCCCTGCGGGTCGGCGAGGATCTTGACCAGGTGCTCGTCCTCGAGCATGCCGGTCAGGCCGTCCGAGGCGAGGAGGATCACGTCGCCGGCGCGGAGGTCGCCGAAGTAGACGTCGGGCACGACGTCGCTCCCGGCGCCCACGCACCGGGTGATGACGTTGCTGTACGGGTGGACCCGTGCCTGCTCGGGGGTGAGGAGCCCCGCGTCGACCTGTTCCTGCACGTAGGAGTGATCGCGGGTCACCTGCAGGAACTCGCCGTCGCGCAGCAGGTAGGCCCGGCTGTCGCCCACCTGGCCGATGAAGTACCGGCCCGGCAGGAGCACCAGCGCGGT
>DASUFQ010000055.1:0-12748 GCA_036274515.1 Gemmatimonadales bacterium | reverse complement strand
GAGCGCGGAAACAGCCAGCGACACGCGGCCGCCGGAGAGGACGCGCGCCAGGATGTCCCGGTTCAGCTGGTCGGTGCCCATCGGGTGGGCGGCGCTCGGCGCGGTGGCGCCGGCCAGGAGGTCGGGCATTCCGGCGGGATCTGGGAGCAGCCAGGGGCCGACGATGATGCAGAGGGCGAGCAGGCCGAGGACGATCAGGCCCACCCGTCCGGAGGGGGAGCGGCAGGCGCGGAGCAGCAGCTTCCAGAGCGAGCCGGTCATGCGCGGCGCACCCGCGGGTCGAGCACGAAATACCCGATGTCGGCGAGGATCCCCCCGAGGAGCACGAGGGCCGAGACCAGCATCGCGGTGCCGAGAATCACGGGGTAGTCGCGCGCACCGACGGCGTTGGCCGCGAGCGAGCCGAGGCCGGGCCAGTTGAACACCTGCTCGACGAACACCGAACCCGACACGAGGATCGGCAGCCAGAGGCCGAGGAGCCCGATCACCGGGAAGAGGGCATTGCGCCAGGCGTGGCGCCAGAGCACCAGGCGCTCGGGGAGCCCCCGCGCGCGGGCGGCGAGGACGAAGTCGAGCCGCAGCACCTCGAGCAGCGCGGTGCGCTGGTAGCGCATCACGGCGGCGACGCTCACGGCGGTGAGGGTGACGGCCGGCAGCACGAGGTGCTGGAGTGTGTCGCCCGCCCGCATGAGCCACGGGGCATCGGGGCTCAGGAGGGGATCGTGCATCTGCGCCACGGGCAGGAGGTGGTGCCGGATCCCGAAGTACCACGCCAGGACCAGCCCGAGCCAGAACGACGGCATCGCGTAGAGCGCGAGCGACGCGCGGGTGAGCCACCGGTCGCTTCGCTGACCACGGCGCACCGCCTGCAGCACGCCGAGCGACACCCCGAGCCCGAAGGTGAGGAGGATGACGGTGCCGCCAAGCAGGAGAGAGGCGGGGAGCCGGCTGGCGAGCAGGGTGGAGACCGGCGTCGGATAGTGCTCGATCGACACACCGAGGTTGCCGGTCAGCGCCCCGAGAACGAAGGCGCGGAACTGGGCGGCGATCGGCTGGTCGATCCCGAAGCGGGCCCGCAACTCGGCCGTTTCCTCCGCGGAGACGGCGCGGTCGCCGGTCAGGCGTTCGAGGGGGTCGCCCGGCGTGAGCCGCATGAGCACGAACAGGAGGACCGTGACCACCACGAAGGTGAGCACGGCCTGCGCCATGCGGCGGGCGAGCCAGGGGATCACGTCAGGGGAGGGGGCCCGGGTTCCACCGCCAGAGCGCGGAGAACGGTCCGACGGCATTCAGTTCGACCTTCCGGATCCGGCTCGAAATCGTGTAGGGAGAGGTGGGCGAATAGACGAAGACCGCGGGCACGTCGGCGACGATGGTCTGGACCGCCTCGCGGTAGAGCGCCTTCGCCTCCTTCTGCCGCAGCTGGCCGAGGGTCAGCAGCGAGTCCACCTTCGGGTCGCAGTAGTAGCCCACGTTGCTGCCGCCGCGCCCGGCGCAGCTCCAGCTCTGGATCAGCCCGTAGGGCGAGGGGTCGAGGGTGGCGGAGCCGAAGTCGATGTCGAAGTTCCCCTGGCTTCGCCGCTCGGACCAGACCGGCCCCTCGAGCCGGTTGATGTTGATCTGGATGCCGACCTTCCGCAATTGTTCCTGGGCGAGGAGGGCAATCTGGGCCCGCGGCGCGCTGGTGCCCGGAAAGTTGAGCGAGAGGGCCAGCGGCACGCCGTCGCGGTCGAGGGTGCCGTCGCCGTTGGTGTCGCGCCACCCCCGCGCGGCCAGGAGCCGGCGGGCGCCCGCGGGATCGTACGCCGGCTGCCTGGCGCCCGGGTCCCGGATCCAGGAGAGCTCGGGGACGGGGCCGACCGGGACGCTCGCCCACGCCCCGAAGGTCGACTGGACCATCGCCGGGACGTCGAGCGCCATGCGGATAGCCTCGCGCGTGTCCCGGTCGGACAGGATCGGGTGGGGCCGGCTCAGGTCGGCGGGGTCGCGCAGGTTGAACAGCAGGTAGCCGACGGAGAACGAGGGCAAGGGATAGATGGTCAGCCGCTTGTCGGCCTTGACCCGGGGGATGTTGGTGACGGGGCCGAGGGTCTGCAGCACGTCGGCGGTCCCGCTGAGGAGGAGGTTGAGCATCGCGTCGGGGTCGCCCGCCACGAGCACCGTCACCCGCCGCGGACCGGGGCGGCCGAGAAAGAACTGGTCGTTGGCGGCCAGGTCGAGTTGCTCCTTGGGGACGCGCCGCACCCACTTGTAGGGGCCGTTGCCCACCGGCGCGCTCGCGTAGGCGGAGCGGTCGAGCTGGCCCGCGGGAATCGAGTCGATCAGGTGTGAGGGGAGCGGGAAGACATGGAAGATCGTGTCGTAGAACTGTTCGTCGTACGCCTCGGTGAAGCGCACGACGAGGTGGGCAGGATCTTCGGCGGTGGCGCTCGCCACCCGGCGCAGGAGGAGGGCGGTGCCGGCGCTGACCTTCGGGTCGCGGGCCAGGTTGAGGCCCAGCGCCGCGTCGGCCGCGACGACCGGCGCGCCGTCGTGCCAGCGGGCGCGGGGGTCGATCTCGAACACGAGCGTCAGCGAATCTCGGCGCACCCAGCTGCGGGCAAGCGCCGGCTGGAAGTCCTTCTCGCCGACGGTGATGAAATTGGGGCCCAGCCGCGCCAGCGGGAGGAAGAGCAGGTCCATGATGTCCTGCGCCGCCGTGTTCCCGCGCCACAGGGTGGGAATCGGGTTGCTCGGTTCGCGGCCCATCACGATCACGACCGTTTCCTGTCGCGTCGCCCCCTGGCCCGCGGCGGAGGAAGCGCCCCAGGCCGTGGCAAGAAGCAGTGCTGCGAGGTATCGGAGGGAGCGTCGCACGAGCAGACCTCGGGTCGAGGGAGGTGTTCGGGATGCCCACGTAATGTCGCACCAAACGCGGCTCCCGCCAACCATCAGGACGGGGCCATCAGCGCTGCCAAATCCATGCCTCGCTCCGGAACCGCTCCGCATGCCGCGCCGCCCCTGCGGCGAGCGGTCCCGAGGCGGCGGTGCCGACCTCCCACCCCTCGCCCCACCCCCGCGCCGAGTCGCCGACCGCGCCGGCCACCTCGTCGAACGTGACCGCACCGCCGCGCACGGCCGCCAGGTCGATCGAGCCGTCGGCGGGGGCGGCGCCAAGGGTCACCCCGGTGACGACCTCCTGCGAACCGCCCAGGAGGATCGAGCCGTGCTGCAGGAAGGCGGAACCCTCGCGGAGCTGTGCGCTGCCCACCACCTTGCGGCCCCGCAGGAGCACCTCGCCGCCGGCGGGCGAGGCAAAGCAGCCGCCGGCGTCCACCCCCGCGGGCCGCTCCGGCGCCTCCGCGAGCGAGGCGGCGAACCCGAGCGATTGCAGCGCGGCGGCGAGTGACTGGTGAATACGGCGATAGGTGCTGGCGAGGTTCCCGAAGGTGGTGATCGGCGCGGCCACGGCGTAGGTCACCTCGTCAGCATGCCACACCGCTCGGCCGCCGGTCGGCCGGCGCACGCAGTCGATTTCCTGGCGGAGGATGGCAGCGCGGTCATACCGCCTGAGCGCCGGCTCATGGCGGCCGAAGGAGAGGCAGTGCGGCGTCCAGCGGTAGAGCCGCAGAAACGCCCGGCCCTCCCCGGCCGCGAGGTCGAGGAGGGCCTGGTCCACCGCCATGTTGTGCCAGCCGGGCCGCCCCACCGGATCGACGAGGAGGGTCCAGCGCATCGGGCCTACGACCCGTAGCTCACCACCGGCGGGCAGGTGCAGACGAGGTTGCGGTCGCCGTAGGCGCCGTCCACCCGCCCCACGGTGGGCCACGACTTGTGCTCCCGGGTGGCCGCCGAGGGGAACGCCGCGAGCTCGCGGGAGTAGGGGCGGTCCCATCCGTCGGCAATGACCCGCTGCATAGTGTGCGGCGCGTTGGTCAGCACGTTGTTGTCCCGGTCGGCCTTGCCCTCCTCGACCTCCCGGATTTCGCCGCGGATGGCGATCAGCGCCTCGATGAACCGGTCGAGTTCCGCCAGCGGCTCGCTCTCGGTCGGCTCGATCATCAGCGTGCCGGGCACCGGGAACGAGACGGTCGGCGGGTGGAAGCCGTAGTCGATGATCCGCTTGGCGATGTCCTCGACCTCGATGCCGGCGCTCGCCTTGAACGGCCGGGTGTCCACGATGCACTCGTGGGCCACCGTGCCGTTGGGCGCGGTGTAGAGCACCTCGAACGAGCCCTCCAGCCGCTTGGCGATGTAGTTGGCGCTCAGGATGGCCACCTTGGTGGCCTCCGTCAGCCCCTCCGAGCCCATCAGGACGATGTACGCCCAGGAAATCGGGAGGATGGAAGGGCTGCCCCACGGGGCTGCCGAGACCGCGCCGCTCGCCTGCCGGTGCCCCAGATCCACCACCGGGTGCCCGGAGAGGAAGGGCGCCAGGTGGGCCGCCACGCAGATCGGGCCCATTCCCGGTCCGCCGCCGCCGTGCGGAATGCAGAAGGTCTTGTGCAGGTTGAGGTGGCACACGTCGGCGCCGATGTCGCCGGGGCGGCAGAGGCCGACCTGGGCGTTCATGTTGGCGCCGTCCATGTAGACCTGGCCGCCGTGCTGGTGCACGATGGCGCAGATGTTCTTGATGGACGCCTCGAAGACCCCATGGGTCGAGGGGTAGGTGACCATGAGCGCCGCGAGGGTGTCCTTGTGCTGCGCCGCCTTGGCCTTCAGGTCCTCGACGTCGATGTTGCCGTTCGGGTCGCTCTTGACCACCACCACGTTCATCCCCGCCATGACCGCGCTGGCGGGGTTGGTGCCGTGCGCCGACATCGGGATGAGGCAGGTGGTGCGCCCGTGGTCGCCGCGCGCCTGGTGATACGCCCGGATGACGAGCAGCCCGGCGTACTCCCCCTGCGACCCGGCGTTCGGCTGCAGCGACACGGCGGCGAACCCGGTGATCTCGGCGAGCGACGCCTCGAGCTGCCGGAAAAGCATCTGGTAGCCCTGCGTCTGGTCCCGCGGGGCAAAGGGATGCAGCCGGTTGAACTCGCGCCAGCTCACCGCCGCCATCTCGGTGGTGGCGTTGAGCTTCATGGTGCAGGAGCCGAGGGGGATCATCGCCGAGGTGAGCGAGAGGTCCCGGGCCTCGAGCTTCCGCATGTAGCGGAGCATGTCGGTTTCCGACCGGTGCCGGTGGAACACCGGATGGGTCAGGAACGCGGAGGTCCGCCGCAGCGCCTTGGGAATGGCGGGCGCCGGCTTTTCGCCGGTCTCGCTCAGCATATAGGGAAGCGCTTCGTTGAGCGAGAAGACGGAGATGAGGTCGGCCAGGTCTTCAAGCGTTACCGTCTCGTCGAGCGCGATGCCGATCCGGTTGGCGCCCATCGGCCGGAGGTTGATCCGCCGGCCCCGCGCGTGGTCGAGGATCCGGGGCTGGGCCCACGGTTCCACCTCGACGCACAGGGTGTCGAACCAGGAATCGTTGACCAGGGTGTACCGGAGCCGCCGGAGGGCGGCGGCCAGGAGCCCGGTCATCGCGTGCACCCGCTCCGCGATTCGCGTCAGCCCCTCGGGGCCGTGGTACACCGCGTACATGCTGGCCATGACCGCCAGGAGCACCTGCGCCGTGCAGATGTTGCTGGTGGCCTTGTCGCGTCGGATGTGCTGCTCGCGGGTCTGCAGCGCCATGCGGAGCGCGGGGTTGCCGTCAGCGTCCTTCGAGAGGCCGATGATGCGGCCGGGAAGGAAGCGCTTGTGCGCCTCGCCGGTGGCGAAGAAGCCGGCGTGCGGGCCGCCAAAGCCCATCGGCACGCCAAACCGCTGGCTGTTCCCCACGGCGATGTCGGCGCCGAACTCGCCCGGCGGAGACAGCAGGGTGAGTGCCAGGAGGTCGGTGGCCACGGTCACCAGCGCGCCGGCGGCATGCGCCCGCTCGCAGAAGGCGCGGTGGTCGCGTACGGCGCCGTCGGTGGCAGGGTACTGGATGAGCGCGCCGACCACCCCCGGCACGAACTTGAATTGCTCGGGGTCCTCGACGACCACCTCGATGCCCCGCGCCTCGGCGCGGGTCTGGACCACGGCAATCGTCTGCGGGTGGCACCGGCTGTCCACCAGGTATACCGGCGTGCCGGTGTGCGTGCTGACGGCTACCGTCATGTACATCGCCTCGGCGGCGGCGGTGGCCTCGTCGAGGAGGGAGGCGTTGGCCACCGGGAGCCCGGTCAGGTCGGCCACCACCGTCTGGAAGTTGAGCAGCGCCTCGAGCCGTCCCTGCGCGATCTCGGCCTGGTACGGCGTGTAGGCGGTGTACCAGCCCGGGTTCTCGAGGATGTTCCGGAGGATGACCGGTGGGGTGAAGGTGCCGGAGTAGCCCATCCCGATATAGGAGCGGAAGACCTGGTTCTGCGCCGCGATCCGCCGGAGTTCCTGGAGGACCTCGCGCTCGCTGCGGCCGGGGGCCAGCGCCAGCGGCCGCCTGAGCCGGATGTCCTCGGGGATGACCGCGTCGATGAAGGCGTCCATCGAGGCGTAGCCCACGGTCCGGAGCATCTTCTCGATGTCCGCGGGGCGGGGGCCGATGTGGCGGGAGGCGAACCGTTCGGTCTGGACCAGGCCCGCGAGCGGGGGGGCCTGGGTACGTGTGGCAGGCATGGGGTGACGCCCTCTCCGGCGAGCTACTCGCCGATGTGCTTCTTGTAGGCTTCCGCGGAGAGCAGCCCGCTCATGGCGCCGGCATCGGCCACCCGCAGCTTGATGAGGTAGCCGGCCCCGTAGGGGTCGCCGTTGACCGTGGCGGGATCGGCGTCGAGGGCGCCGTTGACCTCCACCACCTCGCCGGCCAGGGGGCAGAACAGTTCCGACACCGCCTTGACGGCCTCGATGGTGCCGAAGACGGCATGCTCCCCGAACTTGTCGCCCACCTTGGGCAGGTTGACGAAGACGACGTCGCCCAGCTCGCCCTGGGCATAGTCGGTGATGCCGACCTGCACGACGGCGGCGTCGGACGTCTTCTTGACGTATTCGTGATCGGAGGTGTAGAGGAGATCGGCCGGCACGTTGGACACGCGGGCTCCTGGGAAGATTGTCCGGGGCGGAGAATAGACCGAAAGTGACCCGAAATCAAGCGGCCGTGGCGCGCGCTTCGAGCGCCAGCCACACGTCGCGGGCGCGGCGCTCGAGCTGGGCGCGGTCGCCGTCGTTGTCGATGACGAACTGGCTCCTTGGGCGCTTTTCGGCGCTCGGGAGCTGGGTGGCGATCAGCCGCTCGGCGTCCTCGCGCGGCAGCCCCCGCATCGTCACCAGCCGGTGGAGCCGGAGCGCCTCCGGGGCGTCCACCAGGATCACGGCGTCGAAGTCGGCGGGGTCGGCGGCCTCGAAGAGGAGGGGGATGTCGGCCACCACGATGCGGGCCCCGGCGGCCCGGGCGGCGGCGACGAGGGTGTCGCGCTGGGCGGCCACGGCGGGATGGACGATGGCGTTGAGGTCGGAGCGGGCGCGGGTGTCGGCCAGGATGAGCTGGCGGAGCGCCGCGCGGTCGAGCTCGTTGTCGGGCGTCAGGATCCTCTGTCCGAACCGCTTCACGATCTGCCGGTGGACCTCGGTGCCGGGGCGCTGGAGGTCGCGCACCACCTGGTCGGCATCCACGATCCCGGCGCCCCACTTCCGGAAGAGGGCGGTCACGCTGGACTTGCCGGCGGCAATGTTGCCGGTCAGGGCGACGATCACAGGAGGGCCCGCTGGTCTTCGTCGGCGCGGGGCACGCGGTGGCAGTGCCGGCAGCGCGCCTCGTAGCTTTCCCGCCCCCCGACCATGATGGTGGGGGAGTCGTAGCGCGCCGGCGCGCCGTCGATCAGCCGCTGGTTGCGGCACGCCTCGGCGCCGCACACCACGCAGATGGCGCGGAGCTTGAGTACCTCCTCCGCCACCGTCATCAGCGAGCCCATGGGGCCGAAGGGCTCGCCGCGGAAGTCGGTGTCGGTGCCGGCCAGGACCACGCGCACCCCGCGGTTGGCCAGGGCGGTCACCACGGGCACGATGTCGTCGTCGAGGAACTGCGCCTCGTCGATGGCGATCATCTCGGAGTCGGGGCGCACCTGGCGGAAGATTTCCGCGGCGGTGTCCACCGGGGTGGCATCGAGCTCGACGCCGTCGTGGCTGGTCACGTGGTAGAGGCCGGCATAGCGGGCGTCGAGGTGGGACTTGAAGACCTCCACCCGCCGCCGGGCGATGATGGCGCGCCGGACCCGGCGGATGAGCTCCTCGCTCTTGCCGCTGAACATCACCCCGCAGATGACTTCGATGGATCCGGGTTTGCTGCCGTGGAACATCCGGGAGGTCTCCGCACACGGGGGACGCTGAGGTTACCGCGCGGAGCGGGTGGGGTCAAGCAGGCGCATGGCATCGCTGCCCGTCATCTACTCTTGCACCCCCTCCTCCCGCGCGCCATATTGCCGCCGCACCTTCCCCCCGCCGATGCCGCCCGAGGAGCCCCGCGTGAAGAAGTCGGAACTGGTGGCCGCCACCGCCAAGCGGCTCGGAATCTCCAAGGCACGCGCGGGCGAGGTGGTGGACGCCTTCTTCGGGACCGACGGGATCGTGGCGGGAGAACTGCGGAAGGGCAACACGGTGCAGATTTCGGGATTCGGGAGCTTCGAGCCCCGTCAGCGCGGCGCCCGCAACGGCCGGGACCCGAAGACGGGCAAGACCATCAGCCTCCGCCCGTCGGTGGTCCCGGCCTTCCGGCCGGGGAGCGCCCTCAAGGCGCTCGTGAACCGCCGGAAGTAGGGGCCCGGCGCCGGGTCGGCGCCGCCGCCGGCCCCCGGTCCACCTTGGCCATCACCTTCTTGTTCCGGATGGTGCGGCCGTCCATTCCCCGCACGATCTGCTCGACCTCACCCGCCGGCAGCTCCACCAGGCAGTAGGCCTCCTTCAGCTCGATCCGCCCGATCTTCCCTTTGTCCACGCGCACTTCCTTGGTGAGCACCGCCACCAGGTCCGAGGCGGTGGTGCCGTCCTGGCGCCCCACGCTCACGAACATCCGCGCGGTGGTACCCGGTGCGACGTCGTTGGCGGCGGCGGGCCGCTCCACCGGGGGCGCGGCGGCAGCGGGCGCCGATCCGCCCGCCTGCGACGTCCAGATCTGATAGAGTGCGCCGGCCACCGCCGAGGGGTCGTGCCGCTCGAAGAGCGGCGCCAGCGCGAGGATCCCGGCCGTCGGCACTCCGGCCTCCAGGAACTGCGCAATCGTGCCGCGCCGCCTCGCCGCCTCGTCCTGCACCCCGTCCGCCACGCCGGTCAGCCGGAGCGCGCGCCGCGGCGCGGCCACCCGCGCCACGTAGTCCTCCGCCGCCGGCGGCACCAGGAGCGCCACGGCGCCCGCCTCCACCAGCCGCCGGAGCTGCGCCGGGGTCGGGACGTCGTACGCGATCACCAGGTCGACTGGCTCCACGTCGCCGGCAGTGACGGTTGCGGCCGCGCCCTGCCCGGCGAGTGACGCCGTGACCTCCGCGACCCCGGCCGCGTCGGCGCACCAGACCGTCACCCGCGCCGGGTCGAGCAGTTCCATCACTTCGGCCACCGCCGCCGCGCGCCGGTGCCACGGCACGCTGACGGTGCGCACCGGGCCCACGGGACTCATCGGAGGCGCCTCCGCTGCCGGGAACCCCACCGTCAGCGCCTTCCGCGCATATCGTTCGATCACGTCGGCCGCCGCCGCGGGGTGCGCGGTGCACACGATCCGCTGGGTGTCCTGGCCGAGGTCGTGCATCAGCACCGTGAGTGCCTCCGCGCCTCCCCACGACTCAGGCCACGCAAGGACGACCGCGGCCAGCTGGTCCGCCTTGAGCACCGACCGCTCGACGAGCTGGCGGGCCTCGGCGGGGGAGGCCACGAGGACGTCCGCCTCCCCGGCGCGCAGCTGGCGCGTGGTGCGCGCCAGGTTGCCGGCCGCGCGCACGCGGCACGAGGGCATGGCGCGCGAGGCGGCCGCGGTCCAGTCGGTGGTGGTGTCGGGAGTGACGA
The DNA here is from genome assembly GCA_036274515.1 of Gemmatimonadales bacterium. Taxonomy (GTDB): domain Bacteria; phylum Gemmatimonadota; class Gemmatimonadetes; order Gemmatimonadales; family GWC2-71-9; genus SPDF01. The sequence goes on along the minus strand of DASUFQ010000055.1, from coordinate 2,758 downwards.
GGATGAGGGTCCGGAGTCCGGGGGCGGGCAGCGCGGCGAGCCGCCGGTCGAGGGCGGCGAGAATCGGCACGGCGCCCACGGCACTGGGCGGGATGGCGGCCACCACATTGTGGCCGCGCTCGGCGGTGGTGGCCGCCTCGGCCAGGTCGGCGGGCGACGCGAAGAGATCGGACTCGGACACAGGACCCTCGGTTGTCAAATAGTCGGCACTTGCCGGGGCTCAAGGATAAGCGCGCGGCGCCCCGGATGCCACCGGGCGGCGTGGTTGACATCATCTTGCCGGGTGGGGAGCTTTCGGCTCGACAATTTCCTTCCGCTCCGGACTCCGAAATGCCCGAACCGCTCTCGCTCAACCTGGTCAATCTCAAGCCCTCCGAGACCATCGCGATCAGCGCCGAAACCAAGCGGCGGCGCGCGGCCGGTGAGGAGGTCTTCGACCTCAGCCTGGGCGAGCCCGATTTCGACACCCCGGCGGTGGCGGCGCAGGCCGGCGTCCTGGCAATCCAGAAGGGAATGACGCACTACCCGCCGAACCCGGGGATTCCCGAACTGCGGTCGGCCATTGCCCGCAACCTCTCGATGCTGAGCGGCGGACGCCCCGTCAACGCCGACAATATCCTCGTGAGTTCCGGCTCCAAGCACTCCCTGTTCAACGCCTGCTTCACCCTGTTCGGGCCGAAGGACCAGGTGCTGATCCCGGCGCCGGCCTGGGTGTCCTACCCCCAGATCGTGCACCTCTGCCGCGCCGAACCGGTCCTGGTGCCCGGCGACATCGAGTGGGGGCTGAAGGTCGGCGCCAAGGACCTCGACAACCACTCCACCACGCGCACCAAGGGGCTGATCATCTGCTCCCCGTGCAACCCCACCGGGGCGGTGTACACCCTGGCCGAGTTGCGCGCCATCGCCGAGTGGGCCCGGAAGCACGAGGTGTGGATCATTGCTGACGAGATCTACCGCCGGATCAACTACGGCGCCGTGGCGGCCCCGAGCTTCCTCGACCTGCCCGACGAACTGCTCGAGCGCACCGTCGTGGTGTGCGGCGCCAGCAAGGCGTACGCGATGACCGGATGGCGGATCGGCGCCGCGCTCGCCCCGGCTCCGGTGTTCAAGGGGATGGCGGCGCTGCAGTCGCACACCACCACGGGTGCCAACCACCCGGCGCAGTGGGCCGCCGCCACCGCCTTCGGCGACGAGCGGGTGGAGGCCGACGTCCTGAAGATGGTGGCCGCCTTCCGCGCCCGCCGGGACCGTCTCGTCGCCCGGTTCCGGAAGGAGGTGCCCGGGGTGGAGTTCGTCGAGCCGCACGGCGCCTTCTACTTCTTCTTCCGGGTCGACGGGCTGACCGGGCCGGGCGGCGGTGGCGCCAGCTTCTGCGAGCAGCTCATGGCGGAGGAGGGCGTTGCGCTGGTACCGGGTGCGGCGTTCGGGGACGACCGGTGGGTCCGGCTCAGCTATGCTGCGGCGGACAAGGAACTCGACGCCGGCGTGGACCGGATCATCTCATTCCTCGGCCGCCTCACCGCGGCCCAGGCCGCCTAGGCATTTCCAGCATGAACATCGACACCCGGGTTGACCCGATCGACGGCCCGCTGCCGGCGGTGCGCTGGCAGTGGGACACCGAGACCGACATCCTCTCCGGCGGCTTCCGCGCCGCGCTGGGTGGCGACGGCCAGGAGGGAAGCGTCGAGCTCTCGGACGACGAGGGGTCGGTCGTGGTGCTCGACGTGGCCGGTGGCGTCCTCTGCGGCCTCGACGTGGTGGTCTGGCCGGAGGTGGACACCGTGCCCGGCCTGGCGCCGCCGCCGGTGGCGCGGCCTGGCCGCGTCCTGCTGCCGGCCCGGTCCAGCCGCCAGGCCGTCTCCGCCGTCGAGGTGGACACCACCCTCACCATCTCCGCCACGCCGGACGAGCGGACCGTCCACCTGCGGATCGGCGGCCGGAGGGATGTCGAGGTCATCCGCGTCGCCGATCACCTCTTGGTCGAACTCGACCACAAGCGCCGCCTCGCCGGGTTCTGGCTGACGGAGGTGCCGCCATTCGCGCCGACCTGATCGGCCGGGTCGTCGCCACCGAGCTCCGGCCCTCCACGCCCCATCAGTTCCACTTCTGGACCGCGCGGGAGTCTCCCGTCGGGGTCGGCGCGATTGTGCGCGTGGACGCGCCGGGCCGCGTGGTGTACGGCGTGGTGACCGATGCCGTGGCGTATGAAGACCTCGGCCGCCCGCTGGAGGCGGTGGCGCGCGCCGGCGGCAGCCTCGCGTTCGAAGCGCCTGACGCGACAGACATCCGCCTCTACACCGCGGCGGTCCTCCGGCAGGAACCCGAGGAGCCGCTCCAGCCGGTGCCGCTCGGCGAGGTCCGCATGGCCACCGATGCCGACGTCGAGATGGCGCTCCGGATGGAAGGCTACGTCACCGGCGAGCGGCCAACGGGGATTCCCGCCGGCACCTACGGCGCCGCGGGGCTCTCCGCCCCCGTCTTTCTCGACGCCGACTTCCTCCTCGGTCCCGAGGCCGCCCACCTCAACATCACCGGCGTGTCGGGCCTGGCCACCAAGACCAGCGCCGTCGAGTTCATCCTCTCGAGCATCTTCCAGACCTTCCCGGCGCAAAAGGGGTCGGTCGCCGCCGTCTGCTTCAATGTGAAGGGCCCCGATCTCTGCTTCCTCGACCAGCCGGCCGAGCTGTCCGCCGATGACCTGAGGGCCTATGCGCGGTTGAAGCTGGAGCCGACGCCGTTCGGGGCGGTGCACTACTTC
>DASUFQ010000054.1:0-45986 GCA_036274515.1 Gemmatimonadales bacterium | reverse complement strand
TCGAACCGGATGGCGGGAATCCCCGTGTGGTCGCACCACGGGCTGGTCTGCACCGGGGAGACCTACAAGACCTGTGTGAAGCTCACCTTTGCCCGCGGGGCCAGCCTGCCGGACCCGTCGCGCCTCTTCAATGCCAGCCTGGCGGGCGGCACCCGGAGAGCCATCGACATCCATGAGGGGGAAAAGGTCGACGCGCGGGCGTTCAAGGCGTTGATCAAGGCCGCGGTGGCCCTGAACGCCCCGCCGGCCAGGAAGGGAAAGCCGGCCAGGCTCCTGTCCGGCGGCAATCCGCAGATCGCCAAGGCCGACGGCGACGGCCCGGTGCAGGCGTACATCGCCGCGATGCCGGGCTGGAAGCGCGGGGTCGGCCAGCGGCTCGACGCGCTCATCGTGCGGAGCGTGCCTCGCGTGCGCAAGGCGGTGAAGTGGAACTCCCCGTTCTACGGCCTCGAGGGCCAGGGGTGGTTCCTGGGGTTCCACACCTTCACGCGCTACGTCAAGGTGACCTTCTTCCAGGGCACGTCACTCCGGCCCGTTCCGCCGGGCGGGACGGCCCGGAGCAAGGACGCGCGCTGGATCGACATCCACGAGGACGACCTCGACGAGGCGCAGATGGCCCGCTGGGTGAAGCAGGCCGCCGCGCTGCCCGGATGGATGGCCGGCCGGCCGTAACTCGTGGCCTGTTTCGCCCTGCGTGGTCCTGCCCGGCGAGCAGCGAGGGCGCAAACAGCAGCGCGGCCAGGAGCGGCAAGCGGCTGCCCCTGGCGAGCAAGTGGTTCTGCATGACCACAATATCCCTTCGCTCCCCCGTCGCAGCAACGGCAGGGAGACACCTCCACTCCCCGCCCTTGCCCCGGGCTTCTCCAGGCCCGAGCTTGGAGTGGCCGCGCACCTCTGAATCGGAACCACAGGGAGGCACATGATGCGGGTCCTCCACCTCGCCGCGCTTGGGTCTGTCCTCGTCGCCGCCCCGGCGTTTACCCAGCAGCCGGAGCCGGTGGCGCGGGCGATCGCGCTCCCGGATACCCTGGGGGCCAACTTCGCGGTGGCAGACTCGCTCACCGGAACCAGCGGGCCCGGTGACTACGATTTCCTGGTCGGCGTGTGGCGCTTCACCTTCCAGTCCCGCCGCCGCGACGGCGCGTTCACCCCCGCCTTCACCGGACACTGGGTGTTCACGGCCAAGCAGACCGGCGGCCAGGGGGTGCTGCTGGAGGATCACTGGCGGCCCGATGACGAGAGCGCCACGTGGGATGCCGGCACCTGGACGTACCGCGCCTACAACCCGGACCGGAAGCTCTGGGAGATGCAAGGGATCAACACCAACCGCGGCGCCTGGCAGCCCGGCCTGATGTGGACCGACGGGGACAGCCGGGTGCTCATCGAGTGGTACGGGGCGATGCTGGTGCGGTTCCGCTACTTCGCCATCCAGCCCGACAGGTTTCTCTGGCGCGCCGACGCCACCTTCGATCGCGGCAAGACCTGGATCCTGGATTACTGGACGATGGAGGCGTACCGCATCGCGCGGTGATGCCGCCGTCATGCAGCTCCTGGCCCACGAGGCCGCGGAGGCGCTCACACTCGGCGACGACACCCGGGGCCACACCGGTCCGGCGCAAGGCCTGACCGGGGTCGCGTCGCTCGGAGCTGCGTCCGCCGTCGATCTGGCTGCGGCAGCCGGCACGCCGTAGCTTCCCACCACATGTCGAGAGTTCTCCGCGCGCTCCTCCCGTTCATCCTGGCGGCGTCCACCGCCGCCGCGCAGGCGCCGGACCTCCTCCCGCGGATGACGCTGGAGGAGAAGTTCTGGCAGCTCTTCATGATCCCGGGCGACCTCTCCGACCCGTCGCACGACTACCGGAACGGCGTCTTCGGGCTGCAGGTCCCCGCCGCCCCCACCGCGCGTGAGGACGCCGAGGGGATCGCCGCCGTCCAGCGGTTCTTCGTGGAGCGCACCAGGCTCGGCGTCCCCATCATCCCCTTCGACGAGGCGCTGCACGGCCTCACCCGCCCCGGCGCCACCGTCTTCCCGCAGGCGATCGGCCTGGCCGCCACCTGGGACACCGCGCTCATGGGCCGCGTCGCCACGGCCGTCGCGCGCGAAACCCGCTCCCGCGGTATCCGCCAGGTACTCTCGCCGGTGGTGAACCTGGCCACCGACGTCCGGTGGGGGCGCACCGAGGAGACCTACGGCGAGGACCCGCTGCTCGCCTCCGCCATGGCCGCCGCCTTCGTGGCCCCGTTCGAGCGACTCGGCGTGATCACCACCCCGAAGCACTTCGTGTCCAACGTCGGGGAGGGGGGGCGCGACAGCTACCCGATCGCGCTCGACGACCGCACCCTTGCCGAGCGCGACTACCCGCCCTTTCGCGCCGCGCTCGCCGCCGGTGCCCGCTCCATCATGACGGCCTACAACTCGGTGGGGGGGCTGCCTGCAACGCAGAATCCACACCTGCTGACCGAGACACTGCGCGGGCGGTGGGGCTTCGGCGGATTCGTCATCACCGATGCCGCGGCAACCGGCGGGGCGATCGTGCTGCACCACACCGCCGCCAGCACGCAGGAGGCCGCGCGCCAGGCGCTGGAGGCGGGAGTGGACGTGATCTTCCAGAGCTCATGGCCGCAGCACGCGCCCTATCTGGACGCGGTGCGCCACAACGTGCCGCAGGCGGTCACCGATTCCGCCGTGCTGCATGTGCTCCGTGCCAAGGCCTCCATCGGCCTCTTCGACCATCCCTACCCCGATCCCGACAGCGCCGAGTACTGGAACGGCCGTGCGGAACACCTCGCGCTGGCGCGCGAGGCGGCAGGCGCCGCCGTGGTGCTGCTCAGCAACGACGGTCTCCTCCCGCTTGATCCCGCCCTCAAGTCGGTGGCGCTGATCGGCGCCGACGCCGCGGAGGCGCGCCTCGGCGGGTACAGCGGGCCGGGCGTGGCGCCAGTCTCCATCCTGGCGGCGCTCCGCGACCGGCTCGGCGACCGGGTGCGCCACGCGCCGGGACCGGGCCGCGCGAATGCCTCGTACCAGCCCCTCCCCGCCGGCCGGCTGTCGCTCACGACCGAGTTCTTCGACAACCCGACGCTGGCCGGCCCGCCGCGCGCGGTGCGCCGGGATTCCGCGGTGGATGTGCGCTGGAGCTTCGCGCCGCCGGTGGCCGGGCTCGGCACCGACTGGTACTCGGTCCGCTGGACCGGCACCCTCTCCACCGGCGCGGACAGCATCACGCGGCTGGGCGTGGACGGCACCGACGGCTGGCGGTTCTGGCTCGACAACCAGCTGCTGATCGACAACTGGACCAAGCGCTCGGCCGGGGCGCGACTCGCCGAGGTGCGGCTGCCTCCGGGCAGCACCCACGCCATCCGCCTCGAATTCTTCGAGACGACGGGGAACGCCTCCCTCCGCCTCGTGTGGGACAGCGGGGCGGGACAGGCCATGACGATCCAGGTGGACAGCGCGGTGGCCCTCGCGCGCCGGAGCGCGGTGGCGGTCGTGGTGGCCGGCATCGAGGAGGGGGAGTTCCGGGACCGCGCCTCGCTGGCGCTGCCGGGGCTCCAGGAGGAATTGATCCGCAGGGTCGCCGCGACTGGCACGCCCACGGTGGTCGTGCTGGTGGGCGGGAGCGCCATCACCATGCCATGGCTGGATGCGGTCGGCGCCGTGCTGATGGCCTGGTATCCGGGGGAACAGGGAGGTGCGGCGCTGGCGGACATCCTCCTGGGCAGCGTGAATCCCTCGGGCCGGCTGCCGGTCACCTTCCCGGTGGCCGAGGGGCAGCTGCCACTGACCTACAACCACCGTCCGACCGGGCGTGGCGACGATTACCTCGACCTGACCGGGCGGCCGCGCTTTCCCTTCGGGTTCGGGCTCTCCTATACACTGTTCCGCTACGAGGGGCTCACCGTCTCCCCGGCGGCGATTGCGCCGGGGGACTCGGCGGAGGTGCGCCTCACGGTGCGGAACAGCGGGACACGGGCGGGCCACGAGGTGGTGCAGCTCTACCTGCAGGACGAGGTGGCCAGCTTTGCGCAGCCGGTGCTCCGGCTCGCCGGGTTCACGCGGGTGTGGCTGGCGCCGGGCGAGGCCCGCGAGGTGCGCTTCCGCCTGGGGCCGGAGCAGCTGTCGGTGCTCGACGCCGCGCTCCGGCCGGTGGTGGAGCCGGGACGCTTCCGGGTCTACGTCGGCGCCTCGTCGCGCGACATCCGCCTGCGCGGCATACTGGAGGTTCGATGATCGAGCGGCGCACCCTCCTGGCGGCCGGCGCCGCGGCGCTCCTCTCGCCGCGGTTCCGCGGGCTCGCCACACGGCAGTCACGCCCGGTGCCGACCGCGGCCCAGCTCCAGTGGCAACGGGACGAGCTGGCGCTCTTCCTCCACTTCGGCGTCAACACCTTTTCCGACCGGGAGTGGGGGGACGGCAGCGAGGACCCGGCGGTGTTCAACCCCACCGCGCTCGACGCGCGGCAGTGGGCGCGGGTGGCGCGCGCCGCCGGGGTCCGCGGGATGATCCTGACCGCCAAGCACCACGACGGCTTCTGCCTCTGGCCAACGGCCACGACGGCGCACTCGGTGGCGGCCAGCCCGTGGCGCGGCGGCAACGGCGACCTGGTCCGCGAATTTGCCGACGCCTGCCGCGCGGAGAGGCTGCGGGTCGGGTTTTACCTCTCGCCCTGGGACCGGAACGCCCCGGTGTACGGCGACTCGCCGCGCTACAACGACTTCTACGCCGACCAGCTCACAGAACTGCTCACCCGCTACGGCCCGATCAGCCAGGTCTGGTTCGACGGGGCGGTCGAGGTGGGCCCGGACGGCCGGAAGCAGGCGTACGACTGGCCGCGGATCTGGGGGCTCGTCCGGCGGCTCCAGCCGGAGGCGGTCATCTTTTCCGATGCGGGGCCCGACGTGCGGTGGATCGGCAACGAGCGCGGCGTGGCGGGCGACCCGAACTGGTCCACCGTGAACCCCGCCGTCGTTCCCTACCCCGGCGCCACCGGCGACGACGTGATCGCGATGCTGCAGCACGGCGACCCGGACGGGACAGTCTGGCGTCCCGGCGAGGCCGATGTCTCCATTCGGCCGGGGTGGTTCTGGCACCCCGCCGAGGACGAGCAGGTGAAGTCGGTGGACGCGCTGGTGGATCTCTACTTCAGTTCCGTGGGGCGGAACTCGAAGCTGCTGCTCAATGTCCCGCCCACCCGCGATGGCCTCATCCACCCGACCGACGCGGCGCGGCTGGCCGGGATGCGCCAGCGGATCGACGCAACGTTTGCGGAAGACCGCTTCGGCGCCGCCGCGGCGGGGAATGAAGTCACCGTGACGACCGCCGACCTGCGGGAGGAGATTGCCCACGGCCAGTCGGTGGCGGCGTACCGGCTGGAGGGGCGTGTGGACGGCGAGTGGCGCGAGCTCTCCCGCGGCACCACGATCGGGTACCGGAAGCTGGACCGATTCCCGCCGACGACCGTCACCGGCGTGCGACTGCGGATCAAGGAGTCGGTGGGTCGCGCGGGGCCGGTGGCGATCCGTCTCTACGGCTAGCGGGTCGGGGATCGCGAGGCGCACCTCTCCAAACGGATCGGCGCCCGGCGGCATCCAAGACGTCGACCTCCCCCCCAGGCCTGGAGCCCTTGTCATGCGACAGCACCCACACGTTCTGGCTCTTGGACTGGTCCTCGTCCTCAACCCGCCCGCTCCCGCGTCCGATCCCGCCCTGGTGGCGGCCATCCAGGTGGGCGGCAACTGGGACATTGCCCTCGTGGATCCAGCGGCGCATCGGCCGCCCGTCCGGCTGACCGACCGTCCCGAGCAGGACCGCTTCCCGCTCTGGTCTCCCGATCGGTCCCGGCTGGCGTTCGGGTCCAAGGTCAACGACCGGTGGGAGCTCTGGGTCATGGCGGCGGACGGCAGCCATCAGCGGCGGCTGGCCCCGGAAATGGTGGCCAAGAGCTCGCGCAGCTGGTCGGCCGACGGCCGTCGCATTCTCTTCGCCGCCGGCGATCGCGACCACGGGCGCATCTGCCTGGTAGACGTGGATGCGGGGACCATCACCCGGATCACTAGCGACTCGGTCGATGCGCTCGATCCCGCCTGGTCGCCGGACGGCAGGCGAATCGCCTACACCGCCGCCCGGCCCGACGGCTCCCGGATCATGATGGTCGACCTGGAGACCGGCGCGGAGACGCCGCTCACCGACGGCATGGGCAGCGAGGGCAGGGCCGCCTGGTCGCCGCGGGGAGACCGGCTCGTGATCACCTCGACCCGCCAGGGGCCGCGCCAGATCTTCCTGGTCCGCCCCGACGGCTCGGGGCTCCGGCCCCTGACCGCCTTCGTGACCACCGAGGTGTTTGCGACCTGGTCTCCCGACGGCAGGCGCGTGGCCGTGCAGACGGTGACCGGGGAGAACTACGACGTCGTCGTGGTGGATGTGGCGACCGCCCGGCGGACCCCGGTCGGCGCGAGCCCCGAGTATGACGGCCAGGCGGCCTGGTCCCCGGACGGCGCCGCGCTCGCCCTCGTCTCCTCCGGCACCGGACGGGAAGCCCTCTACCGGGCCGCGGCCGATGGCTCCGGCATCACCCGGATCACCGACCTCCCGACGCTGGATCCCGACTGGCGCTAGGGTCACATCCGGTGCGCCCACGCGAGGCTCCCACGGCCATGCCTTCGAATCGATTCATCGTCAGGGACGTCCTTCCCGTGGGGCTCGCCGGCGCCGGCCTCGGCTGTTGGATGTTCTCCTTTCGCGGCCTGCTCCTCTTTCTGGCAATCGGGGTGGGGCTCTCCATCGCGATTCGCCTCGTGGTCACCCACACGCGGCATGGGGGTGTGGCATTCGCCCTCGCGCTGGTCGTGGCGGCCGCGGCCTTCGGTTCGGCATCGCGTCTCGGCTGGGGCGCGGCAGACGCCCACGACGGTACGCGCTACAAGGTGTCGCCCGTCGGGCTTTCCCACGTCCTGACCCCGCACCAGCCGGTGTCGGAGACCATCGACTGCGGCTGGTACCCCCTCTCGGGGTACGCGGCGCCCTGCGCCATCGCTCCAGGGGGAGCGGCGGCATTCCGGCTTCTCCGGGCGGTGTTCCCGCTGCTCGTGGCGGCGGTGGCCTGTTGCCTCCTCGGAGTCCTCGTGGCCGTGGCGGGCCCATCCGGCATGGCCACCAGTCGGCGCGTGCTCTCATCGATCGCGGCGCTGTCGGGCCTCTCGGCGTTGGTATTGTTCGCGAACTCCTGCGGCGCCGCGCTGGCCGACCTGCGGGGACTCCGGGTCGGTACCGGCGGCACGCTCGGCACCATGCAGCTCACCACCGCTATCCTCCTATGTCTCGCAGTGCGACAGCGCGGCAGCCTGCCTTCCCGGTGATCCTGCCGCCCGGGGATTCCCCCTCCGGTCATCCCGCCCCTTCGGGCACCGACGACACCGGGGATACCTTCATGGAGCTGGCGAAGGAGGACGAGCAACGGTGCGACTCTGGTCGGTGCATCCGCGGTACCTCGACGCCCGCGGCCTCGTGGCGCTCTGGCGGGAGGCCCTGCTGGCCCAGGCGGTGCTGCGCGGGCGCACGCGCGGCTATCGGCACCATCCGCAGCTCCAGAGGTTCCGCGCCCAGCCCTCGCCGCGGGCGGCGATCGCGGACTTCCTGCGTGCCGTGCACGCCGAGGCGGCGCGCAGGGGCTACGCCTTCGACGCGCGACGGATCGGCCCGGCGCGGGGGGGCCACCCGATCGCGGTGACGCGGGGGCAGCTGCGGTACGAATGGGGCCACCTCATGGCCAAGCTGGAGGTGCGCGACCCTGGCCTCCACCGCCGGCTCGCCCGGCTCCGCCGGCCGGAGCCGCACCCGTCGTTCCGGCTGGTGCCGGGCGGGGTCGCGGAGTGGGAACGACCGGCCGCGCCCTGAGCCGGAGTGGTCAATTGGCGGCTCCCCCGAATACCTTGCACTTCATGCTCACCACACTCGTCGTCGCCTCGCTCGCTCTCGCGACCCAGGCTCCCGCCCCCGCCGCCGCACGCTCCCCGCAGCTCGACAGCCTTGACGCCTACATCCAGGCCCAGCTGGCGATGCGCAAGGTCCCGGGACTCTCGCTGGCCATCGTGGACCACGGCCGGGTGGTGTACGCCCGCGGCTACGGGGTGACCGCGCCCGGCGGCACCGAACCGGTCACCACCGACACGCGCTTCCTGGCGGGGTCGATCAGCAAGAGCGTGGCGGCGACAGGGGCGCTGGCGCTGGTCGAGGCCGGCACGATCTCCCTGGACGGGAACGTGAACCAGTGGCTCACCAGCTGGAAGGTGCCGGAGAATGCCTTCACCGCGGCGGAACCGGTCACCCCCCGCCGGATCCTCAGCCACACCGCCGGCCTCACGGTCCACGGCTTCGGCGGCTACCAGGTCGGCACGCCGGTCCCCACCACGCTGCAGATACTCGACGGCGTTCCCCCCGCCAACAGTCCCCCGATCCGGGTGGACACCACACCGGGCGCCATCTGGCGCTACTCCGGGGGCGGCTACACCGTGATGCAGCTGCTGATGGAGGACGTGACGGGGGCGCCCTTCAGCGACTGGATGGCAGCCCACGTCCTCTCCCCGCTTGGCATGACGCGGAGCAGCTTCCGCCAGCCGCCGCCCGACGACTTCCTGGCCCTTACCTCTGCGGGGCAGTACGCCCCGGGCCGGCCGGTGCCTGGCCGCTGGCACCTCTATCCCGAAATGGCGGCGGCGGGGCTCTGGACCACCGCGAGCGACCTCGCCCGCTTCATCATCGGGGTGCAGGAGTCGTACACCGGCACGGCGACCCCGGTGCTCTCCCAGGCCATGACTCGCACGATGCTCACCGAGGTGCGGGGAGACTACGGCCTCGGCGTCGGCCTCGATTCGAGCAGCGGGGCGTTGCTCTTTTCCCATGGCGGTCGTGACGACGGCTTCGACGCCTACATGGGCGGCTACGCCACGACCGGCCAGGGCATCGTGCTGATGATCAACGCGAACGACAACTCCGGGATGCTGCGCCGCATCCTGGAACAGGTGGCCCGGGCATACGACTGGCCCGGGAGCGCGCCCCCGTACGCGCTCACGCCGATGGCGATCCCGGAGTTGCGCCTCGCCTCCTACGGCGGCCGGTACGAGGTGGCCAACAACCAGATGCTGACCCTTGTCCCCGAAGGGCAGACGATCGTTTCCCTCCTCGACGGGCTTCCCGACCGGGTCTTCCTCCCGACAGGTCCGTGGCAGGTGACGAGCGACGACCGCACCCGCCAGTTCACCTTCGAGCACAGCGCCCGGGGCATCCTCGGCTTCACGCGCCCGGTCGGCGGCGAGCCGGCGCTGGCGCCGAAGATCGGTCCCCTCCTCCGCGGCATGAAGCCCGCGCCCGACCCCGACCCCGCGCGGACGGTGCGCGCCGAGTCGGCGCTGAGGGCCCTGGCGGCGGGGGGAGCGGCGGTGCAGGAGTCGCCGGCGCTCACCGCGAGCGCCAAGGCCGATTTCGGCCGCCCGCAGGGGGTCCTCTCCGGATTCTCCGGCCTCACCTTCCTGATGGCGGAGGATGTCGCCGGCCGGGGCATCGAGCGGCACGGCAGCGCCGTTGTCACGGTGCTGAGCTACCGGCTCGACGGTTCCACGCAGGGCGCGTACGTGCTGGTGTACCTGGCGGCCGACGGCCTCGTGACCGACTACGACGTGGTGGACAACTAGCCGCTCCATCCCGATCCCGGCGTCCAATCGGCCCGGCGTCAGGGCCGTGGAGGTTGCATGGCGCTCGTGGTCCTGCTCCGCGGGGTGAACGTCGGCGGGCACCGCACCTTCCGGCCGGCGGAACTGGCGCGGGAGCTCGGGTCGCTCGACGTGGTCAACATCGGCGCTGCGGGCACCTTCGTCGTGCGGGCGCCGATCACCCGGACCCGCCTCCGCGCCGAGCTGGCCCGGCGGCTTCCCTTCGACACCGAGATCATGATCTGCGCCGGCCGGGCGGTCACGTCCCTCGCCCGGCAGGAGTTCTTCGCCGGTGAGCGCGCCCGGCCCGACATCGTCCGGTTCGTCAGCCTCCTGGCGCGGCGCCCTCGCGCCGACCCCGCCCTGCCCCTCCAGCTCCCGCGCGACGGCCCCTGGCAACTCCAGGTGAGGGCCCGCACGGGCCGGTTCCTGGTCGGCCGCTATCGCCGCCAGATGCAGGCCATCGGCCACCTCGGCGCGCTGGACAGGCTGTTCGGCGTGCCGGTGACCACGCGGAACTGGAACACCGTCGGCACAATCGCTAGGATAGTGGCCGGGGGCGGTTGAGCGAGGTGGACATTCCTTCCCGCCAGCGACGGCACGGTGCCCGTCGTGCCGGCGAGGCGCATTCACAGGAGGTGGCAGATGAGCATGTCGCGCACCCTCGTCCTGTTGCTGGCCGCGGTCGTCCTCGGGGGGTGCGAACAGCCCCGCCCGGTGCCTGGCGAGGGATTCGTGCGGGTTCCCGGCGGGCGGGTCTGGTACCGCGTCGTGGGCACCGGGCCCGGCACCCCGCTCGTGGTCCTGCATGGCGGGCCCGGCGCGCCGAGCTACTACCTCGAGTCCCTCGCGCGGCTCGGCGCCGAGCGCCCCGTGATCTTCTATGACCAGCTGGGCGCCGGGCGTTCCGAGATGCCGACCGACACCACCCTCTGGCGCATCGAGCGCTTCATGGCCGAGCTCGATTCGGTCCGCGCCCAGCTTGGCCTCCGCGAGATCCACCTGCTGGGCCACTCGTGGGGCACCATGCTCGCCGCCGACTACCTGCTGGCCGGGGCGCACGGCGTGCGGAGCGTGATCCTCGCCAGCCCGGCGCTCAGCGTCCCGCGGTGGGAGGTCGACGCCGACTCGCTCATCGCCACCCTGCCGGACTCGCTCCAGCGGGCCATCGCCGTCCACGAGGCCGACGGCACCTTCTCCGACCCGGCCTACCAGGGGGCGGTGGCGGCCTACTACGCCCTCTACCTGACCCGGGTGGGCGGCCCTGCCGTGGACAGCACCATGGCGCACCTCGGCGAGCAGCTGTACGGCTACATGTGGGGGCCGAGCGAGTTCACCGGCACCGGCACGCTCAAGGATTATGACGCCAGCGGCCGGCTGGGCGGGCTTCACCTCCCGACGCTGATCACCATCGGCGAGTTCGACGAGGTGCGCCTCCCCACGGCGGAGTGGTACCAGTCGCTGATCCCCGGAGCGGAGCTGGCGGTGATCCCGGGGTCAGGGCACCTCACGAGCGTGGACGCGCCGGAGGCGTTTGCCGACAGCGTGAGCCGGTTCCTCCGGGAGGTCGAGGCGCGGTGATCGGGCGGCGAGGACATTCCCGAGCTGGGGGCGACAGTCCATGAACACCGTCCTGTGGGTCCTGCAGGGCCTCGCCGCGCTCGTCTATGGCGCGTCGGGGGTGATGAAGGTCTTCATGTTCGACAAGGTGAGCGCGGACGTGCCGTCATTCGGCGCGTTGCCGCGGGGCGCCTGGACGGCCCTCGGCATCCTCGAGCTCTGCTGCGTGGTGGGGCTCATCGTCCCCGGGGCGTTCCACTGGAGGCCGACGCTGACCGTGGCGGCGGCCGCGGCGCTGGCGCTGGAAAGCCTCGTGTTCATCTGGGTGCACGTGAAGTACCACGAGGTTCCGCCCATCGTCATGAGCGCCGCCCTCGGCCTCATCATGGCATTCATCGCGTACGGGAGGCTGGTGCTGAAACCTCACCTCTGATGGATGCACCGGTTGCGACCTGTATTCGCCTGGCCTAGGATCCGGGGTCCCCGGCACCCATCCCCACCCGAATCCCACAGGCAGGTGACGACCATGCAGGCAATCGTCCACGACAGCTACGGTCCGCTCGAGGCCCTGCAGCTCCGGGACATCGCGCCGCCGGAGCCGGCCGCGGGCGAGGTGCTCGTGCGCGTCCGCGCCGCGGGCCTTCATGTCGGTGACTGCTTCACGGTGCGCGGGTCGCCACTGGTGGTGCGCACCGAGACCGGCCTGCTCCGGCCGAAGCACGGCATTCCCGGATACGACCTGGCGGGCGAGGTCGCGGCGGTCGGCCCGGCGGTCGAGGGGATCTCGCCGGGCGACCAGGTCTTCGGCACCGGCCGCGGCACCTGTGCGGAGTATGCGCGGGCCAGCCACCAGACCCTCGCACCGAAACCGGCGACTCTGTCCTTTGAGGCGGCCGCCGCCCTGCCGACCTCGGCGCTGGCCGCGCTCCACGCGCTGCGGGACGTCGGCGGGGTGGCGCCGGGGCGCCAGGTGCTCATCAACGGCGCGTCGGGCGGCGTCGGCACCTTTGCGGTGCAGATCGCCAAGTCGTTCGGGGCCGAGGTCACCGGGGTGTGCGGGCCGGGCAACGTGGCGCTGGTGCGCTCGCTCGGCGCCGACGAGGTGATCGACTACACGCGGGAGGACTTTACCCGAAGCGCGCGACGGTACGACCTCATCCTGGACAACGTGGAGAACCGCCCCCTCCGCGATTGCCGCCGGGTGCTCCGCCCGGGTGGTACCCTGATCCTCAACAGCGGCACCGGCGCACGGGGGCTCCGCTTCCTCCTCCGGCTCCTCGCCCCGCTGGCGTTGTCGCCCTTCGTCCCCGAGCGCCTCCGGCGCTTCATCTCCACCCCGAACCAGGCGAACCTCGTGGCGCTCGGCAAGCTGGCCGCATCGGGGACCCTCAAGCCGGTCATCGACCGGACCGTCCCGCTCCGCGACACGGCAGCGGCGCTGGCGCACATTGAATCGGGGCACGCGAAGGGAAAGGTGGTCGTCACGATGCCGGGGGCGCGAAAGGCCGCTGCCTGACCGCCGGCAGCCCACGCCCGGGACGGGGCGCGTTGGCCGGTGTATCCTACTACGCGTTCGCCAGACCACGGCCCGGCCACCCTCTCTCCCTCGCAGGAGCCCGACCCCGACATGCTCACCGCGCGCGCCATTGCCCTGACGCTGGCCCTCCCGCTCCTGGCGTGTGACCCCGCACCGCCTGCCGGCAAGGCCGATTACCTGTACGTGTGGACCGCATCCGCCGACTCGACCCAACCGGACTTCCTTGCCGTCCTCGACGTGACCGAGGACTCGGCGGGCTACGGCCGGCTGGTGACGACCCTTCCCGTGCCCGGTACCCGCAACGGGCCGCACCACACCGAGCATGAAATGCCCGCGGATGCCCAGCTCTTTGCGAACGGCTTCGCGTCGGGCCAGACCTTCATCTTCGACCTCACGGACGGGTCCCGCCCCAGGGTGGCCGCCCAGTTCGGCGAGGTCGAGGGGTACACCCACCCCCATTCGTTCCTGCGGCTGCCGAACGGCAACGTCCTCACCACCTTCCAGATGCGGCATGACGCGGACGGCATGACGCCCGGTGGCCTGGCGGAGATCACGCCCGCCGGCCAGGTGGTGCGGACCGCATCCGCCGACTACCCCGGCGCCGATCCCGGGCTGCGGGTCTACAGCGCCGCCATCGTCCCCGCGCTCGACCGGATCGTGACCACCAGCACCGACATGATGGAGGACTATCCCGGCTCCCGGACGATCCAGGTCTGGCGCCTGTCGGACCTGGCGCTGCTGCACTCCTTCCCTCTCCCCGACGGTCCCGCCGGCATCGAGGGATCGCTGACCGCCGAGCCCCGGCTCCTGGCTGACGGGCGGACCGTCCTGGTGTCCACCTTCAACTGCGGGCTCTACCTGCTGGACGGCCTCGACGGTGCCGCGCCGTCGGGGCGGCTGGTCGCGTCGTTCCCGAAGGACGACACCGGCTACTGCGCCATCCCGGTCATCGCGGGGAACTACTATCTCGTGACGGTCCCCGCCTGGAATGCGGTGGTGAGCCTCGACATCAGCGACCCTGCCGCGCCGCGGGAGGTCAGCCGGGTCGCCTTCGGGCCGGAGGATGTGCCGCACTGGATCGCGATCTCACCCGACAGCCAGCGGGTGGCGGTGACGGGCTACCGCGGGATGGAGCATCGCGTGGTGATGCTCCGCTTCGATCCGTCCACCGGCCAACTCGCGATCGATGACCGGTTCCGGGAGCAGGGGGCGGGCGCCCCAGGCTTCCGGATGGACGACAAGCGCTGGCCCCACGGGGGCACCGCGCCCGGCATCCCGCACGGCGTGGTGTTCGGCCGCGCTCCCGGGGCCGGGGCGTCGTGATCCGCGCATCGGCCATCGGGACCTCCCTCCTGGCCGCCCTCGTCGTGTCGGCCGGCCCGCTCCGCGCCCAGGGGGAGTTCGGGCTCTTCGGCGGCGTGCTGGTCCCGACCTCGAACGTCACCCTGCCGGCCAGCAGTTCCCCGCCGGTCTTCGCCAACCAGCCGGCCAAGACGAGCACCGCCTTCACCTACGGCGCCCTCGGCCGGTGGTGGTTCGGCGAGCGGGTCGGGGTGCAGGCCACCGTCGGGCACTCCGATGGCAGCCTCGTGCTGTACTCCACCGGCTCCGGGCTCGACTCCACCGTCGACGCCTCCAGCACCGTCGTCACTGCCACCCTGACCTACCGGCTGTCGGAGCCGTACCTGAGCAACGCCGTCTGGCTCAACGCCGGCGTGGTGTGGGTGTCGGAGGGGGGGCCGTTCTACGACCAGTTCGACGGCACCAGCTCGACGGGAGTGACCTTCGGCGCGGGAAGCACGCTCCCCCTCGGCGAGCGCTTCCGGGTGAACCTGGCGCTCGATGCCTTCCTCTATTCGCTCAACCTGACGGGGCCCGGACTCGACCCGGGAAGTTCGAACCAGTTCGACCTCCGGGCGACGGCCGGCATGGTGATCGCCGTCGGTCACTAGCCGCCGGCCACGGCGGCACTCATGCACCGGATTCGCCTCGCGCGCCTCGACGACATCGACCGGCTCAACGCGCTCATTGCCGAGTCGGCGGCCGCGCTCAGCGCCGGGTACTATTCCGACGCGGAGATCGCCGCGCTGGTCACCCACGTCTTCGGCGTGGACACCCAGCTGCTGCGCGACGGCACCTATCACCTCATCGAGTCGGACGGGCGGGCGGTGGCGTGCGGCGGGTGGAGCCGGCGGCGGACGCTGTTCGGCGGGGACCAGGCCAAGGGGACCGAGGATCCGCTCCTCGACCCCGGCGTGGACGCGGCCCGGATCCGGGCGTTCTTCGTGCACCCGTCCGCCGCCCGCCAGGGGCACGGCCGGGCGCTGCTGCAGCGCGGCGAGGCGGAGGCGAGGGCGGCGGGGTTTCGGCGCGCCGAGCTGATGTCCACCCTTCCCGGCGTGCCGTTCTACCGGGCGCTCGGCTACCAGGCGCTCGAGCAGGTGCTCCATCCCCTGCCCGGCGGCGAGCGGGTGGGGTTCGTGCGGATGAGCCGGGAGCTGTCCCTCCCGCGCGACTGACCCACCTTCGGAGGCCCCTGCATGATCGACCCGCCCGAGATCGCCGACGCGGAGGCGCAGCGCGCCGCCGTCCTCCGGATCACGATTCCCCGCGCCGAGATGACCAAGGTCATGGGCCCGGCCTACGGCGAGCTGATGGCCGCCGTCACCGCGCAGGGGATCGCGGTGACCGGGCCGTGGTACTCCCGCCACTTCCGGATGGACCCGGACATCTTCGACTTCGAGATCGGGGTGCCGGTGGCGTCGGCCGTCGTCCCGGCGGGACGGGTGGCGCCGGGGGAGCTGCCCGGCGGCCGCGTGGCGCGGACCGTCTTTCGCGGCAACTATCCCGGGCTCGGCGCGGCGTGGGGGGAGTTCACACGGTGGATCGAGGCGGAGGGGCTGGCGGTGCGGGAGGATCTCTGGGAGCGGTACGTACTCGGACCCGAGGCCGATCGCGACCCGGCAGCGTGGCGCACGGAGCTCAACCGCCCGCTCGCGGGGTAGCGCCGGCGCTACAGGATCTGCTTCGGCACGATCCGGCGGGTCCACACCTTCACCCGCTTGGCGGCGCCGGCGTAGGCGTCGGGGTTGGAGTCGAGCGTGGTTTCCCAGGCGTTGCCGGGGCCGAACTCCGTTTCCATTCCCGCCAGCACCCCGGCCGCCACGGCGTCGGAGTGAATGACCGTGACGCACTCGGTGTTCAGGTTGGCGCTGCGCGGATCGAGGTTGAAGGTGCCGATGACGGTGATGTGCCCGTCGATCACCATCGTCTTGGCGTGGAGGCCGAAGATCGGCGCGTGATCCAGCGTGGCCTGGAGGGCGCCGGTCATCACCGTGGCGCGCTCGGCGGCGTCGGGGCGGAACTCGAAGATGCGGACCCCCGTGCCCAGGAGCGCCTCGCGGTCCCGCTGGTAGCCGCTGAACGCCTCGAGGTTGTCGGTCGAGGCGAGGCTGTTGGTGAGGATGCGCACCGCGACGCCGCGGGCCACCGCGTCGCGAAAGAGCTCCTGTCCCTCCGCGGTCATCACCAGGTACGGGGACTGGATGTCGATGGAGGTGCGCGCCTGGCGGACCAGCGCGGTCAGCGCGTCGAGGGTGGCGCCGCCCCCGCCGAGCCCCTGCGTTCCATCGTTCTTGCCGGGCCGGTCCGAGACGTACGTCACGCTGTCGAGCCACTGCAGCGCTCCCGAGGCGTTGATCGCCCGGAAGGCGTCCGGGATTCCCTGCAGCCGCTCGCGCACCTGCGGCCAGTAGTTGGCGGGGTTGCAGGCGTACTGGTGCAGCCACCGGACGCGCGCCGCGTCGTCGCGGCCCCCGGGGGACGCGCCCACCAGCTCGGCCACCGGCCGGCTGAGCGAGTCGCCCCAGAATGCCTCGAATGACCGCTCGATCTCGGGGACGATCCCGCCGATCAGGAGGACGTCGCGGTCCCGGAAATTGTATTCGTGGTCGTAGTCGAAGTATTCGTCGGCAATGTTGCGCCCCCCGGTGATGGTGACCCGGCCGTCCACCGTGAAGGTCTTGTTGTGCATCCGCTGGTTGACGCCCCGGAAGTTGGTGGCCAGGCCGAGGAGCTTTCGGGGCAGGCTCTTCCCGACGTTGGTGGTGGGATTGTAGATCCGGATCTCCAGGTTCGGCTGCGCGTCGAGGGTGAGGAGCGCGTCGGCGTCGGCCTCCACCAGGACATCGTCCACCAGCACCCGCACCCGCACGCCCCGTTCCGCCGCCCGCACCAGGTAGTCGGCCGCGATCAGCCCGACGTTGTCCGCCGAGAAGATGAAGTACTGGACGTCGATCGTCCGTTCGGCGTACTCGCTGAGCCAGGCGCGGGCGATCATCGCGCCGTCGCCGTCCTCGAGGACGTACACCCCCGTCCTGGCCGCCATGAGCGACTCGACGGGGGCCAGCTGACGCGCCAGGTGGAGGGAGGTGTCGCGCCCGATCGCGGCGCAGAAGTCGGCGTCGTCCGCCGTGGTCGTCCCGGCCGGCGGTGCCTCCCGTCCGCACCCCAGCGCCAGGAGGAGGCTGGCCCCCGCCAGGAGGCTCGGCCCGCGCCCGCGGGGCCGCGTCACGTCGGGTCGACGTGCATCGTGGTCATCATCCCCGACCCGAGGTGCTCGGCGATGTGGCAGTGGAGCATCCAGGCGCCGGGATTCGACGCGTCGATCAGCAGGTCCACCGTGGCACCCACCGGGATCAGGACGGTGTCCTTCCAGACCAGGTTCCGCGTCGGCACGCCGTCGCGGCTGACCACGAGCATCCGCTGGCCGTGGAGGTGGATCGGGTGCTGCATCGGGTGGAACGATTTGTCGTCGTTGAAGATCCGGAGCTTCACCACGGCCCCCTGGCGGACGTGCCAGTCGATCGCCTCGTTTTCCCGGCCGGTCGCGTCGTCGCGCAGGATCCACCGGACCTGCTTCCCGGTCGAGAGCCAGTTCATCTCGGGCATCCCGTCCACCCATTCCACCGGGCTGTAGAACGCGGTGTCGATCGCCATGAACTGCACCGTGAGGAGCGGGAGACCGGTGGTGGCGACGGTCAGGGTGACGCGCTTGTCGGGCGGCTTGTCGAAGTAGGGGCGGTACTGCGCGATGCCGGCCGTCACCTCCGCGTTCGCGCGGAGCGAGTCGAAGGCGGCGCCGAAGTCCGGCGCGGCCGGCGCCGGGTCCACCGTGACCCAGCCTAGGGTGTCGACCTGGGGGTCGAACTCCCCCTTGTAGTGGTCGATCGCCTGGATGGCGTTCACCAGCGGATACCGCCCCGGCCGGTCGAACCGCGCCTCGACCACGTAGCGCTCGGCCGGCGACAGCACCATGCTCGCCACCCGCTGCTCCCGCTCGAAGCGGCTCACGTCGGAGGCCAGCACCTTCATCGGCACGCCGGGCATCGCGAGGTTCCAGGTGCGCGAGTTGGCCGCGTTCGTCACGTGGAACCGGACGACCTCGCCCCGGCGGACCGCCAGCGTCCACGCCGGCTCCCCGTTCACCAGCGGCACATTCCCCACCCGCCCCATCAGCGCGAAGTCGGGCGATTCCTTCCCGAAGGCGATCAGCGTGTCCGCGTTGATGAGGAGGTCGCTCAGCATCAGCGTCACGTCCCGGTTGGCCGGCGAGTAGTAGGCCGGGTCGGGGCTGTCGACCAGCATGCTGCCGAAGAGGCCCATCGACTGCTCGATGTCCTCCCGCACGTGCGGGTGGTACCAGTAGACCCCCGCGTCGGGAAAGCGGACCGTGTAGGTGTGCTCCCCGCCGGGCGGCACCGCCTGCTGCGTGACGCCGGGCACGCCGTCGGAGCGGTTGTCGAGCCGCAGGCCGTGCCAGTGCACCGTGCTCGGCAGGTCGATCCGGTTGCGGAACCGCACCGTGATCGTGGCGCCCTGGGCCACGCGGATCATCGGGCCCGGCACCTGGCCGTTGAAGCCGTACATCGTATAGGTATGGCCGCGGATGGTGCGCCGCAGCAGCCCGGCGGCCAGGTGGAGGGTGTCGCCGTCGGCGAGCGGGGTGACCTCCGAGGCCCGCGCCATGGGAAGCGTGGCCGGGTCGACGCCGGCGCCCGGCAGGAACGGCGTGACCGGCGGGCGGAGCCCGACAAACCCCGGGAGCATCACCATCCCCTTCGGCATCGGGATCGGCATCCCCGCGCCGTCGTCGTGGTGCATGTGCGCCATCGCGGACGGATCCTGCGCCGCGAGCGGCCCCGCGAGGAGGCAGGCCGCCGCCAGGGCGGCGCGGAGCGGCCGGATCACTGGGAGATGCCGCGGAAGAGCGGGTGCGTGAGGAACTGCTGGAGCCAGGTGCTCGGCGAGGTGCCGTGCAGGACGGTGGGCCCGGCGTGGGCGGCGGGCGCCGAGTCCGGCTCGGCGGTGATGACGAGGAGGAACTTGTTCCAGTCGGCGGGGCCCACGGTGGTGGTCCCATTGCCGACCGGGCCGAGCCGGTGCCACGCGGCGAGGTCGGTGCTCACCTCCCAGGCGACGTAGGCCCGGTAGGCGCCGAGGGTGAGCGGGTCGGGGAGTCCGGAGGCGGTGATGCGCACATCATACCGTGCCCGGCCGTCCTCCGTCACCGCCACGCCGAACGGGGAGTCGGCAAAGAACAGCCGGGCGGCGCCCCGCGCGCCGGGCACGGCGGGGCCGGGGCTCAGCGGAATGTCGTAGGGTCCGGCGTGCCCCGCCCAGAGCCCCGCCGCCAGCGCGGCGAACGCTCCCGCGGCGCGGACGGGGTGCCATGCCGCCACCGCAGGCCTCACCCTGGGGTCACTTGCCCGTGGGGCCGTGGTCCCAGTCCTGCGCGCTCGAGATGTCGGGGACGCCGAACTTCTTCCCGCTCCACCCGGTGAACCCGTCCATCCGGAAGAGCCAGAGCCCGCTCCGCATGTCGCTCAGCACGATCAGCCCGTCGGCGTTGCGGACGTCCACGCCGAATCCGCCCTGCATCACGCTCGACTCGCTTTCCCAGCCGACGGTCGGCCCGCCGCCGAAGCCGTGCTCGTGCACGCAGCCGCAGGTGTAGTACCAGCCCTCGGTCTTCGGCTGCTTCGGGTCCTTGAGGTTGAAGACGAACATCCCGTCCTCGTACGCCGACACGAACACGAACGGCCAGCGCACCTCGTGGTTGTGCGAGAGGTCCTGCCAGTCCGCGGTCCAGGCGGAGATCGGCTGGTCGAGGTTCTTGCGGGTCCCCTCCTGCCCCTCCTTCAGGTCCCAGATCCGGAGCGGGGTGTACTGGTACTCGGTCTCGGTGATGGCGTAGGCGCCGTCGGGCGACGGGGTGAAGGTGTGAGCGAGGTCCATCCCGAGCCCGGTGATGGTGAAGAGCTGCACCGGCGCCTCGGGCTTCGTGACGTCCCAGGCGGAGTACCCGCCGAGCCCGGCGCCATAGAAGACGTCCCGCTTCCGCGCCACGTCGTAGCCGACGTAGAAGTCGTGGTACCCGCCGGCGCCGAGCTGCTTCATCGGGGTCGGGTTGGCCACCTCGCCGATCAGCCAGCCGGTGCTGTCGCCCCCGGCCACGACCTTGCCGAGGTCGTAGATGAGTGCCTTCGACTGGCCGACGGTCGCGAAGTACAGCACCCGGCCGTCGGAGTGCTTGTAGGCGAAGGTGTTGTGGAACCCGCCCGGCGACGCCGGATAGGTGATCCGGGCCACCACCTTGACGGAGGCGGGGTCGGGCAGGCCCGTCACGTCGAGGATGACCGCGCCGAGGTCGGCGTCGGGGCTCCCCTGGAAGAACTGGAACGACTGCGCGTAGTAGTAGCGCTTGCCGACCTTGAAGTACTTCCCGTCCATCGCGCCGATGCCCCGGTGGAGCTCGGGGTTCTCGATCGACCAGTTGAGCAGGAGCTTCGGATGCGCGGCGTCCCGGATGTCATAGATCTGGAAGTTGTTGTTGACGAAGCCGGAGATGTACACATACGGGCGGTTCAGTTCCTGCTCGAGCTCGATGTCGGCCGCCTTCCAGGCCCCCGCGTTGTTCTCGACGTGGGCCACCATGTGCACGTTGGGCGAGCCGCCCTTCTTCTGGTCGGGCTTCGGCACCATCATGCCGGGATCCTGGGCGGGGAGCGTGGCGGCAACGCCGGAGAGGGCCAGGGCAATCATGAATCCGCGCATGAAATCTCCTCGGAAAGCGCATCGGTGACAGCGGGCGGGGAGGGCCCCGGAGTATGGCGGGGTGACGGGAGGGTGTGCAAGCCTCGCGACGCGGGGGGGCCGGGGGCGGGAGCCGGGGCAGACTATCTTTCCCGCCTGCCCCGCCCCATCCACCGGGCATGCTCCGCCCGGACGCCGCACACCGCCCGCACCACCTGAGGCCCTGATGGCGCACGTATCCCACCGACTCACCAACGCCTTCCAGGGCGCCCTCGCCGGCGGCGGCGACCCGGCCACCTCCCCGCTCTACGTCTTCGGGCCCTTCCTCAAGCTGATCGTCATCGCCGGGGTGGCGGAGGTGACCTTCGGCGCCAGCATCTGGCTCGTCGTGTTCACCGTGGTCATGGTGTCGGCGATGTACCGGCTGGTCATGCGCTGGGTGGTGGACGGCAGCGGCGGGAGCGGCCTGACGGAGGAAGAGTTCGGCCCCTGGGCGGTCAAGGTGAACGCCGGCATCACCTTCGTCGAGTACACCCTGACCTTCCTGGTGAGCATCGCCGCGCTGGTCACCTTCATGGCCGACCGCGCGCCCGCGCTCAACGGCGCGCTCGCCGGGATGCCGATCCGCACGCTGCTGGCGGTGCTGATCAGCGCCGGGATCGGCTGGCTGGTCAACCGCGGCCCGAAGACCGCCGCCCGCGCCTTCGGGCCGGCCACGCTCGCGGTGCTGCTCCTCCTCTGGGCGATGATCCTTGCCACGATCTGGAAGCGCGGGTTCCACCTCCCCTCCGTCAACCTCCGCGCCTTCGCCCCGGAGTACTTCCACTTCACCCTCGGGGGCTTTGCGCGGATCCTCGCGTTGATGACCGGCATCGAGATCTTCGCCAACCTGGTGGCCGCCTACGAGGGCACCAGCGCCGAGCGCAGCCGCAAGGCGTTCGGCAGCCTCGTCATCATCATGGGCACCACCTGCCTCACCATGCTGATCGTCGGTCCGGCCATCCTCGCCGAGGCGGACGTGACCGACACCCATGTCTCCGTCTTCACGCAGACGATGGACCACCTCCTTCCGGCGCCGCTGCCGTGGATCGGGACGCTGATCGGCGTGCTGGTCCTGGCGTCCGCCGCCGCCGCCAGCGCGCAGGGCATCCAAAACCTCGCCCTCGGCCTCCGGTACCGGCACTACATCCCGGCGTGGCTCGGCTCCCGCAACCTCTTCGACGTGGCCGACCGGCCGGTCTGGGTCGAGGTGGCCATCGTGGCGCTCTGCTTCCTCGCCTTCGGGACCCACGAGGAGACCTACCTCGCCATCTATGCGGCGGGGGTGTTCATCCTCCTCAGCATGACCGGGTGGGCGGCGGCGCGGCGGCTGCTCCGGCAGCTCCGGGCGGGGTTTTCGCCCGGCGGGGCCGCCACGCTGGCGGGCACGGTCATCGCCGCGCTCCTCACCACCGCGGCCACGGTCATCATCTTCGAGGAACGCTTCTTCGAGGGGGCGTGGACTTACCTGCTCTTCATTCCCGCGCTGTACCTGGTGTTCAGCCGCTTCCGGGCCCGCCTCGGCGCGCCGAAGCCGCTGGACGAACATCTGGGCCGGTTCTTCACGGCTCAGTACCTCCTGCCCTTCCAGCGGGACGACCTCCCCGACGGCGACTTCGACGTGGAGCGGATCCTCGTGCCGCTCGACGGCTCGGCGCTCGCCGAGCAGGCGCTGCCGGTGGCGGAACTGCTGGCCCGGCAGGTGGGGGGCCGCGTCGACCTGATGTCGGTCCGACCGGGCGGCGCCGACGGCGAGCCGGCCACCGCGCGCTCCGCCACGCAGGACTACCTCAACCGCCTCGCGGAGACGCTGCGGCAGCGCGGCATCGCCGCCGAGACCAGCCTGCGCACCGGGCACATCGCGGAGGAAATCGGCCGGCACGGCATCGACAGCAACGCCGACGTCATCGTCATGGCCACTCACGGGCGGTCCCGGGTGGACCGGATCCTCGGGCGGAACATCGCGACGGCTGTGGTCCGGCAGACGCAGCTTCCCGTCCTGATCGTCCGGCCCACCGAGGCCTGGACCAGCCGGCACACCGCGTTCAAGAAGCTGCTGGTGTCGCTCGACGGCTCCGTCGATTCCGAGGAGGTGCTCCCCTCGGCCCGGATCCTGGCCCGCTATTTCGACAGCACCATCGTCCTCCTCGCGGTCCCCGAGACCGAGGCCGAGGTGCCACGCCTCACCGAATACCTCGACTCGGTGGCCACCGCCCTCGGCGCCATCGGGATCAGCGCGGAGACCCGCGTCACCGGGTCCGGCGCCAGCCGCACCATCACGAGCGTGGCGGAAGCGGAGGGGTGCGACCTCATCATGATGGCCACCCGGGGACGCGGCGCACCGGAGGAGATCGACGTGGAGGTGGGGAGCGTTGCCGAGCGTGTGGTGCTGTCAGCGCACTGTCCCGTTTTCGCAGTGACCGTCGTCGGGTTCGCGCGGCCCAGCGCGTAGGAAGGCGACGACCTCCGGCAGCACGGCGTCCGGCTGCTCGAGGTGCGGGAGGTGACCGGCGGAGTCGATGGGGACCAGCCGCGCCCGCGGCATGGCGGCGAGCAGGGCCCCGCTTTCCGAAATCGGCGCCCCCTCGTCCTGCCTCCCCCAGACCACCAGCACCGGACGGTCCACCGCGCCGACCCGACGGAGCTGCTCCCCCTGGTGCGGCGCGACCGCGATCGCGGCGCGGGTCCGCCGCCACGCCTCCCGCGTCCCCGTGAACTGCTGCTGTACGCGATACCGGTCCACCCAGTCGGGGTGCCGGTCGGGATAGAAGAAGTCGTACAGCTGGTCGCTGGCCATCGCGTCGGTACCTCCGCGGAACACCATGTAGATGTCCCAGGCAATCGCCGAGCGCTCTTCCGGCGGCAGCTGCCGGCCGGTGTTGAACACCGGATCGATGTAGATCAGGGATCGGACGCGATCGGGATGGAGGTCGGCGAAGTCGGTGACGATGGCGGCCCCGAAGGAGAGGCCGGCGAGGTCGACCGGACCGCGCACCTCGAGGGAGTCGAGCAGGCCGGCCATCTGGCGCCCAAACAAGGCGAGATCATAGGTGGTCTTCGGGCGGTCGGACCACCCGCGGCCGTAGTAGTCGAAGCGGACGGCGCGAAAGCCGGCGCGGCCGAGGCGCTGGAAGAGTGAGTCGGAGAGATAGGCCGGTACCGAGAAGGCGGCGGCGAGCACGACGACGCGGCCAGTGTCGGGTCCCGCGACCTCGTAGTGGGTGACGCCGTCCGGCAGCCGGACGAAGTGGCCGGGGACGCCGGCGCGGGCGTCGTCGTCCATGGTGCGGCGCTCCGGATCCTTGACGCGGTAGACCGCGAGAACCGCCAGGAGTGCCAGCATCACGACCAGCAGGACCATCCGGATCGGCCGCATGCGTCTCCCCGTCGGTGGTGGGCGAACACTGGATCCTCGGGCGCGGCAGGGCACCCACCGGCGCCGCCTGAAGCATGTGCCGCAGCCCTAGCGTCCGCCAGCGCCGCCCCGTTACTTACCCGTACGAGGGCGCAGGCCGTCTTCCGTCAGCGGGGGCATGCCCGTGGGCACTGAACTGCACCGAAGCGACCGGATCAGCTGGCTGCGCGCCGCCGTCCTCGGCGCCAACGACGGGCTCATCTCCACCAGCAGCCTGGTGGTCGGCGTCGCCGCCGCCGAGCCGAGCCGGGCCGCGGTCCTGCTGGCGGCGGTGGCGGGCCTCGCGGCCGGCGCCCTGTCGATGGCCGCCGGCGAATATGTCTCGGTAAGCTCCCAGGCGGACACCGAGGACGCCGACGTCGCGCGAGAGCGCGGGGAGCTCATGGAGTCCCCGGAGTCGGAACGGGCGGAACTCGCGGGCATCTACGTGGCGCGGGGCGTGAGCCCGGAGCTGGCCCTTCAGGTCGCCGACCAGCTGACGGCGCACGACGCCCTCGGAGCCCACGCGCGGGATGAGCTCGGCATACACGAACTGACCCGGGCCCGCCCGCTCCAGGCCGCGCTCGCCTCGGCCGCCTCCTTCGCGGTCGGGGCCGCGCCGCCGGCGATTCTCGCGGCCGTGCTGCCCGACGGGATCCTGACGCCGGGCGTCGTGGCCGTGACGCTTCTGCTGCTCGTCGTGCTCGGAGGCGTCGCCGCCCACATCGGCGGCGCGCCCCGCATGCGGGGCGCGATCCGGGTGGCGTTTTGGGGCACGGTGGCCATGGGATGCACCGCCCTGGTCGGCCGGTTGTTCGGTGCCGTGGTCTAGGAGGCCTGCATGAAGCTCGGTATCATCGTGGGGTTGCTCCTCGTCGGGTTCGGGACCTGGGTGGTCTCGGGTCACGCGGTCTACACCACCACGCGCGATGTGCTGTCGGTCGGAAACGTGAAGGCCTCGATCGCCGAGGAGCAGGCCCTGCCGCCCTGGACCGGGTACTCGAGCATCGCCGCGGGAGTGATGCTGCTGCTCGCCGCGGCCGGTCGGCGGCGCGACTAGCCCGGCGCCTGCCCGAACCACGCAACGGGAGCTGGATGCCCATGATTTCAGGACGTGAAGCGCTGGACCGCCTGCAGCAGGGGAACGCCCGGTTCGCCTCGAACGTGCGCGGTCCCGACACCATCGTCAGCCACACCAGGCGGCCGGAGCTGCCGTCGGAGCAGGAGCCGCTGGCCATCATCCTGGGCTGCTCCGATGCGCGGGTGCCGGCGGAGCTGATCTTCGACCAGGGCCTGGGCGACCTCTTCGTGATTCGCGTGGCCGGGAATATCGTGGCGCCGTCGCTCGTGGGGAGCGTGGAGTTTGCCGCCTCACGATTCGGCACCCGGCTGGTGGTGGTCCTGGGCCATTCGAAATGCGGCGCCGTGACCGCCACCCTCGATGAGCTGCAGCGACCCACGGAAAATCAGTCGCGCAACCTGCGCTCCATCGTCGACCGGATCCGGCCCTCCGTCGAGCGACTGCTCACCGCCGACCTCACCCACGACCGGGACGCGATCATCGAGCAGGGGGTCCGCCTGAACATTCGCGCCTCCGCCGACCACCTGCGGCACGGCTCCGAGGTGCTGGAGCAACTCATCCGCGAGGAGGGGCTGCTGATCGTCGGGGCGGAGTATTCGCTGGAGACGGGGGAGGTGGACTTCTTCGACGGCCTGCCCGACGGCCCCTGACCGACGGCGTCAGGCCCCGTCGGGCAGCTGGCGGGGCGGCGACCCGCCGCCCGGGGGAGTGGAGCCGAAGACCGAGATGGCGTGCAAGTCCCCCTCGAGCGCGGCAAGGATCCCCTCGAGCTGCTCCCGTCCCTTCCGCAGCGCATAGCGATACCCCCACCGGACCAGCGCAAACGACACGCCGCTGAACACGCCGGCGCCCGCGAGCGCCACCGCCGACACGGCGGCCGCACCGAGCGGGGAGACCCCCACGAGCGCGACGGCCGCGCCGGCCCCCGCCCCGCCGAGCCCGGCGACGCCACTCACCCAGCGGTCGATCAGCCACGCCTTGCGCAGACCAGGCCGCAGGTCGGCGGACACGGTCACCTCGCAGCCGCCGGCCGGGTAGCCCGTCGGCTTCAGCGCCATGTTGAGCTGCTCCACGCCGAGCTGCGCCATGCGGTGGCAGAAGAGGATGGTCGGCGTCATCACGAACGCGGCGGAGTGCTGCTTCGGCACGTCGAAGACCAGGATCCCGCCGTCGAGAGGATGTCCGCCCACCGTGGTCCGGAGCCGGAGCACGAAGGGGTCGCCGGGACAGACGCGCCCGATCGACTCGAGCACCGCCTTCGGCGGCGCCGGGATGACGCGCGCGCAGGAGAGGCTCCGCTCCCGGGTGCCCAGCATCCGGCTCAGGACGCGATCCTCCCGAGCCGACAGCGCCGGAGAGCCTGCCGGGGCGGCCCCCGCGGGGCGCTCGGCGATTGCCATCGCGACGAATTCCGGGCCGATCCCCGCCTCCGAGGCGGCCTGCTCGACGTCCTCGAGGCGATAGCCGCCGCTGGCGCCCGAGCCGGCCGGCGCCAGGTCGGCGGCCGGCTCCCGGTATCGCGCCTGCAGCCGGGTGGTGGCTTCGGCCTGGAGCTGCGCGGCACGGAGCCAGATGGCGCGCGCCTGATCGGTGCTCACCACCTCCGAGGCGCTTCCCTCCCCCTCCGCGGGCGTCGCCTGCAGCGCCGACTCCAGGGCCTCGGCGAACGCCTCGCCGGTCGGGTAGCGGTCGGCCGGGGCCTTGCGCAGGCTGCGGTCGATCACCGCGACCAGTGCCGGCGGCACGCCGGGCGCGACGGAGGCGAGCGAGGGGGCCTGCCGCGTCACCTGTTGCGCCATCACGGCCGCCGCCTCCACGGCATCGAAGGGCAGCCGCCCCGAGAGCAGCTGGAAGCCGACGACGCCGAGGGAATAGAGGTCGCTGCGGCCGTCGAGGGCGTCGCCGGCGGCCTGCTCCGGACTCATGTAGTGCACCGAGCCGAGGACGGTGCCGGCCCGCGTGAGGGAGGAGGCCAGCTGGTTCCGGGCGATCCCGAAGTCGGTGACGACGGCGCGTCCGGTGCCGCGCTCGATCATGATGTTCGCGGGCTTCACGTCGCGGTGCACGACGCCCCGGGCGTGCGCATAGGCGAGGGCCCAGGCGGCATCCCGCAGGACGCGCACCGCCTCGGCCGGGGACAGGGATCCGCGCGTGCGCAGCCGCTCGGCCAGGTTTTCCCCGTCCACGAATCCCATGGTGAAGAACGCGACGCCGCCCACCTCGTCGGCGCGGTAGATCGGGACGATGTTCGGGTGGGCAAGCTGTGCGGAGGTGCGGGCCTCGCGCAGGAACCGCTCGCGCAGTTCGGGGTCGGCGCCGTGCGCCCGCGGCAGGACCTTGATGGCCACCGGGCGCTCGAGCCGGACGTCGCGCGCGAGGTACACCACGCCCATGCCGCCGCGCCCGAGCTCGCGCTCGAGGACGTACTGGCCGGCGAGAAGATCCTGCAGGGGGCCGAGGGAGTCCGCGTTCGGGTCCATTCCGCAACATAGCGGCCCCGGCGCGGGCCGCGCGTCACCGCCCCGAGTCGAGGTGCCACGAGGGGTGAACCCAGGAGCCGTTCCTCCGCTGGAACACTTCCGTGGCCCGCCCGGACTGGTGCGTTACCGTGCCGCCTGCCTCGAACGTCACCGCATAGAGGCTGTACACCACCACGAGATCTCCGAACTGCTGGATCTCGGTGTGGGGAAACTCGAGCTGCAGGAGCCGCCCACCCGCGGCCGCGAGCTCGGCGGCGCCGGCCAATGTCCCGGTCCGGCCGTCCCACGGGCCGCCGCCCCACCCCACCGAGATGAAGTTGTCGGGAAAGAGCCGGTGCATCACGGCGGTGTCGTTGGCGAAGTAGGCGCGCCAGGCGGTGTCGCGGATCGCGGCGACCGCGCGCTGGAGCGCCGGGTCGACGTGGGTGATCTGCGACATCGGCGGCGACGCGTCCTGCGCGCGGGCCGCCGGGGGCGCGGCGCAGAGGATCGGCAGAGACAGCCAGACCAACGACCTCATGTTGCCTTCCCGAGCTGGGGCCGATGGTGCCGGGTGTGGTGCGCCTGGAAGACCAGGTAGTCCGGCAGCGACACCTTCCCGAAGGTCGTGGTCTCCACCAGTTCATCGCCCGCGCTCCGGGCCAGGGCGGCCGCCTCGAGCACCGCCAGCGCCCCCTGCAGCCGGGCCCGGCCCTCCGCCACGCCCGGCGGGCCCGATTCGGGATCCATCGGCTTGTTGGTCCTGGCCCCACCCGGAAAGTGTCCGGTCCTCACCATCCGGTTGAAGAAGACGCCGCGCATGATCGGCCGAACGAAGCGGGGAAAGACCGGGAAGAGCGTCGGTTGCCGCGCGATGCCGTAGCCCGACTGCTCCAGCGCGCGGGCCACATGCTCCGTGACCTGCGACGGCGACCACTTCTTCGGCGCGCGGGGGGTCGTCCAGTGCCCCGAGGCCGTTGCGGCTGTCGCGAGGAATTCCTCCACCGCCGCCCGGTTCTGATGCAGTGCGTCCGCTACCGTCGTCATGGTGCTGCCTCCATGGGATTCCATCTTACGCCGCCGCCCCCCGCCGCCCCACGGTCGAGAAGATCAGCGCCAGTCCGAAGAGCGTCAAGCTGAAGGGAGCCCTGCGACCGGTGACGTAGGTCCGGACGCCCAGACGCACGCGGGCGGCCCGTTGCCGGACCGCCCGTGCCGTTCCTGCGTTCGATGCGATGCCGCGCGCTGCCTACACCGCCAGGGTGGAGACCGCGAGGTCGTAGTGCGTGACCTCCGGCGTGCCTTCGAGGCAGAGCGACAGCTTCTTGAGGAGCTGCGGATAGACGGCGGCCTGGTACTTCTCTGCGCTGGCCTTGTCCGTCCAGACGCTGAGGCCCACGGCGTGCTGGCCGTTGATCATGGCCAGCTCGTGCTTGAACCCGGGCTGCGCCTTCATGGTCGGCAGGACATCCGTCGTCAGCAGCGTGGTGAATTCCTCGGCCTTGTCGCGCTTGACGGTGAATGAGACGTTGCGAATGTAGTTCATGGGAGGTTACCAATCTGCTCGCGTCAAATCGCCGCCAGCGCCGGGCCACGAGCGAGGCAAATCGTGGCAGTCCGTGGGTCTGCCGCGCCGGCTGCGCGGGACCTTCCTGACGGGATGGGGCGGCGGCAACTCAACCACGCCCCGTGTTTCAATGAGTGAAACATAACATGTAACTTCTTATTTATCAAGGGGTTATAATTTTGGTTTCGTTTCCGTCCGCCGCGGCCTTCCGGGCCTGGCTCAGGAAGCATCACCGCTCCGAGACCGCGCTCGTCCTCCGGCTCGCCAGGAAGGGCGCCACCGCCGGGATCACCTACGCCGAGGCGCTGGACGAGGCCCTCTGCTTCGGCTGGATCGACGGCATCCGGCGCAGGGTCGATGCGGAATCATTCGCGGTCCGCTTCACCCCGAGGAAGCCGCGCAGCATCTGGAGCCGGGTGAACGTGGCGCACGTCGAGCGACTGCTGCGAGAGAAACGGATGACGAAGCCGGGGCTCGCCGCGTTCGCGGCGCGGACCCCCGACCGCACCGGGATCTATTCCTTCGAGCGCGCCGCCTCGAGCCTGCCGGTGGCGTACCAGCGTGAGTTCGAGGCCCGGAAGCGGGCGTGGCAGTATTTTCAGGGCGCACCGCCGTCCTACCGCCGGATCAGCACCCACTGGGTGATCAGCGCCAAGCGGGAGGAAACGCGCCGTCGGCGGCTGGACCTCCTGATCCGGTGCTCCGCCGAGGGCACCCGCATCCCGCAGCTGCGGCGGGACTGAACCTCTTCTTCACGGACGACACCATGCTGAAGAAAATCCTTCTCGGGATCGCGATCCTGGTGGCCGCCATCCTGGTCCTGGCCCTGGCGAAGCCCGACCGCTTCGAGGTCCAGCGCGCGATTCGCATCGGCGCCGCGAGCGACAGCATCTTCCCCTACCTCGACGACTTCCACAATTGGGGCCAGTGGTCGCCGTGGGAAAAGCTCGACCCCGCCATGAGCCGCACCTTCAGCGGGCCGGCCAGCGGCGTCGGGGCCGAGTATGCATGGACCGGCAACAAGGATGTGGGGCGGGGCCGGATGGAAATCATGGAGTCGGTCCCGTCCTCCCGGCTCCTGATCGCCCTGGACTTCCTGGAGCCGTTCGAGTCGCACAACACCGCGGAGTTCGTGCTGGCGCCGGCCGGAGACTCCACCGACGTGACCTGGACCATGCGCGGCCCGAATCTCTTCATCGGCAAGGTGATGAGCGTGTTTGTCAGCATGGACAAGCTGGTGGGGTCCGACTTCGAGAGCGGGCTCGCCAACCTGAAAGCCGCGGCGGAGCGCTAGCCCGCCGTTCCCCGTTACCCTGACTGGAGCTTCAGCTATGCAACGGACAGCCACCGCCAAGTGGACCGGCGACCTCCGCGCCGGCGCGGGCAACATCCGCCTCGGGAGCGGGGCCTTCGAGGGTCCCTATTCCTTCGGGACCCGCTTCGAGGACAAGCCCGGGGCCAATCCCGAGGAACTGCTCGGCGCCGCGCACGCCGCCTGCTTTTCGATGGCCCTCTCCTCGGCGCTGGCGAAGGCGGGGCACAAGCCGCGCAGCGTCGAGACCAAGGCCACCGTCCACCTCGACAAGGTGGGGGAGGGGTTCGGGATCACCCGGATCGACCTCAGCACCCGCGGCGAGGTGCCGGGCCTGTCGGAAGCCGAGTTCACCCGACTTGCCGAGGATACCAAGGCCAACTGTATTGTTTCCAAGGCGTTGGCGGCGGTCCCGATGGGGCTGAAGGTGGAGTTCAGCGGCGCCTGAGCGGCCCGACGTTTCCCGGCGAAACCTTCCGGGCCCTCCGCCCGTCCGATGCACCAGCCGAACCCTGACGCAAGGCGCGCCCGGGGTTAGGTTTCGTGGGTTCCTTCCCGGAGGGGCGCGGCGCGCCTCGCCGGCAACGCTCTCGGCACCCCGTTCCAGGAGCTGCACCGTGCTGAGCTTCCCGATCCGACTCGCCGGCGCCTGCCTGGCGGCGACAGTGTTCGCCGCCCCCGCAGCGTTGGCCCAGGCCGCCACGACGGCGGCGCTCCCTCCCTACGTACCCGCCGACGCGGAATTCATGACCGGGATGATCGGTCACCACGCGCAGGCGGTCCTCATTTCCGAGTGGGCTCCCACCCACGGCGCGAGCCCCGGTGTCCTCCGGCTCACCGAGCGCATCGTGGTGGGGCAGGCCGACGAAATCTTCCTGATGGAAACCTGGCTGCGCGACCGGGGCGAGCCGGTCCCCGACCCGAGCCACGCCGGGATGCCGGGGATGGACCACTCGAAGCACATGCCCGGCATGCTGAACGCCGAGCAGCTCGACACCCTCTCCCGGGCCCAGGGCGCGGAGTTCGACCGGCTCTTCCTCACCTACATGATCCAGCACCACCTGGGCGCGGTGGTCATGGTCAACGAACTGTTCGCGACCCCGGGCGCCGGGCAGGATGAGGCCACCTTCCGGATGGCGTCGAACATCTACGCCGACCAGACGACCGAGATCGCCCGGATGGAGAAGATGCTTGCCGCCCTTGCCCCGCCCGCCGGGGCCGGGCCCTCATGACGCAGGATTTCCGCATGCCGTTCCACGCTTCTCACCTCTCACAGGGATCGTCCATGGACACCGTACCCCAGGCCCGCCGTCCGGCAGGCCGCCTGTTCGCCTCCCCGGCCCTGGCCCTCGCCTTCGGGGCGCTGACCCTGGCCGGCTGCGCCTCCTCGCCGTCGTCGGCTCCCGCAGCGTCCGCCGCGGCGCCGGCTGCCGCGAGCGCCGCGACGAAGGATCCCCGAGTCGGGCTCAAGGCCGGCATGTTCGACGCCGAGCAGGCGGCCTGGAACGTCCGGCTCCTCTCCAGCACGCCGGCCCCCGGCAAGTTTGCCGGCTCGACCAACTCCGACCTGGCCTTCACGGGCAAGTACGCCATCCAGGGCAACTACAACGGATACATGGTCTGGGACGTCTCGAACCCGGCGGCGCCCGCGCTCACCGTGGACTACTACTGCCCGGCGTCGCAGAGCGACGTCTCGGTGTACAAGAACCTCCTCTTCGTGTCCGGTGAGGGCAATTCGGGCCGGCTCGACTGCGGCGACCAGGGCGTGAAGGACCCGGTGAGCCACGACCGGCTCCGCGGGATCCGGATCTTCGACATCACCGACATCGCGGCGCCGAAGTACATCGGCAACGTGCAGACCTGCCGCGGGTCGCACACCCACACCGTCCTGGCCGACCCCAAGGACAAGGCCAACATCTACATCTATGTCTCGGGATCGGCGGGGGTGCGGTCCGAGGACGAACTGCCGGGCTGCTCCCGCATGACGCCGGACAAGGACCCGAACTCGGCCCTCTTCCGGATCGAGGTCATCAAGGTGCCGCTGGCCAACCCGAAGGCCGCGGCGATCGTGAGCTCGCCCCGGATCTTCAACGACCTCGTGGCGCCCCCGGGCCACGGCGAGGCGCCCGAGGACATCGCCGCCTCCAAGAAGGCCGCCGAGGCGTGGCGCGCCAAGGGCGGGTACACCGCCGAGATCTTCGGCATGGAGCGCCCCATCCCGTCGCAGTTCATCAACCCGATGCTGGACAGCATCGTGCAGGCGCGCGGCGGCAGCGGCGCCCCGACGGCCGCGGACAGCGCCACCCTCCGGACGGCGCTGCCGGCCATCCTCGCGGCCCGGTTCGGCGGGAACGACACGCACGACGGCGCCGTGCGCCCCGGCCCGACGCAGTGCCATGACATCACCGTGTACCCCGCCATCGGGCGTGCCGGCGGCGCCTGCGAGGGCTACGGCCTCCTGCTGGACATCACCGACCCGGTCAACCCGAAGCGGATCGCGGCGGTGTCCGACTCGAACTTCTCGTACTGGCACTCCGCGACCTTCAACAACAGCGGCACCAAGCTCCTCTTCTCCGACGAATGGGGCGGCGGCGGCTCGCCGAAGTGCCGGGCCACGGACAAGAAGGAGTGGGGCGCGGACGCGATCTTCACGCTGTCGAACGACACCCCGACCTTCCGGAGCTACTACAAGCTGCCGGCGGCGCAGACCTCCAACGAGAACTGCGTGGCGCACAACGGCTCGCTGATCCCGGTGCCGGGCCGCGACATCATGGTCCAGGCCTGGTACCAGGGCGGCATCTCGGTGTTCGACTGGACCGACGCCGCGCACCCGAAGGAGATCGCCTTCCACGACCGCGGCCCGGTGGACTCCACCCGGATGGGCAGCGGCGGGAGCTGGTCGGTGTACTGGTACAACGGCCACATGATCAGCTCCGAGATCGGCCGCGGGCTCGACATCTTCGAGCTCCTGCCGAGCGCCTACCTGTCGCAGAACGAGATCGACGCCGCCAAGCTCGTGTGGCTCGAGTACTTCAACGCCCAGGGCCAGCCCCAGTTCGTGTGGCCCGCCAAGCCGGTGGTGGCCCAGGCCTACCTCGACCAGCTGGCCCGGTCGAACGGCCTCGCCGCCGACAAGATCAGCTCGGCGCGGAAGGAACTCGACAAGGCCGCGAAGGAGTCCGGCAGCAAGCGGCAGGACACCCTGAACAAGCTGGCCACCCGGCTGGACAGCGACGCCGCCGGCGCGGCGGACGCCGCGAAGGTCCGGACGCTGGCCACCACGGTGCGCAGCATCGGCGCCAGCGAGTAGGGCCCGGGCAGCACCCTGGTTCATCGGCAGGACACAGCGGGTCCGGCGCGGGTAGCCGGACCTTGCTGCTTCCGGGAGGCCGCGCGTGCAGCGACATGTCGACCTGATTGCAGGGTTCTATGGCGCCTTCCAGCGTCGCGATGCGGCGGCGATGGCCGCCTGCTACGGGCCGGACGCCCGCTTCAGCGACCCGGTCTTCCCGGCCCTCTCGGGGCCGGCGGTGGGCGCGATGTGGCGCATGCTCTGCGCCCGCGGCGCCGACCTCCGGGTTGAAGCGCGGAACATCACGGCTGATGCCACCGGCGGCTCGGCGCATTGGGAGGCGTGGTACACCTTTGCCGCCACCGGCCGCCCGGTGCACAACATCATCGAGGCGTCATTCCGCTTCGCGGACGGCCGCATCCAGGTGCACGTGGACCGCTTCAGCTTCCACCGGTGGGCGCGCCAGGCGCTGGGACCGAAGGGGGCCCTCCTGGGATGGCTCCCACCGGTGCAGCGCGCCGTGCAGGCGCAGGCGGCCCGCGCACTGGCGTCATACCGGCGACAGGACGCGACGGGCTGACATCCTTCGGGAGGGGACGGCGATGCGGGGCTGCTTCATGCTGATCGGACTCGTCTTGCTCGTCATCGGGCTCGCCTCGCTCTGGGTGCTGGTCAAGATCGGCGGGAAGAGCGACGGTCCGGGTGCCCTCCTCTTTTATGTCGGCGCCATCGGTGGGCTCTGGGGCGCCTGGATCTTCCTCGGCCCGACCAGGGAGCGTCCGTGACCGGCGCGGCCCCGCGTGCGGCCGGGCGCCCGATGGCTGACAGTCTTCGGCCGGGTGCCGCTATTCTTCCACCTGATTCACATTCCGCTGATCCACGGGCTCGCGGTGCTCGTGTCCCTCGTGCGGAGCCCGGCCGACACCGCATGGCTCTTCGCCAACCATCCGATGGCGAATCCGCTGCCCCCGCCGGGCTATCCCTGGAGCCTCGCCGGGCTCTACGCCGGCTGGCTGGTGGCCGTGGCGCTGCTGTATCCGCCCTGCCGATGGTTCGCCAGCCTCAAGCAGCGGCATCCGGCGGCGTGGCTCAGCTATCTCTGAGCGGGGCGCGGCGCAACGAACCGACTGCGGGGCTCCGGCCCCACCCCTGAATTCCGGAGGACCACCATGACCAAGGCCAAGCGCATTCTCATCACCGGCGCCACGGGGCAGCAGGGTGGCGCCACCGCCGCGACGCTGGCCGGCGGCGCCTTCGACCTCGTGGCCATGACCCGCAAGCCCGACAGCCCCGCCGCCCAGGCCCTCAGGAAGCGGGGGCTGACCGTCGTCCGGGGCGACCTCGACGACGCCGCGTCGCTCACCCAGGCCCTCGCCGGAGCGTGGGGGGTGTTCGCGGTCCAGAACACCTGGGAAGCGGGCGTGGAGAAAGAGGAAGAGCAGGGCAAGCGGCTGGCCCAGCTGGCGCGCGCCGCGGGCGTCGAGCACTTCGTCTACAGCTCGGTGGGTTCGGCCCATCGCGCCACCGGCATTCCGCACTTCGAGAACAAGTGGCGCGTCGAGGAAACCGTCCGCTCCCTCGGCTTCCCCTCCCACGTGATCCTCCGGCCGGTCTTCTTCATGGAGAACGTGGTGAGCCCCTGGTTCCTCAACGGGGACAAGGTCTATTCGGCGCTCAAGCCCGACACCCCGCTCCAGATGATCGCCGTGCACGACATCGGCCTCTACGCCGCCCGGGCGTTCATCGATGCCAGGGAGTTGAAGGGCCGGGAGATCGACCTGGCGGGGGATCAGCTTTCCATGACCCAGACGGTCAAGGCCCTGAGCGACGGCCTCGGGCGCCCCATCGAGTATGTCCAGATCCCGATCGCCGATGTCCGGAAGAACAGCGAGGACTTTGCCCTCATGCTCGAGTGGTTCGAGCGCGTGGGGTACGACGCCGACATCCCCGCACTGGAGCGAGAGTTCGGCATCGCCTCGACGACCTTTGCCGCCTGGGCGCACACCCAGCGCGGCAAGTAGGTGCGCCTGGCGCCGCCCGCCTGTACGGCGGTGATCCGCGACGCGTCCGCGCAGGATGCGCGTGCCCTGGCGCCGCTGCTGGACGCGCTCGGCTACCCCGCCGGCGTGGCCACGATCGAGGCCCGGCTGGCATCGCTGCTGGCGTCCGACGTCACCGCGCGGGTGCTGGTGGCCGAGGTGAACGGCGTGGTCCAGGGTTTCGCCACCCTGCACGCCACGCCGACCCTGCACCGCCCCACGCCGGTCGGGCGGATCACCGGGCTCGCGGTCCGCGCCGAGGCGCGCGGCCGCGGCATCGGGCACGCGCTGGTGGCCGCCGCCGAGGCGCACTTCATCCGCCTCGGGGCCACCCGCGTCGAGGTGACCAGCGGGCCCACGCACGAGCCGGCGTATGACTTCTATCGCGCACACGGCTACCTGGACCAGGGGCTCCGGTTCGCCAAGCCGCTCGACGCCGCGCCCCGCACCCCCGAGGGGAGTTGAATGTCGGCCATCGTGGTCTGGGCCCTGTTTACCGGTGGCATCACCGGCGCCATCTGGGCCGGCGTACTCCTGACCGGCCACCTGAAGAAGCTGGCGAAGCAGCAGCTCTTCCTCCTGGCCCAGCTGGAGGACCGCCTCGACCAGGTGGACGCCCTCGAGCAGCGGCTGGGCGAGGTGGAGGGTCGGCTGGAGTTTGCCGAGCGCGTCCTCGCCGCGGCCGAGCCCGCGCGCCGGCCGGACGCGCTCCCGCCCGGACCTCCGGGGGCCTGATGCGGCACGTGGCGCTCCTTCGCGCGCTCAACGTCGGCGGCCACACGATCACGATGGCCCGGCTCCGCGCGCTCTTCGAGGCGCTCGGCCTCGACGACGTGCAGACGGTCATCGCCAGCGGGAACGTGCTTTTTTCCACGCGCGCCCGGTCGGTGCCGGCCCTCGAGCGCCGCATCGAGGCCCACCTCTTCAAGTCCCTCGGCTACGAGGTGGAGACCTTCCTCCGCTCCGGGGAGGAACTGGCCGCCGCCTCCACCGCGCACCCCGACCCGGCCCCAGGCGATGCGCTCTCGGTGCTTTTTCTTCGGGAAGCCCTCACTCCGGCGCAGCGCAGGGCGCTGGCGGCGCTCGACACACCCACCGACGAGTTCAGCGCCGTCGGCCGCGAGGCCTACTGGCTGCGGCACGGACGGATCAGCGACTCGAAGGTGACGGGCCGGCAGCTGGAAAAGGCGCTCGGCGGACCGTTCACCGCGCGAAACATCACCACGGTGCGGAAGCTCGCGGCCGCCGCCCGATGACCACTTCCCGCTCCGGAATCCTCAAGACCCCTCGACTGGCCCTTCGCGAGCTGGACGACGGGAACGACGCCGACGCCGACTTCATCCTGGGGCTGCTCAACGAGCCCTCCTTCCTCGAGTTCATCGGCGATCGCGGCGTCCGCAACACCGACGACGCCCGCGCCTACATCCGGAACGGTCCGCTGGCCAGCTACGCCGCGCACGGATTCGGCCTCTGGCTCGTAACGCGAACGTCCGATGCCGCGCCGATCGGCATCTGCGGGCTCCTCCGGCGCGAGACGCTTCCGGACCCGGACCTCGGCTTTGCGTACCGACCGGCGTATTGGCGGCAGGGCTACGCCGAGGAGGCGGGGCGGGCGGTGGTGGCGCACGGGCGGACGGCGTTCGGGCTCACCCGCATCCTGGCCGTCACGGTGCCAGGCAACCGCGGGTCCATTCGTGTTCTCGAGAAGATTGGCTTCCAGTTTGAACGGTTGATTCCCTGGCCGGGCGACGCCTCGGAAATCCAGCTCCACGCCTGGGATTCCGGCTGAGCGGCGCCGGGCTGGCGCGGGAGCGCCGATCGCGGTTCTTTCCAGACGATTCCGTGTTGACTCATTGTCTTTTCCAGCGAACGGGAGTCCGCATGCGCAGTCCACACCTCCTGATCACCGCGCTCCTCCTCGCGTCCTGCCAGGGCGGCGGCACCTCCGGCCAGCAGCCCGCCGCGGGCGGTGAGGCCACCGCCGAGGCGCCGACCACGCCCGCCGCGGTGATGTCCCACGGTGAGTCGCCGATCGGGCCCGCCATGACCTCGCCCGACCGGGCGGCCGACGCCCCACCGCGCTCCACGACCCGTCATCACCAGTTGCGGATGACGACGGTGCACGTCCGCCACGAGGTGGCCCCCGGCGTGGTGTACGACGCCTGGACCTTCGACTCCGTCGTGCCGGGGCCGACCGTCCGCGTGACCGTGGGCGACACGGTGACGTTCACGCTGGTCAACAACGCCCCGATGCCGCACTCGATGGACTTCCACGCCGCGGAGATCGCGCCGGACCGCGCCTACCGGAACGTCATGCCGGGTGACAGCATCCAGTTCCAGTACGTGGCGCGGGTGCCCGGCGCCTTCCTCTATCACTGCGGGACCGCGCCGGTGGCGAGCCACATCGCGAACGGGATGTACGGGGCGCTGATCGTGGACCCGGCCACCCCCCGGGCGCCGGCGCAGGAACTCGTGCTAGTGCAGAGCGAGTTCTACATGGGCCCCCCTCAGGGGCCCGATTCGCTGCACAGCATGGCGTGGGACAAGGTGCTCAACGCCTCGCCCGACTACGTGGTGTTCAACGGCTTCGCATCGCGCTACGCCACCAACCCGATCCCGACGGAGCCGGGGAAGCTCATCCGCATCTTCGTGGTCAACGCCGGCCCGAACCGGATCAGCTCCTTCCACGTCGTGGGGGCCATCTTCAAGCGGGTGTACGCCGACGGGTTCGGCCGGCCGTTCGAGGGCATCCAGACCTGGGACGTGCCGGTGGGCGGGGGCGCGGTGTTCGAGGTGGAGCTAGCCGAGGACGGCCTCTATCCGGTCGTGACCCACGCCTTTGCCGACGCCACCAAGGGAGCGGTGGGCGTGCTCAAGGCCGGGGCGGTGAGCGGCACCGTGGCGCACTGATCGGCCGGCCGGGCACGCGGCGGTGAAGATCTGGATTGACGCCGACGCCGCCCCGCGCGACGTGAAGGAGCTCGTCTTCCGCTCGGCGAAGCGCCTCGGGATTGACACCATCCTGGTGGCCAACCAGCGGCTGCAGACGCCGGCGGGCAACGCCCGCGTCACCGCGGTCTGGGTGGATGGCGGGCCCGACGTGGCTGACCGGCACATCGTGGAGCATGCGGAGGCGGGCGACCTCGTCGTGACCCAGGACATCCCGCTGGCCGCGCAGCTGGTGCCGGCCGGCGTGGCGGTCCTCGACCCCCGCGGCGAGGAGCACACGCCGGAAACGATCGGCGAGCGGCTCTCGATCCGCGACTTCATGGAACAGGCCCGCACCGCTGGCGTGGTGACCGGCGGACCACCACCCTTCGACGCCCGGGCCCGGCAGGCCTTTGCCGCGGCGCTCGACCGAACGCTCACCCGGCTGGCCCCCCGCCGGTAGCCGCGCCGGCCACCGATGTCCCCCTTGAGAGGAGCTCCCGCATGACCGCGCCGACGATGCCCGCGTTCCATCGCGCCGTAATGCTGGGGGCCGCGCTGGTGATCATCGCCGCCGGCCTGCGCGCCGCCGCCGGCACCGTGAACCTCCTCCTCGTGTCCGTCCTGATCGCCATGAGCCTGTCGCCGATCCCCCATCTCCTTGGCAAGCGTGGACTGAGGCACGGGCCGGCGGTGGCCATCACCGTGCTCGGCACCTTGGTGGGCGGAGTCCTCCTGGTCAGCGCACTCGCGGCCGGACTCCGCGGCCTGGAAGACAAGCTCCCCGCCTACGAGGTGGCCCTGTCGGGGCTGCTGAGCGGGCTGGACGCGAGACTGGCCTCCTTCGGCCTGAACATGCATGAAGCGATCAAGCCCGACGCCGCGCATGTCACCGCCGCCGTCCGCCGGGTGGTCGGGGGCGCCCTGGGCGCCCTGGGCTACAGCCTCTTTGCGCTGATCCTGGTGGCGCTGATCCTGGCGGAACTCCCGGACACCGGGAGCGAGGGACGGCCGGCCAACTCGATGCGGGGGCGGTTTGACGCCGTCGGCCTCGGCGTCCGGCGGTTCGTGGGGCTGACGGGGATCATCGGGGCGGGGCAGGCGCTGGTGAACCTGCTGGTGATGCTGGCGGTCGGAACCGACTTCCCGCTGGTCTGGGCGGTGCTCTTCTTCCTCCTCAACTTCGTCCCGTTCGGCTTCATCCTCGGGATGGTCCCGCCGCTGATCGTCACGCTGCTCGAGCAGGGGCCCGCCCGCGCCGGCATCCTCCTGGGCGTGACCTTCGTCGCGAACCTGATCTCCGACAACGTCGTCAAGCCGCGGGTCATGGGCTCCGGGCTGGGGCTCTCGCCGCTGGTGATCGTCTGCTCGCTGATGGCGTGGTCCTTCATCCTCGGCGCCATGGGCGCCATCCTGGCGGTCCCGCTCACGATCGCGCTCATGCTGCTGCTGCCCCGCCAGGAGGGGGCCGCTACGCCGGCTTGATGAACGTCCCGTCCCGGAGCTCCTGCACCGCCTGCTGGAGCTCCTCGCGGGTGTTCATGACGATCGGGCCGTACCACGCCACCGGTTCCTGGATGGGCCGCCCGGACACCAGCAGGAAGCGGATCCCGTGCTCGCCCGCCTGGACGGTCACGTCATCCCCCCGGTCGAAGAGGACGAGCGAGCGATTGCCCGTGGTCTCCCGCACCAGGGCGTCGCCACCGTCCACCCCCTCGGTCAGGACCCCGCGCGGGGCGGAGGCCTGGCGGAAGTCGCCGTCGCCCTCGAACACGTAGGCGAAGGTGTTCCGGGCGGCTTCCGCCGGGAGGGTCTTCCGCTTGCCCGGCGGCACCCAGACGTCGAGGTACCGGGGCTGCGAGGCGATCCCGTCCACCGGCCCGCTCTTGCCCCAGAAGCTCCCGCAGATGACCCGCACGCGGGTCCCGTCGTCGTCGGTGACCTCGGGAATCTCGGCGGATACCACATCCTGGTAGCGCGGCGCCGTCATCTTCAGATCCGAGGGCAGGTTGGCCCAGAGCTGGAAGCCGTGCATCCGCCCGGCGGCGTCGCCCTGCGGCATTTCCTGGTGGAGGATGCCGCGGCCGGCGGTCATCCACTGGACGTCGCCGGCGCCGAGGGCGCCCTGGTTGCCCAGGCTGTCGCCGTGGGCCACCGTTCCGGCCAGCACATACGTGATGGTTTCGATCCCCCGGTGCGGGTGCCAGGGGAAGCCGGGGAGGTAGTCGGCCGGCCGCTCGTTGCGGAAGTCGTCGAAGAGGAGGAAGGGGTCGAAGTCGTCGGTCTTGCCGAAGCCGAAGGCCCGGTGGAGCTTGACGCCGGCTCCCTCCATGGTGGGCTGGGCCTCGATGATTTCCCTGACGGGGCGGATGGACATCGTGAATGCTCCTGGTTGAACGGTGCGCGATCCCCTCCCAAACATATTCCGGGCGGGCGAGGTTCCCGCCCGGGCCCCCCTCCACCCCTAGCGGAACCGCCGCGCACGGCGCACACTTTCCGGCGATGCCGCGCCTCGCCCTGGGCGCCGCCGCCGCGCCCCACCTCCGGAGGGTTCCATGATCAGCCTGACCGCGCTCTGGCTCCCGATCCTGCTCTCGGCTGTCGCCGTCTTCGTCGCCAGTTCGATCATCCACATGATGCTCACCTTCTGGCACAAGGGCGAGTACCCGCCGGTCCCGAACGAGGACGCCGTCATGGACGCGCTCCGGCCCTTCGCGATTCCTCCCGGCGACTACATGGTGCCCCGCTGCGACGACCCGAAGGAAATGCAGACCCCGGCCTTCAAGGACAAGCTCGACCGCGGGCCGGTCCTCATCATGACCGTGCTGCCGAACGGGG
Source organism: Gemmatimonadales bacterium (assembly GCA_036274515.1). GTDB lineage: Bacteria > Gemmatimonadota > Gemmatimonadetes > Gemmatimonadales > GWC2-71-9 > SPDF01. The sequence goes on along the minus strand of DASUFQ010000054.1, from coordinate 4,141 downwards.
CCTGGGCCATGGGACCGGCGCTCGTGAAGTGGTTCCTCTACGCCGCGGGCATCGCCCTCGTCGCGGCCTACGTGACCAGCCGCGCCCTGCCTGCGGGGGCGGCGTACCTCGAGGTGTTCCGGTTTGCCGGCGTCACGGCCTTCGCCTGCTACGCGGTGGGGCTCTGGCAGATGCACATCTGGTATCACCGCGCCCTGCGCGCCACCATCACGTCCACGATCGACGGGCTCCTCTACGCCTGCCTGACCGCGGGCGTGTTCGGCTGGCTCTGGCCGAGGTAGGCGCGCGCGCGGCGCCGCGGTACCACACGACCGGAGGCAGCATGGCGACCGCCCGCGATCTCAATTTTATCTACACCACGATCGACCGCATGTTCCGGTTGAGCATCGGGGAGCAGGCGGACTTCAGCGGCGCCAAGTATGACGGCAACTTTTCCCTCACCCTTGAGGCAGCGCAGCACCGGAAGCACGCCTTCATCGCCGACGAGATCCGGCTTGCCGCCGGCTCCCGGGTCCTGGACCTCGGGTGTGGCTGGGGACCCTTCCTGGCCTTCGCCCGCGCGCGCGACGCCGTGGGCGTCGGCGTCACCCTCTCGCAGGGCCAGGCCGCGGCCTGTCGGCGGCAGGGTCTCGACGTCCACATCGCGGACTGCCGGACCGTCACGCCGGCGATGTTCGGCCGGTTCGACGCCCTCGTGAGCATCGGGGCGTTCGAGCACTTCTGTTCCCGCGAGGAGTTCGCGGGAGGACGCCAGGAAGCGGTCTACAGGAATTTCTTTGTACATGCCCGGGGGGTCGTCCCGGCCGGCGGCCGCTTCTACCTGCAGACCATGGTGTTCGGCCGCCGGATGATTCCCCCGGACCAGATCAGCCTGGAGGCGCCGCGCCTCTCCGACGGGCATGTGCTTGCCCTCCTGCAGGCGACCTTCCCGGGAAGCTGGCTGCCGTCCGGATTGGCGCAGATCACGGATGCGGCCGCCCCGCATTTCCGGGTCGTCTCGTCGGAAAGCGGCCGGCTGGACTACATCCAGACGATTCGGGAGTGGCGACGTCGCTTTGCCGAGTTCACCGTCGCGAAGCTCGCCGTCAAGCTGACGCTGGTGCCGCGCTACCTGCTCAGCCGGGACTTCCGGAATGCCTTCGCCTCCGGCATCAGTGCGAACACCATCTGCTTCGAGCGGGAGTTGCTCGACCATTTCCGCATCGTGCTCGAAGCCATCTGAGGAGCGGTTCGATGGATCTCGGATCCGCCACCGTCGCGCAGCTGCTCGTCCCGGTCGCCGACCTCGAGCGGGCTGTCGCATATTATCGGGACACGCTGGGGCTGCCGTACCTGTTCAGCGCCCCTCCGCAGATGGCGTTTTTCCAGTGCGGCGCGGTGCGCCTGCTGGTCGGCGTGCCGACCACGTCGGCGCATGCCGCGCGCGGCGGCACGATATATTTCCGCGTCGCCGACATCCACGCCGTGCACGCGAGCCTCGCCGCGCGGGGGGTCGGGTTCCAGGTGGCACCGCACGTCGTGCACCGCACCGCCGGGTCGGAACTCTGGCTCGCCGAGTTCCAGGATCCCGACGGCAACCAGCTCGCGCTCCTGGCGGAGTCGCCGCCGCCGTCGCCGGCCCCGAGGGGATCCTGATGCCCGTTCCAGCGCCGGCCGACCGACCGCTCCCGCTGACTGGCGGCCGCCGCGCCGGCGCACGCGGGTGACGCGTCTCGCCGTGGCCTTCCTGCTGGCAGGCGCCACCCCGGCCCTGGCCCAGAGCCTGGACCCGCGCTCGTACGTGAACACCCCGGTGGGAATGCAATTCGCGCTGGGTGGGTACGTCTACTCCACGGGCAATGTCCTCTTTGACCCCTCCCTCCCCATCGAGAACGCCGAGCTCACGCTGCAGGGGCCGGTGGCCGGGTACGCGCAGGCGCTCGATCTCTGGGGCCTGTCGGGCAAGACGGACCTGGTCGCGGGGTTCGTGTGCGCCGACGGCAACGCCGAGGTGGATGGGGAGTACCGCGAGCGGCACGTCTGCGGGCTTGCCGATCCCGTGGCCCGGATCAGCGTCAACTTCATCGGCGCCCCGGCGCTGCGCCTGCCGGCGTATGCCGCCTACCGGCAGGACCTGCTCGTCGGCGCGAGCCTCCGGGTGGCGGCCCCGCTGGGGCAGTACGATCCCGACCGGCTGGTGAACCTCGGCACCAACCGGTGGAGCTTCAAACCCGAAATCGGCGTCTCGAAGGCGATTGACCGCACCACGCTGGAATTCATCGGCTCCGTCACCTTCTACACCACCAACTCCGACTTCTACGTCGGCCGGGTGCAGACGCAGGCGCCGCTCTACGCCGGGCAGATCAACCTGGTGTACAGCCTGAAGTCCGGCGTCTGGGCAGCGCTGGGCGGGACGCTCTACGGCGGCGGGCGGGTCACCATTGACGGGGTCGAAACGGGCGCCTGGCAGCGCGACTCCCGGCTCGGGCTGACGGTGGCCATACCCGTCAGCCGGCATCACTCGCTGAAGCTCTACGGCAGCACCGGCGTCTCCACCCGCACCGGAACCGATTTCGACACCGCCGGACTGGCCTGGCAGTTCCGGTGGGGCGGAGGGATGTGACCGCCGCTAGTTGCCGCCCTGGCTGGAGGGCGGCGTCATGCCGTTGGCCCGCATGTACACCACCAGGTTGCCGTAGTGCTCCCCGTCGTGGGTGGCGTTCCACACCAGTACGCCCAGCCGGGTGATCGTGGACCCGAAGAACTGGGTTTCCTTCATCGCCTCGGCGTCCGACATCTGGTAGGCGGTGTTGCAGTACGCGGTGGACGACTTCATGCCGTCGAGGAGCGTGGCCTGGTCGGTCACCTTCTCGTAGTCCGGGTGCTCCGGCTCGGGGGTGCCGAGGGCGCCGGCGCAGAACAGGTACTGGGCGTTGGCCACGTGGCCCATCAGGGCCGACATGCTCCGGACCGCCGGATTGGGCTTGTACCCGTACAGGCTTTCCGGGACCTGCTCGACGGTCTGGATCAGCCACTTGCTGAGGTCGTCATAGCGGGGCGTCACGGCCGCCACCGCGGCGTTCCCGCCGGCGGCGGGCGCGGGGGCGGGCGCACACGCCGGGACGGCAGCGGCCAGGAGCAGGGCTGGAATCAGGGCGTGCTTCATGGAGCATCCTCCTCGAGAGTGTCACACGGCGGGGAACGGGGGCGACCGGAATCGGCACGCCTGACGCACGACTGATTTACACGGCTCCGGGACCAGAGGCAAGCGGCCGCGTGGCCCGGAGCCCCCCAAACGGAGTGCGCTGGCATGGTGTATCCGACGGTTCGCTGGCGTGCAGGGATTCAGGTGGCCATCGCCGCGGCGATGGTCGCGGCCACCGGGGCAGACGCCCAGACCGCCGCCCGGCCACGGGCCCGCGACCTCGGCGTGGCGCCGGGAGTGCTCCCGCCCGGTCACTGGAACGCCATCACCGACGTCCCCGGCGTCCTGGTGGGCCACTCGACGGTGGTCCGCGGCGACTCGGTGCGCACCGGCGTCACCGCCATCGTGCCGCACGCCGGGAATCTCTATCGCGAGCGGGTTCCGGCGGCGGTGTTCGTCATCAACGGCTTCGGGAAGCTGCTCGGGACCACCCAGCTCCACGAACTCGGCGAGCTCGAGACGCCCATCCTGCTCACCTGCACCCTCTGCGTCTGGAAGGCCGCCGATGCGATGACCGCGCACCTCCTGGCCCAGCCCGGGATGGAACAGGTGCGGTCGATCAACCCGGTCGTCGGGGAGACCAACGACGGCTACCTCAACGCCATCCGGGACCGGCCGATCACGGCGGCCGAGGTGACAGCGGCGCTCACCGGCGCCCGCACCGGGCCGGTGGCCGAGGGAAGCGTCGGGGCCGGCACCGGCACGCTGACGCTGGGGTGGAAGGGGGGGATCGGTACCTCCTCCCGCCGGGTGGCCGTGGGCGACAGCGGCTGGACGGTCGGCGTCCTGGTGCAGACCAATTTCGGCGGCGATCAGGGCCTCATCCTGATGGGGGTGCCGGTCGGGCGGCTCCTTGGCCGGGCCGGCCTGAGCGGCGCCGCGGCGCCGCGCGGCCCGACGGGCTCCATCATGATCGTGGTGGCCACCGATGCGCCGCTCTCGGACCGGAACCTGGAG
>DASUFQ010000053.1:0-29132 GCA_036274515.1 Gemmatimonadales bacterium | reverse complement strand
AGGCGGAGCACGGCGTGCTCTCCATCGTGATCCCGAAGGCGGAAAAGGCCAAGCCGCGCGACATCGCCGTTACCATCGGCTAGGACGCCGCCCCCGGTCTCGCACGAACGCCCCTCCCCGGAGTGTCCGCGGAGGGGCGTGTCTCGTTCTGTGGTAGTGCCGCCGGGTCAGGCGGTGCTGTCGAGCCCCGCCTCCAGCGCGAACCGCGTGAGCCCCGCCACCGTCCGGATCCGGAGCTTCCGCATCAGGCTCTCGCGGTGGGTCTCGACGGTCCGGTGGCTGATGCCGAACCGGGCGGCGATCTCCTTGTTGGTTTCCCCCCGCACGATGCCCTGGAGCACGTCGCGCTCCCGCGGGGTGAGGGCGTGCAGCGCATGGGTGCGCTGCGCCTCGGCGAGTTCGTCGCGCACCGCGGCGGTGAGCATGCCGGCGATCCGCTGGCTGTAGTACGACTCCCCGGCATGGACCGCGGCGACGGCGGTCCGCAGCTCGTCCGCGGCGAGGTCCTTCAGCAGGTAGGCGTGCGCGCCGGCCCGCACCGCCTCGAGCACGTACTCCGGGTTGTCGTGCATGCTGAGCATCACCACCCGGACGTCGGGCAGGTCGTCCCGGATGGCCTGCGCCACCTGCAGCCCGGTCATCCCCGGCATCGTGATGTCGAGCACCGCCACGTCCGGGCGCTCCGCGACGGCCATGGCCAGTGCCTCGTTCCCGTTGGCCGCCTCCGCCACGATGTCGAATCCCTCTTCCTGCCGGAACACCTGCCGGATCCCCTCGCGGACGATCGTGTGGTCGTCCGCGATCAGGATGCGGATTCGTGCCGGTGCGGCCGTCATGCCTCTCCCCCCCTGCTGGTGAGTCGCCGGTCCTCGGTGGCCAGCGGCACCGCGAGGCAGAGGCGGACGCCGCCCCCGGTGCCGGATTCGACCTGCACGGTGCCGCCCAGCGCCCCGATCCGCTCGCGCATCCCGGCCAGGCCGACGTGGCCGGGGTGCTGGTCGGGCGCGGCTGCCCGGTGCGGCGGCAGCCCGCGGCCGTTGTCCTCCACGACCAGTTCGAGCGCGCCGTCCGCCGCGGCCAGCGTGACCGTCACCGCGCTCGCCTCGGCGTGCCGCGCCACGTTGGCGAGCCCTTCCTGCAGCGCGCGAAAGAGGGCGAGCTCGGCGTCGGTGGAGAGCGGGGCCAGCGCGGCGGGCGCCTCCAGGGTCACCGGGAGCCCGCTCCGCTCGGTGAACTCGGTCACCAGCGAGCGCAACGCCGGAAGGAGCCCGAGGTCGTCGAGCAGAGAGGGCCGGAGGGAGTGGACCACGCTGCGGATGCCGCGGATCCCGCTGTCCACCAGCGCCAGGGTGTGGTCGAGCCGCTCGGCGGTGCCGGGGGGGACGCCGCCCCGCAGCACGGCCAGTTCCATCTTCACCGCCGAGAAGACCTGCGCGGTCTCGTCGTGCAGCTCCCGGCTCAGCCGGCGGCGCTCCTCTTCGTGCTGCTCCACCATCCGCGCCGAGAGGCGCGCCAGCTCGACCGTGCGCGCCTGCAGGCGGCTCGCGAGCTCCGCGTTGGCCAGCCCCGCCCCGACCTGCTGGCCCAGTGCCACGAGGAAGTCCTCGTCGAGGGCGGCGAAGGGATCGCGCGCGCTCCCCGTCAGCACCAGCGCGCCGGACACCTCGGCGTCGCGAAAGATCGGCAGCACCGCCTCGTAGAGGTGTTCCGAGCCGCCGACCCCGCCGGTCGAGCCGAACTGCGCCCGGCCCGTGGCGATGGCCTGCGCCAGCGGTTCCGCCAGCTCCGCGGTGGGCGCCTCGGGCCACCCGGCCGCGATCCCGGCGCCGCGCAGGAATCGTGGACCCTCCGGACCGCGCACGTAGAGCGCCGTGCCCGACACCGCCGGCAGGGCGAGCGGCCGGTCGAGCAGCGCGCCGAGGGTGTCCTGGTCCTCGTGACCGGCACGCTGCAGGTCGCCCGACAGGGCGCCGAGGGCGCCCAGGCCGCGCCGCAGGTCGTCCATGATGAGGAGCAGGATGCCGGAGCCGACGGCCAGCTCGAAGAGGATGTCGAGGTAGTACCCCCACGGGTTCCACGCCCCCTGCGCCCGCAGGATCGGGTAGTCGAGATGGTGGAAGCCCCACAGGAGGAACGCGCCGGCCAGGAGCGCGGCGCCGGCGCCGCCCACCCGCTCGAAGTGCCGTAGGAACACCCAGCCGGTGGCCAGCGTGGCGAGCGAGAGGAAGAGGACGGCGGGCAGCGCCGCCCACACGAAGTGATCGAGGCGGTAGATGGCGATGTACGACCAGCAGAGCGGGAAGAGCGCCAGCAGGAGGTAGCCGGGCCGCCATCGCGGCTGCCGCACGAAGACCAGCGCTGCCCAGAGGAGCGCCAGCGCCGTCCACCCGGTGAACACCTGGTGCCAGTACAGCCAGGCCGGCCGGCCGGAACTCATGAAGCTGAGGATCGCGCCCATCCGGAGGACGTAGAGCGCCCACGCCGTGGCGAACCAGCCGAAGTACGGCTTCCGGTGGCGGCGGTAGAGGTACAGGCAGAGTGCGGCGAGCCCCGCGAGGATGACCGCCTCGAAGAGGGCCACCGTGAGTTCCAGTCCGACCGGCGGAAGCGACTGCGGCATGCGCAAAAGATAGCGGCGTGCCCCGCCGCACTGCCGAGGCGGCGAGCGGCGGGCTATCTTCGCACTTCCATCACCTCCGGACGGTCCCGCGTGAGCGATGCAGCACCGGTGGTCGAGTTCCGTCGCGTCACCAAGTCCTTCGGCAGCACCCCCGCGGTCAACGGCGTCTCCTTCTCGGTGCGGCGGGGCGAGTTCTTTTCGCTCCTCGGGCCCAGCGGCTGCGGCAAGACCACGACGCTCCGCCTCCTGGCCGGCTTCGAGGCGCCCGACCCCGGCGGCGGGGAGGTCTGCATCGACGGCGAGGTGGTCAACGACCGGCGCCCGTATGAGCGGCGGATCGGGATGGTGTTCCAGAACTACGCCCTCTTCCCCCATCTCTCGGTCGAACGGAACGTCGCCTTCGGGCTGGAGGAGCACCGGGTCCCGAAGGGGGAGGTTCCCGGCCGGGTCGCCCGTGCGCTCGAGCTGGTCCGCCTGGCGCCCGCCACCTTCGCCAGGCGGCGGCCGCACCAGCTCTCCGGCGGGCAACGGCAGCGGGTCGCGCTGGCCCGCGCGCTCGTCCTCGAGCCCTCCATCCTCCTCCTCGACGAGCCGCTCGGCGCGCTCGACCTGCAGCTCCGGAAGGAGATGCAGCTCGAACTCAAGGCGCTCAACCGCCAGCTCGGGATGACCTTCGTCTACGTCACCCACGACCAGGAGGAAGCGCTCGCGATGTCGGACCGCATCGCCGTCATGAGTGCCGCGCGCATCGCGCAGCTCGGCACCCCGGCGGAGGTCTACGAGAACCCGCGCACCGAGTTCGTCGCGGGGTTCATCGGGGTCGCGAACATCTTCGGCGGGCGGCTGGGGGAGGGGAGCAGCGGTGGAGGGGCGCCGCGGTCCGTCAGGCGGGACGACGGCCGCACGCTGCTGGTGCCGGACGCGCCGTCGGTACCGGCCGGCGCCCCGGTGCGGATCGCGGTGCGGCCCGAGTGGCTCGACCTGGCGCCCCCCGAGGCGCCGCCGCCGGGAGAGAACACCCTCCCCGGCGTGGTCGAGGAAGTGGTATACCTCGGCGAGACGATGCATGTCGTCGTGACGCTCGACGACGGGCACTCGGTCCGCGTGGCGCTGCGGAACGAGGGGCAGCTCGGCAATCCCCTTCGCTGGCGTCGCGGCGAGCTGGTGCTGGTCGCGTGGCGCCCCGAGGACTGCCAGGTCCTGGAGCCGGAGTGACGGGCCTCCGACGCCGCCTCCTCGGCCCCCTGGTCCGCCGCCCAGCCGCCGGCAGCTGGGCCCTCCTCACCCCCGGCCTCCTCTGGCTGCTCCTGTTCTTCGCGGTGCCGCTCGCGGTGCTGCTCGGCTACAGCGTGATGCAGCGCGGCACCTACGGCGGCGTGGCCCCCGGGTTCACCCTCGAGCACTACCGGCGGTTCTCGGACCCGATCTACCTCTCGATCGTCTGGCGCACCCTCTGGATCGCGCTCGCCACCACCGTGCTTTGCCTCCTCCTCGGCTACCCGGTGGCCTACGCCATCGCGCGGGCGGGGCGCTGGCGCGCGGCGCTGCTGTTCCTCGTCATCCTCCCCTTCTGGACCAGCTTCCTGGTCCGGACCTACGCGATGATCGTCCTCCTCCGGGGGAGCGGCGTCGTCAACACGCTGCTCGCGGCGCTTGGCCTCACCGCCACCCCCCTGGAGTTGTTGTATACCCCCGGTGCGGTGCTGGCCGGCCTGGTGTACGGCTACCTCCCCTTCATGATCCTCCCGATCTACGCCTCGCTGGAGCGGATCGACCTCGACCTGCTCGACGCCGCGGAGGCCCTCGGGGCGCGCGGGCCGGCGCGGTTCCGGCGCGTCATCCTCCCGCTCAGCCTGCCCGGCGTGGCGGCCGGCTCGCTCCTCGTCTTCATCCCCGCCCTCGGCGCCTTCCTGACCCCCGACCTCCTCGGCGGCGCCAAGTCGATGATGCTCGGCAACCTGGTCCAGAACCAGTTCGGGCCGGCGCGGAACTGGCCGTTCGGCTCGGCGGTCTCCTTTGCCCTCATGGGCGTCGTCTTCGTGGCGCTGCTGGTGTGGCTCAGGGTGCGTGACGCGGAGGAACGGGCATGAGGCGCCCGCTGCCCCGCGCGCTCGCGTGGATCGTGGCCGGAGTCTTCCTGCTCCTCCACCTCCCGGTGGTGGTGCTGGTCGCCTACTCGTTCAACGCCGCGCGGTACTCCGCGGCCTGGAGCGGCTTCACGCTGCACTGGTACGCCGCGCTCCTCGAGCGCCCGGACATCCTGCGGGCGCTCCGGCTGAGCCTCGTGGTGGCTTCCACCAGCACCCTCCTCGCCACCGTCCTCGGCACGCTGGTGGCCATGGCGCTCGCCCGCGCCCGGTTCCGCGGGAGCCGGTTGATCGAGGGAGGGCTCTACCTCCCGATCGTCACACCCGAGATCGTGGCGGGCATCTCGCTGCTGATCCTCTTTGCCGCCGTCCAGGTGCCACTGGGGGTCGGGACGGTGATCGTGGCGCACACCGCCTTCTGCCTCCCCTTCGTGGCCGTCGTGGTGCTCGCGCGCCTCCGCGGCATGGACCGGACCCTGGAAGAGGCGGCGCTGGTCCTCGGCGCGGACGAGCTGACGGCGTTCCGTCGGGTCACGCTGCCGCAGCTGGCGCCGGGCATCCTGGCCGGCGCCCTGCTCGCGTTCACCCTGTCGCTCGACGACTTCGTGATCACCTTCTTCGTGGCGGGGCCGGGGGCCACGACGCTGCCGGTCCTCGTCTATTCGATGGTGCGCCGGGGCGTCGAGCCGACCATCAACGCGGTGAGCACGCTGCTCGTGGTTCTCACCACGCTGGCGGTGGGCGTGGCGGCGCGGGTGGACGGGGCGCGCCGCGCGTGAGATTCGCGGCTCCCGCCGGCGCGGTGTAGCTTAGGGCAGCCCCCTCGCTCACGGTTTCCGCCACGATGCCGCCTGACACCCCGACTCCCCCGCCGCCCCCCGCACCCGGACTGTCACGCCGGGACTTTGTGCGCGCCACCGCGGCGGTGGGCGCCGTGGCCGGCATGGGGCCGTGGCTGGCCGGGTGCGACCGCCGCCCCCGGATGAACCTCTACATCTGGTCCAACTACCTGGCGCCGGAGACGGTACCCGACTTCGAGCGGGAAACCGGCATCCGGGTCACCGTCGACACCTACGAGAGCAACGAGGAGCTGGCCGCCAAGCTCCTCGCCGGCGCGCAGGGATACGACGTCATCGTGCCCTCCAGCTACATCCTGCCGTCGCTGGTCCACGACGGCCTGCTGCTGGAGATCCCCCCGGGCGCCCTCGCGAACCTCGGCAACATCGCGCCGACCTTCCGACGCCCCGAGTCGAACCCGTATCCCGGCCATGCGGTCCCCTACATGTGGGGCCTCACCGGCATCGCCTGGCGGCGGGACAAGGTGGCGGGCCCCCCGGACAGCTGGGGCATCTTCCTCGACCCGGCACACGCCGGGCGCATGACGATGATGGATGATGCGCGCGAGGTCTTCGGCGCGATGCTGCGCTACCGGGGCCACTCGATCAACTCGACCGAACCGGCGCTCCTTGCGCAGGCCCGCGACGACGCCATCGCCGCGCGGCCGAACCTGCTGGCGTTCGTCTCCGCGCCGGTCAAGGGCCAGGTCATTGCCGGGGACGTCTGGATCGCGCACATGTGGAGCGGTGAGGCGTCGAACACCGCGAAGGAGGCCCCGGAGGTCGACTTCCTGGTGCCGCGGGAGGGTTCCGCCATCTGGACCGACCTATTGGCCATCCCGGCTAACGCCCCGAACGTGGATGCCGCCATCCGGTTCATCGACTACATCCTCCGGCCGGAGGTCGGGGCGCGCATCGCCGAGGCCACGGGCTACGGCTGTCCGAACGCCGCCGCGACGGCGCTGCTCGCCAACCCCGTCCCGTATCCGACCGAGGCGGAGCTTGCGCGGCTCGAGTTCGCGCACGATCTGGGGCCCGCCACCGAGCTGGTCGACCGCTACTGGACCGAGGTGAAGGCGGGATGAGCGACGCGAAGACGTTCGTCACCAGCTTCGGCCGCCTGATCGCGGCGTACCGGGCCGGCCCGGCGGGGGCCGGCGAGGCGGCGAGCCTGCTGGCCCAGGTGGAGGCCCTTGTGGCACGGGATCCGATGTCGGTGGAGGCGGGCATCGTCCGGTCGGGGGAGTATGACACCGCCAACCTGCGCTCCCACCTCCTCCGCCGGCAGGTGGAGACGCTGAGCGTGGCGGCCGGCACCCCGGCCGACGTCCTCGAGGCGCTGGCCCGGGCACTCGGAGGCGAGGCGGCACTGCCGGAGCACCCGTCGCTCGGGTACGAGATGGTGGCGGAGGTGGTGCCAAGGGCGCCGAGCCCGGTCCGGGTCGCGAGCCCGGAGGCGCCGCCCCTCGTGCTGATGGGCACCCACGATTTTCCCGAGGAGGACGATCGCGCCCCCTCGGCGTTCGGCGCCGAGGTCTCGGCGCTGACCACGGCGCTGGCGTCCGCCGGTGCGCGGGGTGCCTGGACCGAGGTGCTGCACGCCGCGCAGGCGCTGGTGCGGCTCTCCAGCCGGGTGCCCGAACTGGACCGCCGCACGGTGGCCATCACCGCCCGGCGGGCGCTGTCGCCGGCGCTCCTCCGGGGGATGATCGAGTACGCCATCCGCACGCCGGAAGAGCAGGCGCGGGCGGCGGAGGTGCTGCAGTGGCGCGGGGGGGAAGCGGCGGAGCTGATGATCGAGTCGATCCGGAAGACCGAGTCGCCGGTGCCGCATCGCTTCCTGCTCGATGCGCTCTCCCGGATGCCGGCCGCGGTGCCGCTGCTGATTCCGCTGCTGGGGAGCCCCGCCTGGCACGAGGCGCGGCATGCGGCGGACGCCCTCGGCCGGCAGATGGCACCGGAGGCCCTGGGTCCGCTGCGCGTCCTGCTGGCGCATCCGGAGGCGCGAGTGCGCGGCGCGGCGCTGGAGGCGCTGTCCCGCTACCCGGCGAGTGCCGGGCTCGAGTCGCTCCGGGCCGGGCTGGCGCATCCGGTGGCGGAAACGAGGCGCGATGCCGCCCTCGCGATTGGGCAGCGGGGCGGGGGGGCGCTGGCGATGCCGCTCCTGGCGGCGCTCGAGGGGGAACGGGATCCGGCCACCTGGCGCGCCATGCTGACGGCGCTCAGCCGGATCGAGGCGCCCGAGGCCGCCTCCGCGCTGGTGACCCTGGCGCTTCGGCGGCGGGGGCTCTTGTCGCGATCGGGATTGACCGTGGCCCAGCGGCTGGAGGTGGTGGCGGCGCTGGCCCGCTCCCCCACCCGGGCCGCGGCGCAGGCGCTCGGCCGGGTGGCGCGCGAGGCGGAAGGGGTGGTGGGCGCCGCCGCGCGCGGGGAGCTCGACCGCGCCCTGGCTACATCGGAGTGACCTGGACCGACTGCAGGTGGATGCTGAGGTTGTGATTGATCCGGGCGCCGGCGATGCCCTTGGTGTCCACGTCCGCCGCCGCCGCCGAATGCACCTCGGTGCCGTTGACCATGAAGGACACCTTTCCATCCTTGATCAGCACCGACAGCTCGTTCGAGGCGTTCCCCTCCGCGTCCGCCGGCTTGACCGCGGCGTTGGCGGTCCAGTCGACCACCTTCGTCGTGGCCTCACCCTTCCGCCGCTTGATCAGGAACTTGCCGTCGCCGCGGATGAGGAAGTAGGTGTACGCCTCGTCCGGCCCCTGCAGGTCGCTGCCGCCGATGAAGATGCCGTAGGACTCGGCGTGCGCCGGCTTCGGCGGGGTGCTGTGCAGCATGGCCGTGACTCGCGCATTGCCCTTCGTCACGTCGGTGGCGCGGTAGAAGATGGTGGCCGGGCCGAGGTTGATGTGCCACCCCGGCGCCATGTCCACCATCTTCACGTTCGTCATCGGGGCGTCCTTGTCGGTCCGCGCCATCCAGCCCGTGGGCAGGGTGCCGCCCCCGGCCACCGCCTTGTCGGGATCGGCGGCGTGGTCCTGTGCCACGGCGGGAGCGGCCAGCAGCAGGCCGAGGGCGGAGAGAGCCAGTAGACGTCGCATGGAAACCTCGGAATTCGGGGGGAGAGGATCGGGCGGGCGTCGGTTGCCAGTGGCCCGCGACCGGTATAAGCTACATCCCTGCACACGGGATGTTAACCCCAAGGAGCCCCACATGTTCGGCTTCGTCGAGATGGTCCTGGCCGGCGTCGGAGCCGGGCTGATCCTGACCGCGTTGACCTTCGTGTCCGCGCTGATCGGGGTGCTGGTCAACGCCATGATCGCCCTCTTTGCCGGGCCCGTCATCGACCAGGTTCTCGCGCGGAAGGCCCGCGCCTAGGCAGCTTCGCCTCGCCTCCCACCCTGGCTTTCCCGGGAATCCTTTCCTTTCGGCCTTCGTACGGATATCCTGAACCCCGCTGCCGCGGCGGGAACTTTTTGTAACCCCAAGCCGTATAAGCATCTCCGCCGGTCTGCGACGGGTCCGGAGTTTCCCGGGTACCCCGCCGCCGCCGGCCCGTTCAGGAAGCCGAGCCATGTTCCTCTCCGATACCGCCGTCAAGCGCCCCGTGCTCGCCACGATGCTGAGCCTGGCCATCGTCCTCTTCGGGGCCATCGGCTACACCCGGCTGAGCGTCCGCGAATATCCCGACATCGACCCGCCCATCATCTCGGTGTCCACCTTCCTGGCCGGCGCCAATCCGCGGGTCATGGAGTCCGCCGTGACCGACATCCTCGAGGAGGAGTTGAGCACGGTGGAAGGGCTGCGGACGCTGACCAGCACCAGCGGGGAGCAGTCGAGCAACATCACCCTCGAGTTCAACCTCGGCCGAAGCGTCGAAAGCGCCGCGCAGGATGTCCGGGACAAGGTGAGCCGGGTGCGCGGGCGCCTGCCGCGCGAGGTGCTCGAGCCGGTCATCGCCAAGCAGGACGCCGACGCGCAGCCATTCTACTGGCTGGCCCTTTCCGGGGCCAACTACAGCCTGCTCGACCTTTCCGACATCGCCGATCGCACCGTCAAGGAGCGGCTGCAGAGCATCCCGGGCGTCGGCAACTCGCTGATCTTCGGCGAGCGCCGGATCTCGATGCGCATCTGGCTCTCCCCGAAGGAACTGGCGGCCCGCGGGCTGACGGTGCAGGACGTGGAAGCCGCCATCCGGAGCCGGAACGTCGAGATCCCGGCGGGCCGCATCGAGTCCGCCAACCGGGAGTTCACCGTCCGCTCCCTCGGCGAGCTGAAGACCCCGCAGGAATTCGGCGACCTGGTCGTCGCCAACCAGGGCGGCCAGCTGGTCCGGCTCCGTGACCTGGCACAGGTCGAGCTCGGCCCCCGCGACGAGCGGAGCATGCTGCGCTTCATGGGGACCTCGTCGGTCGCGGTCGGCATCGTCCGCCAGTCGAAGGCCAACATGGTGGAGGTGGCCGACTCGATCCGCGCCGCCCTCCCGCTCATCGAGCAGGCGCTGCCCTCGGGCGTCCGGCTCAGCACCGGCTTCGACCAGTCGGTCTACGTCAAGCGCTCCATCAGCGAGACCATCGACACCCTCTTCCTGGCCTTCGGCCTGGTCGTGGTGATCATCTTCCTCTTCCTCCGAAACATGCGCGCCACCATCATCCCCGGCCTGGCGATCCCGGTGTCGATCGTCGGCGCCTTCGGGGTGATGTACTTCCTCGGCTTCTCGATCAACACCTTTACCCTGCTGGCGCTCATCCTGGCCATCGGCCTCGTGGTGGACGACGCCATCATCGTGCTGGAGAACGCCTACCGGCACCAGGAGGAGCTGGGCGAGGACCCCGAGGCCGCCGCGATGCGCGGCACCAGCGAGATCGGCTTCGCCGTCATCGCCACCACGATCTCGCTCGTGGCGGTCTTCGCGCCGCTCGCGTTCCTGCAGGGCACCACCGGCCGGCTCTTCAACGAGTTCGGCGTGGCGCTGGCAGGCTCGGTCGTCATTTCCGGTTTCGTGGCGCTGACCCTCACGCCGATGCTCTGCGCCAAGATGCTGCGCGTCCCCAAGAGCCACGGCCGGGTCTACCAGGCCCTGGAGCGCGGGCTCGACTGGATGGCCACGACCTACGCCTCCACCCTCGGCTGGGCGGTGCGGCACCGGTGGGTCATCGTCGGCGGCGCCGGCGTGGCGCTGCTGGTCGCGTACGTCACCTTCAACGCCCTGAAGCGGGAGTTCATCCCGGCGGAGGATCGCGGCTTCTTCCTCGCCGCGGTGACCGCGCCCCAGGGATCCACGGTGCAGTACACCGACGGCTACCAGAAGCAGGTGGAGGGGATCCTGGCCGAGGTGCCGGAAATCCGCACCTACTTCAGCGTGGTGGGCCGCGGGGGCGACGTCAGCGGCGGGTTCGTGTTCGTGAACCTGAAGGACTGGCGGGACCGGGTGAAGAGCACGCAGGAGGTCATCGGCGGGATCATGCCGAGGCTCTTCGGGATCCCCGGCGTGATGGCGTTCGCCTTCTCGCCCTCCCCCATCGGCGGGTTCGGCAGCCCGGTGCAGTTCGTGGTCCAGCACCCCAGCTTCGACACCCTCGCCGCCGTGATGCCGTCCTTCCTGGCGCGGGCCAGCCAGATCAAGGGCCTGGTGAACGTCCAGTCCGACCTCAAGGTCAACAAGCCCGAGCTCACGGTGCGGTATGACCGGGACCGCGCCGAGGACCTCGGCGTGTCGGTGTCCGACGTCGGCTCCACCCTCGAGACGATGCTCGGCGGGCGCCGGGTCAGCACCTTCACCCGGGGCAACAAGCTGTACGACGTCGTCGTCCAGATGCGGCCGGACGACCGGTCCACCCCGTCCGACATGAGCTCGCTCTACGTGCGGGGGCGCCAGGGCCAGCTCGTCAACCTCGCCGCCGTCACCGCGGTGGACGAGGGGGTCGGACCGCAGCGGCTCTTCCACTACAACCGCGTGCCGTCGTTCACCATCAGCGCCAACCTGACGCCGGGCTTCAGCATGGGCGAGGCGCTCGACAGCCTCAAGGCCGCGTCGGCCGAACTGCTCCCCAAGGGCGGCTCCACCGCCCTCGCCGGGGAAATGCGGGAGTTCGCCGAGAGCGGCTCGGCGCTCTACTTCGCCTTCTTCCTCGCCCTCCTGGTGGTCTACATGGTGCTCGCGGCGCAGTTCGAGTCCCTCATCCACCCGTTCACGGTGCTGCTGGCGGTGCCGCTGGCGGTGACCGGCGCGCTCGGCACCCTCTTCCTGACCGGCGCCACCCTGAACCTCTACAGCCAGATCGGGATGATCCTCCTGATCGGCCTCGCGTCCAAGAACTCCATCCTCCTCGTGGAGTACGCCAACCAGCTCCGCGAGCGGGGGCAGCCGCTCCTCGAGGCGACGCTCGAGGCGGGCCGGGTGCGGCTCCGGCCGATCCTGATGACCGCCTTCGCGACCATCTTCGGCGCGCTGCCCATCGCCCTCGGCCTCTCCGCCGGCTCGGAAAGCCGCCAGCCGCTCGGCTACGTGATCGTCGGCGGCATGTTCGTCGCGACGTTCCTGACCCTTTACCTCGTCCCGGTGGTGTACGTGATGTTCGAAACCGCGCGCGAAGCGATGGGCGCGCGCCGCGCCGTCGCCCACGCCTCGTCCGAGGGGATCGCATGATCCTCCCGCTCCTGGCCCTGCTCCAGATGGGGCCGGCGGACACCATTCCGCAGGTGACGCTGCCCGAGGCGCTCCGCGAGGCCACCCGGTTCGACCCGAACTACGTCCAGGCCGCCGGCTTCGTCGCCGAGGCCACCTGGGTGCGCCGCGCCGCCATGCTGGTGTTCGTGTTGCCGTCCATCACCGCCTCGGCCGACTTCACCGGGTCGACGACGCCGTCGTTCAACTTCGGCACCAACAGCCTGTCGAAGACCAGCGTCACCGCGCGGCTCGACGCGCGGTACGAGCTGTTCACCGGCGGGCGGAAGCTCTCCGAGTACCAGCGGGCCACCGCGGAGCTGGAAGGCGCCGTCGCCAACGAGGCGGGGGCCGGGTTCCTCGCCGCCGCGGAGACCGAGGCCACCTTCTACGACGTGCTGGCGCGCCGGCAGCTGCTCGAGGTGGCGCGGCGGCGGGTCGAGCGGGCGGAGACCCAGCTCACCCTCTCGCGCGCGCGGGTGCTCTCGGGCGCGGCGGTCCAGACCGATTCGCTCCAGGTGCTGCTCGAGCTCACGCGCGCGCGGGTGGACCTGCTCCGCGAGGCCGCCGGCCTCGACGTGGCGCGGGCGGAACTGGGCCGCCGGGTGGGCCGGTCCGTCGCGGTCGATGCCGCCGGCGCCGACAGCGCTCCGGCGCCCACCCTCCCGGTGAGCCTGCCGGAGGCGGTGCAGATCGCCCTCGCGCAGGGGCCGCAGATCAAGGTGGCCGAGGCACAGGCCCGCGCCTCCGCCGCCACCGTGCGGGCGCGCCGGGCCGCCTACCTGCCGTGGATCACCCTGACCGGCAGCACCGCGGCGTTCGACGACAAGTTCTGGCCCGAGGCCGCCAATCGGACATCCGGCGCCATCACCATCAGCCTCCCGATCTGGAACAACGGGGTGCGCGAGATCGCGCTCGCCCAGGCCAACGCCGCCAATGACGTGGCCATCGCCATCCGCGACGACCTGCAGCGCGGCGCCCTGTCGGACGTGACCCGCACCTACAGCGCGTACGAAAGCGCCGCCGCCGCCGCCGAGCTGGCGGCGGAGGCGGTCATCGTGGCCCAGGAAAATTATCGCGTGCAGGAAACCCGCTACCGCGCGGGCGCCGTCGACATCATCCAGTTCCTCGACGGCCAGGTGGACCTGGCCGACGCCGAAGCCGGGCTGGTGCAGGCCCGGTACGCCACCAAGCTTGCGCTGGCCGGCCTCGAGGTGATCCTCGGCCGCCGCCTCTTCCCCAGTGAGAGTTCCCAGTGACCCGACTCCCCGTCATCCTCGCCATCGCCCTGCTCGGCGCGGCCTGCTCCAAGGGCGATTCCTCGACGAACAGCCCGGGCGGCGGTGCCGGCGGCGGCCCGCCGGCGATGCTCGTGGAGGTCGCGACCGCCTGGACGGACACCGTGGTCGACGCCATCGCCGCCACCGGCGAGATCGAGGCGGTGCAGTCCATCGCCCTCCGGCCGGAAGTCGACGGGCGCATCGTCGGCATCCTCTTCCGCGAGGGCGACGAGGTGGCCGCCGGCACGCCGCTCTTCAAGGTGGACGACGCCGAGCTGAAGGCCCAGGTGGCCCGCGCCGAGGCCGAGCGCGATCTCGCGGCGCAGGCGCTGACCCGCACGCGGCAGCTGATGGCGGACCAGGCGTCCTCCCAGGCCGACCTCGAGCAGGCGGAGGCCACCGCGCGCAGCACCCAGGCCTCGCTGGACCTGCTCCAGCTCCGGCTGGCGCGCACCACGGTGCGCGCCCCCTTCGCCGGCGCCACCGGCCAGCGGATGGTGAGCCTCGGCGACTACGTCACCTCGTCCACCGAGCTGGTGTCGCTGCAGACCGTCAACCCGGAGCGCGCCGCCTTCCAGGTGCCGGAGCGCTATGCCGAGCGGCTCCGCCGCGGCCAGCAGGTGGCCTTCCGGGTGGCCGCCCTCCCCGGGCAGGAGTTCATCGGCGTCGTCGATTTCGTCGATCCGGTGGTGCGGCTTCCGGGCCGCACGATCACCGTCAAGGCGCTGGTGCCGAACCCGAAGCGGACGCTCCAGGCCGGGATGTACCTGGACCTCCGGCTCTCGGCCGAGGTCCGGCCCAACGCCGTGGTCGTGCCCGAGGAGTCCATCCTGCCGCTGCAGGGCGCCAACTTCGTCTACGTGGTGCGCGACGGGAAGGCCGCCCGGCGGCAGGTAGGCATCGGGATCCGCGCCCCCGGCATCGCCGAAATCCGGAGCGGCCTCGACGCGGGCGACACCGTGGTGGTCGGCGGGCAGGAGCGGCTGCAGGACGGCATGGCGGTGACCGCCAAGCCGGTCGCCCAAGTGGTGCCGCCGGCGGCCGGAGAGGGGAGCTGAGCCTGCGCCCGCGCCGGATCGGCCCGACCCTCGCCCTGCTCCTCCTCCTGCTCGGTCCCGCGGCCGGGACCGTCGCCGCCCAGGCGACGGTCGCCGGCCGCTGGCACATGCGGCTCCACAACGGCTCCGAGATCCTCCGCGGCGATCTCCGGCTCGAGCGCCGCGGCGCCCGGCTGACCGGTACCGTGGTGCTCGAGTCCAGCGACGACCCTCCCGTCCCCATCAGCGACGGCAGCATCGGGCCAAACGGCGAGTTCGAGTTCGAGGCGCACGCGCCGGGTCCGATGCAATTCAGTGGGCGGGCCGACGGCCAGGGGCTGGCGGGTCGGGTGGCGCTCGACCGGGGGCGGGTCTGGCAGTGGACTGCGCAGCGGGTGCCGGAGGGGGGGGAGTTCTACGCGGCGCTGCCGAGGTTTACCGCCACCCAGCTTGGCATCGGCCAGAACCGCACCGAACTGACCCTGCCCGGTGCGTGGATCGCGGCGGCGGATGCCCAGCCCGGGGTCGCGCAGCGGGCGGGTGCCCGCCTCGCCGCCGCCGGCGTCGACCCGATTCCCGCCGACTCGGTGCGCGCCTTCGGATTCCTCCCGGCGCTGGGGCTCGCGCGGCGCGAGCAGGTGGTCGCCGCGATGGTGTCGGCCCTCACCGCCATTCGCGCCGAGCTGCCGGGGAAGGACCAGCCGCGGTTCGACGCCCTCTTCCGCCCGCGCGGCGCCTGGCTGGTGGACCTCCACCAGGCCGCGCTCGAGCAGGCGCGCCGCCGGATCCGGAACGCCACGTGGGAGGCGGCCCGCCCGGCGCTCGCCGCCGCCGACCTCATGCCTGCCACCCTCCCCGCGGGCACCGCCGAGGTGCCCTTCGCGCTCTACCGGCTCGCCGCCATGCGCGACCGCGACAGTGCGTCGTTCGAGGCGGCATGGGACCGGCTGCCGCGCGGCGGGGCGGCGTCCGCGCAGGTCGCGCAGGCGCTGCTCGACGGCTATCGCGACGCGGCGCCGTGGCAGGGACAGGCCGTGACCATGCTGCTCTCCGCCGAATGGGTCACGGTGGACGGCCGCCGCAGCTCGCCGGCCCAGCTGGTCCGGGCCGCATGGCGCAACGACACCCTCGCGGTGCCCCAGGTGCGGCCGCGCTACTTCGGATATCCGGAGGCGGTGCCGAGCGTGGGCGTGCCCGGCCCGGCGGTGTCCCGGCTCGTCGTGCCGGAAAACTGGACGGCGGAGCAGTGGGCGCTGAACCGTGGCCCCGCCGGCCTCCTCGCGGTCCTGCGCCAGCTCGACCTCGCCATCGGCGAGAACACCACGCTGGAGGCCGACGGCCCCTCCCGCCTGACGAGCGTCGCGCGGGAGGCGGCCTCGACCCCGGCCGGCTTCCTCGAGCCCGGGGACGTCATCCTCGAGGATCCGGGCGCGCCGCCCCTCTACGCGCTCGCCACCGCCATCCATGAGTGGCAGCACCTGCTGATGGAGCGCCATCGCTTCGCGCTGCCCGATGGCGGCACCCTGCAGGACCGGGACACCGGTCTCGACGTGGTCGCCTCGGACCTCTACCTCGCCGAGGGGTTCGCCGAGTGGCGGTCCGCCCGCATCCTCGAGCCGGTCGTGGCCCGGCTGCCGATCGTCGCCGTCGGGGACCTGCAGAAACTCCTCGTGCTCGAGAACGACAATCCCGCCGACCCGCACATCCTGGGGCTCCGGATGCTGCTCGCCCTCGCGGCCGCCACCGGGGCCGACACGGCGGCGGCCCTCGTGCTGACCCACGCCGACGCCCCGGCCCGCGTCGCCGAGGCGGTGCCGGCGTGGCGCGACGCGGCGGTTTCGCCTCGCAGTTTCCCGTCGCGGGGCCAACGGCGGCTCGTTCCGGAGACCCGCTTCACCGTCGAGGACGGCGTCGGCGACGTCGTCGGTGTCCGGATCCGCGTACTGGCCGATCCGCCCCCGGGGAGGTAGGATCCCTCCATGCCAGAGACAACCCCGTCGATCGTCCCGCGCGCCCCGGCGCTCAAGTCCCCCGAGTTCGGCCTCGCCCTCGGGCTGGTGGTGGGCCGGTTTGCCCTCGACATGCACGACCTCCACTACGGCTACTGGACGCCGGACCTCGAGCTCACGCCGCAGAACCTGGCGGTGGCCCAGGCGCGGTACACCGACATGCTCATGGCGGATATCCCCGCGGGGGTCAGGACCATCCTCGATGTCGGGTGCGGGGCGGGGAACACCGCGCGCAAGCTCCTCGACCGCGGCTACGAGGTGGTCTGCCTCTCCCCCAACGCCTGGCTCAACGAGGAGGCGCAGCGGGCGGTCGGCAATCGCGCCGTGGTGCACCTGTCGAAATTCGAGGAATTCGAGCTCGACCGGAAGTTCGACCTCATCCTGTTCAGCGAGAGCTTCCTCTTCATGAAGGCGGACGTGGCGCTCGCCAAGGCGGAGGCGATGCTCAATCCCGGCGGGCACATCCTCATCTCGGACATCTTCCGGGTGCCGTCCGACGAGAAGAGCCCCATCGGCGGCGGGCAGGACATCCGGCGCTACCAGGCGCTGATGGCGGCGTCGCGGTTCGAGATGGTGAAGGACACCGACATGACGCCGCAGATCGCGCCGACCTTCGACCTCCTCAACAAGGCCTACGAACAGGCCATCATGCCGGCGTATGCGCTCATCATGGCCCGCCTCGAGGCCTCGCACCCGCGGGTCATGAAGTTCGTCCGGTGGAAGTGGCGGAAGAAGTTCACCAAGCTGGAGGAAAAGCACTTCACGGGCCGTCGCACCGGGGCGCACTTCCAGAAGCACAAGAGCTACCGCCGCACGCTCTACCGGCTCCGCGCCGGATGACGGGGGGGGCCGACGGCCTGGCGCCCGGCGCCCGGGCGCCGGGCTTCCGCCTTCCTTCCGATGCCGGCTGCGAGGTGTCGCTGAAGGACTTCGCCGGCCGCCCCGTCGTGCTCTACTTCTACCCCAAGGACGACACCAGCGGGTGCACCACGGAGGCCTGCGGCTTCCGGGACAGCTGGGCCGAGGTCCAGGCGGCGGGCGCGGTGGTCCTCGGGGTCTCCCCCGACGGGGTGGCGAGCCACCGGAAGTTCAAGGCCAGGTACGAGCTCCCCTTTCCCCTCCTGGTCGATGCCGATCACGCCGTGGCGGAAGCGTACGGCGCCTGGGGGGAAAAGAGCATGTACGGGCGGAAGTATTTCGGCATCCTGCGGAAAACCTTCATCATCGACGGCCGCGGCCGGATCAGCCACGTCTTCGGGAAGGTGAAGCCGCGGGGGCATGCCGCGGAAGTGCTGGCCGCCCTGGCGGGCGATCCGTAGTCCTACGGATTGTCAGGGTGACCCCGGGGTCCCTACTCTGGTGGGCCTCAAACCTGGAGCCACCGATTCGTACCGCCGTCCTGCTGGTCGCGCTGACCGCCATCTCCCTCGTGTCCTGCCAGCAAACCGTCAACGTCGTGGCCACCCCGGCCATGCCGGTGTCGGCGCTGCCCGGCGAGCGCCACCTCAAGAACATCCACCAGCTCACCCACGGCGGCAACAACGCCGAGGCCTATTTTTCCCGGTCGGGCCGGCAGCTGATCTTCCAGCGGCAGGAGTCGCTGTCCGAGGGGTGCGACCAGGAATACATCATGAACATCGACGGCTCGGGGATGCACCGGGTGTCGAACGGGCAGGGCCGCACCACCTGCGGGTTCTTCTACGACAAGGACCGGCGCATCCTCTACAGCAGCACCTTCGAGTACGACGCCGCCTGCCCGGTGCGCCCCGACATGTCGAAGGGATATGTCTGGCCGCTCGGGCACTTCGAGATCTACAGCGCGAAGAGCGACGGGACCGAGCTCACGAAGCTGACCGACGACAAGGCCTACAACGCCGAGGCCACCGTGTCGCCTGACGGCCGGCGGATCATCTTCACCAGCACGCGCGACGGCGACATCGACCTCTACACCATGAACATCGACGGCTCCGACGTCCGGCGGCTCACCGACCGGGTGGGCTACGACGGCGGCGCCTTCTATTCGCCGAACGGGAAGCAGATCGTCTGGCGGGCCTCGTATCCCGTCACCGCCGCCGACACGGCGGACTACCGCGCGCTGCTGGCCGAGCGCCTGGTTCGTCCCGCCCGCCTCGACATCTGGGTCGCCAACGCCGACGGCACCGACCCGCACCAGGTGACCGACCTGCCGGGCGCCAATTTCGCGCCGTTCTTCTCCCACGACGGCCGGCAGATCATCTTCGCCTCCAACCACCTCGACCCGAAGGGCCGGAACTTCGACCTCTTCCTGGTCAACGTCGACGGGAGCGGGCTCGAGCAGGTCACCTTCGACGCCGACTTCGACGGCTTCCCGATGTTCAGCCCCGACGGCAAGAAGCTGGTGTGGGCGTCCAACCGGAACGCGCGGGTCCGGGGCGAGACCAACGTCTTCATCGCCGACTGGGTCCGGTAGCGCCGCCGGCGGAAACCGGCCGGGGCGGCCCCGCGTAGGTGGAGGGCGGCGCCCCGGGCTTCACCCCGGCGCCCACGGGAGTTAGCTTACCGCCCCTCGCCTTCCACCGGGAATCGACGTTGACCAAGCCCGAACCGGCCCCGCAGCCCGCGCACCACCCGTTCGTCCTCTGGTTGTGGGAATGGACCAAGTCCATCACGGTGGCCCTCCTCGTCTGGCTGGTCCTCCGCACCTTCCTCATCCAGGCCTTCCGGATTCCCTCCGGCAGCATGGAGAACACCCTCCTGATCGGCGACTTCCTCTTCGTCAACAAGGCGCTCTACGGCGCCGAGGTGCCGCTCATTCACAAGCGGCTGCCGGCCTTTCGCGAGCCCGAGCGCAACGACATCCTCGTCTTCGACTCGGTGGAGGAGCCGATCGACGTGGTGAAGCGGATGGTGGGGATGCCGGGCGACACGCTGGCCATGGAGGGAGGACAGCTCATCCGGAACGGCGAGCGGCTGGACGAGCCGTATGTCGTGCACCAGACGCCGCTCCCGACCGCCGGGCCGGAGCAGCGCTACGTGATGCGGCAGTGGCAGGTGAAGTACCTCGTCGGCCGGGACACCGCCAGCTACAATCCCGACCTGCAGGACTGGGGGCCCATCGTCGTCCCCCCCGATTCCTATTTCATGATGGGCGACAGCCGGGACAACTCCCACGACAGCCGGATGTGGGGGTTCCTCCCCCGCGCCAACGTGCGGGGACGCCCCATGTTCATCTACTACTCCTATGACGCGAAGAGCTGGAAGCCGCTCCCCTTCCTGACGGCCATCCGGTGGAGCCGGACGCTCAGCCGCCCGCGGTAGTCCTCGCCCGGGCCCCGCGGGCGGGCGGCTGGTGGCGGTTCCCGCGCAGCTGGGCGGAGGTCCGCCGCCTCGGCTGGCGCGCGGTGGCCGCCTTCGTGGCGTTCTACCTCGTGCGCGACCTCCTGCTGTACGTCCTGCTTCCCTACCTCATCTATCGCGGCATCGCCCCGTAGCCTCACTCGGGCGGGTGATAGGGCGACTCCGGCGACCGGGCGGGGTCGGGTGCGCGCGGGAGGTAGGCGGCGCTCCGGCCGCACTTGGAGCAGCAGAGCGTGATGCGGCCCAGCTCGGGCGGGGCGCCGGCGGCGGGACGTTTCGGGGTGCGGGTGATCGTCGGGGTGCCGCAGGAGGGGCACACCAGGGGCTTCCGGTCGCGATCGGCTGCGACCAGGGCGAGCGCCTCCGGCGCGCGAAATTCCTTGATGCCGCGACGTCCCATGGACGACCCTTCCAGGGAGAACGCGTCCGTCCTCCACCCTCCAATCTACGGGCCGCCGGGAGAGGGCGCAAAGCGATGCGCCCGTCGCGGCGGGCGGCTGACCCTTATACTGACGATACGATGGCGCTATGCTGTCTTTACGCTGTCACGAAAATCGACTCGGTGTCCGGCGGATCCGCCCCTCGATCGGGCCGCGGGGCCGGTCGGCTTGACTGGACCCCTCCGGTGTGGTACGTTGGCGCCGGCAAGATCCAACACGACATAGCGTTACGCCGGACCCGCCGGCGTGCCGCCCCGCGCGCAAGGAGTGTTCGTGGTGTCTGAACTCGGTGGTGCACAAATCTCGACGCTGCTGGAGAGCCTGCCGGGGATCGCGACAGTCCTCCGGAGCCCGGTGGCGGACGCCCTGGTCAACGTGATTCGTGCGGCGGCTCGGCTGGCGGAATTTGATATTGCGGATGCGGACGAGCTGGTGAAGTATGCCACCCGGCGCAGCCTGCTCGCCGAGGAGGAGGGGGAGCGCCTCCTGGCCGACCTGCAGGCCGCCCACCAGAAGAAGCTGGACCGGATGGCGGCCCGCCCCAAGGCCGGCAAGTCGAAGCCGAAGGCGAAGGCCAAGTCAAAGCCCGCCGCCCGCCCTGCCAAGAAGGCGCCGGTCAAGAAGGCGCCGGCCCGGAAGCGGCGCTAGGACTCAGGTCCGGAAGGCGCTCACGGCGTCGGTCAGCCGCGTGGCGCCCTGCAGCAGGTCGCCGGCGGCGGCGGCCATCTCCTCCGTGGAAGCGCTCTGCTCCTCCGCGGCCGCGGTGACCTCCTGGCTCGCGGACGCGTGCTCGGTGGCCGACGCCGCCACCTCCGACGTCTTCCCCCCCAGCTCATCGACGATGGTCCGGTTGAGCGCCGCCTGCGCGGACACGGCGGCCGCCGCGGTGCGCACCTCCTGGACGGCGGCGCCGATGTCGTCGAGCGCCCGGGCCGCGGCACCGGCCACGCCCTCGATGCCCCGCACCTTCCCGGTGCCCACCTGCATCGTGCTCGACACCTCCCGGACCTGGTTCCGGATGAACTGCACCGTCTTGGTGACGTCCTCCGCCGCCCGGGCGCTGGAATCCGCCAGGTGCCGCACCTCCTCCGCCACGACCGCGAACCCCCGGCCATGCTCCCCCGCCCGCGCCGCCTCGATGGCGGCGTTCAGCGCGAGGAGGTTGGTCTGCGAGGAGATCTGCTTGATCAGGTCGATGAACTCCGTGATCGACTCCGACTTCCGCGCCAGTTCCTGGACCTGCTGGGCGGAGGTCTGCACCACTTCCCGTACGTCGAGCAGCGTCTGGCCCGCGGCGGCCACGTCGGTCCGGTGCCGCACCGCGAGGTCGCGGATGGTGTCGCCCAGGGCCACCACCCGCGTGGAGGCCTCGTCGGCCTGGGCGGCGGTGGCGCGGAGCCGGCCGAGCAGGCTGTCGGCGTCCCGCATCCCGTGCACCTGGGTCTCGGCGGAGTGCGACATCTTCACCATGGCGGTGGAGATTTCCCCGCTGCTGGCGGCCAGCTCCTCGCTCATCGCGGAGAAGTCGCTGGCGCTGCCCGAGATCTGGTTCGACTCCTTCACGACGATGCCCACGACCTCCCGGAGGCGCGCCGCCATCTCGTCCATGGCGGCGGCCAGGCGGCCGAGCTCGGTCGGCATCTCGCCCAGCGTCACCGGGCGGAGGTCGCCCGCCCCGAAGCGCTCCGCGGCGCCGACCAGCCGCCGCAGCGGCCGGTCGACGGTGCGCACGGTGTAGATCGGGGTGGCCACGCCGAGCACGAGGGCCAGCCCGAAGAGCGCCCAGACCCCGCGTTCCCGGCTGCCGGCGTCCTGCTGGAGCGCCTGGATCCGGATGAGGGCGCGGGCGCTCTGCGACCGGGAGAGGGCGCGCACGTCCGCGACCAGCGTGTCGGCCGGCGCCCGCGCCAGGTCGGCATGGCGGCGGGCCTCGGCGTCGCGCCCCAGGTCGGCCAGCGCGTGGGCCAGGGCGTACGAGACCTCGATCGAGGCCTGCTCGTCGGCGATCTTGTTCGTGATGTACCGGTCCTGCGTGGACAGGCCGCTCAGCTGGCGGAACGTCTGCTGGTAGGCGTAGGCCGAATCACCGCTGGCGATGAACTCCCGCTGCAGGGCGGGGGACGGGTCGAGCAGGTACTGCTCGGCGCTCCGGATCTCGTTCAGGACGGCGCCGACCAGGCCGCTCCCCGCCTCGGTGCCCGCCAGGAGGGCGCCGGTCTCGGTCTCGACCGCGCGCCCGATGCTGCGGACCGCGCGCGTGGCGCTGAGGGCAATGAGCAGCACGAGCGTCACGAGCACCGTCATGCCGAGGCTGACCCGGCTCCGAAGGCTGCGCAGCGGGTTCACTGGCCCCCCACCGGCTGCATGACGCCGTTCTCGACCTGCCCGATGTAGATCTTGAGGCTCGGCACGTCGCCGTTCTCGTCGAAGGCGATGGTGCCCATGGCGCCGGCGTAGGCCGGCGACTCGGTGCCGATCCCGGCGAAGGCGTCGCGCAGCTTCTTCCGGTCGGTGCCGACCCGCCCGATCGCGTCGCGGAGCATGTAGACCGCGTCGTAGGCGGCCGCCCCCGAGCCGTTCGGGTCGCCGGCGTTCGGATAGCGCGCGCGGTACGCCGCGGTGAAGCGCCGGTTGACGGGGGTGTCGGTGGCGGCGAAGTACGACGAGGTGACGTACGTGCCGTTGGCGGCCGTCCCGGCGAGGGCGATCTGCTCCAGGCCGTCGCCGCCCATGGCGGGAATCGTGAGGTTCTTCGCGCGCGCGGTGGTCAGGATGGTGCGGCCGTCCGGGTCGTACCCCGCGATGACCATGAACTGCGCCCGGCGGTCGCGGAGGAGGAGGTCGACGTACGGGCCGACATCGGGCTCGTCGCCGAGGTAGGGGTAGGCGCCGGTCACGCTGCCCTGCAGGGAGGCGAACTCGGCCTCGAAGGCCTTCCGGATGCCCCGGCCGTATTCGCTGTTGGTGTAGAAGATGGCGGCGCGCTGGAGGCCGAGCCGCTCGCGCGACCAGTGTGCCAGCGCCGCGCCGTGCGCCAGGTCGCTCGGGCAGAGGCGGAAGGTGTAGGGCCCGGCGTCGGTGATCGCGGGCGCCGAGGCGGCCGGGGCGATCTCGAGGAGGGGGTTGTCGCCGCCGTTGTAGACCGGCGCGGCGGCGAGCGTCGGGCCGGAGAAGCCGTGGCCGATGACGGCGACGACCGGCGAATTGTAGAAGTCGGTGGCCACCACCACGGCGGAGTCCGCGTCGGCGTAGTCTTCCCGCTCCACGAGCTCGATCGGCCGGCCGCCGATGCCGCCGGCGGCGTTGATTTCCTCCGCCGCGAGCTGGGCGCCGTTGCGGATCGGGGCACTCAGCGGATCGGTGAAGTTGGCCGTCAGGCCGATCTGGATGGGGCCGTTTCCGCCTCCGCATCCGGCAAAAACGAGCAGACCCAGCAGGACAGCGCCGGAGCGCGACCCACCCGGCCGACGACAATGCAGGACCACGTCAGGCTCCAGGCGTGATGCCGTTGAAATCCGCGGATGCGGACCGATACTCAGGGGAGATACCGTAGATTAGCCGGGTGCGCGGGGCTTGGCAATCTGCGTGGAGGGCGGTGCGCCGACGTTCCAGCCGTCGAGCACCGGGCCGTCGACGATGCTCACCGACGATTCGATCCGGTTGGGGGCGGCGCGCCAGGTCAGGCGGAGCATTTGCGTCCCGCGGATCCACTGCACCATCCCCTGCCCGCCCTGGATCGTGGCGGTCCGCGGGCCGTAGACCGACTCCAGCACGTCGCGCCACCGGTCGAACTCCCGGGCGGGCAGGGTGGCCGAGAGGGTCAGCACGCCGGTGGTGCTGTCGATGGCGGCGAGCCAGATGGTGACGGGGGTGTTGGCCACCGGGTCGGTGATGGTGGCGCGGCAGTCGGCGAGCCGGCGGTCCGCCTGGCTGCGCTGGCAGCGCAGTCCGTTGCCCAGGAGCAGCCGCACCTGCGCGTCGGTGTCCGCCAGCGACACGCCGGCGCGGAACCCGTAGAACGCCAGCGGCGGCCCCTGCGCCGCGACAGGGGCCGCCACGGCGGCCACCAGCAGCGCGGCGCCGAGTCCGCGCCGGGCGGCCCTCACGCCTTGCGGACGTTGGCCGCCTGGAGGCCCTTCGGTCCTTCCACGACCTCAAACTCGACCGCGTCGCCCTCGGCCAGCGAGCGGAACCCGTCCATGGTGATGGCGGTGTGGTGCACGAAGACGTCCTTGCCGCCTTCCTGCGCGATGAACCCGAAGCCCTTCGCATCATTGAACCACTTCACGGTGCCCTTCGCCATTGCCGCAACCTCTGTTCAACGGGAAAAAAACGGCCGTTCGGCGCGGGAGCATCCGAGCGGCATGGGTCCTACGACTCCGTCGAGCGACTGCAGTGCATGATCCAAGCTGCGAAATGGCCGGTTTTCTGTCAATACGCGGACGGTGCCGAGAGCGTCAGCCCCACCGACCGGAGCTCGTGGTCGAGCAGCCACCCCTTCGTCTCGAGGCCGCCCCCGTAGCCGACCAGCCCGCCGTCCTTGCCCACCACGCGATGACAGGGGAGGAGCAGCGCCAGGTGGTTGGACCCGTTGAGCTGCCCCACGGCGCGCGGGTGGATCCCGGTGGCGGTCGCGATCTCCTCGTACGACCGGGTCTCGCCGAAGGGGATGGTGGCCAGCGCCCGCCACACCGCCTCCTGCGCCGGGCTCACGGCGAGGTAGTTGGCGAGGTAGCCGGGGTAGGGGAAGGGACGGGGGCGCCCGGCGAAGTACGCCGTCAGCCACGACGTGGCCTGCCGGCACGGCCCGGCGTCGATGACCGCGCCGGGGGCGTGGGCGCGCAGCCGGTCGGCCAGGTGCAGGCGCCCCGTCCGCTCGGCGAATTCCACGATCAGCGGTCCTTCGCGCGCCTCGAGGATGGTCAGCACGCCGACCGGTGACTGATAGGACGTCCACTCAATCCGCATGGGGCTCTCCTCCGTCAAATGTACCGGGGGCGGCGGGGGTTGGCCACGCGCCGCGCCGGTGGACGCGGGACGGGCGTCATGTACATTCCGGGCCTACCCCTCCGGAGACTCCGCATGCTGCTCGCCCTCACGCTCATCCTCCAGCAGGTCCCCGCCCCGACGCCGGTCGCATCGGTCACGATCCGGCCGGCCGACGCCGCCATCAGCGTCGGCGATACCCTCCGGCTCACCGCGCAGGCCTTCGATTCCGCCGGCCGCGAGCTCTCGGATGTGCGCATCCGGTGGTTCCAGGCGGGGGGACAGTT
Organism: Gemmatimonadales bacterium; assembly: GCA_036274515.1. GTDB lineage: Bacteria > Gemmatimonadota > Gemmatimonadetes > Gemmatimonadales > GWC2-71-9 > SPDF01. Next base: position 3,544 of record DASUFQ010000053.1, on the reverse strand, counting down.
CGAGGGGACGGTCGATTCCACCGGGCTGGCCACCGGCGGGGCGGTGGGGGCCCTCCGCGTCACCGCGCTCGCGTCGGCCAGGGGCGGCGGGCGGCCGAAGACGGCCTTCGCCGTCGTCACCATCGTGCCGGGGCCGGCGGCGGCCATCGGCCTGGCCCCCGCGCCGGCGCGGCTCTACGTGGGGCAGGCGGTGGCGGTCGCCGCAACCGTCACCTCCGCCGCGGGCGACCTCCGCCACGACCCGGTCACCTGGACCTCCGACCAGCCGGGGGTGCTGCAGTCGTCGGCGACCGGCGTCCTGACCGCCGTGCGGCCGGGCCGGGCCACCGTCACCGCGCGGAGCGGGCAGGCGGCGACCACGCTGCAGGTGGCCGTGGCGGCCAATCCGGTGAGCACCGTGGAGGTCTCGCCCGGCACCGCCACCGTCCGGACCGGGGATGTCGTGCGCTTCGCCTTCGACGCGCGCGATCGCGCGGGGAAGCCGGTGCCCGACGTCGTGCCCGAATGGATGGTGGCGTCGGGCACCGCGCGGATCGAGGCCGACGGCGGCTTCGTGGCCAGCGACCCGGGGACCTACCGCGTCGTGGGGGCCTTCGCCGGGCGGGCCGCCACCGCGACCGTCACCGTGCTCCCGCGGGACGTGGTGCGGCCGACGACCCTCGTCGGCCGGGTGCCGGTCAAGGGCTTCGCCTCCGCCGAGTTCTGGCTCCATCCTGACGGCCGGCACGGGTACCTGTCGACCATCGGCGACCGGCTCTACGCCATCGACCTCGCCAACCCCGCCGCACCGGTCATCACCGATTCCGTCATGGTGGACGCCCGCGTCATCAACGACGTCATGACGACCGAGGACGGCCGCTACGGCGTGATCACGCGCGAGGGCGCGTCGACCCGCAAGAACGGCATCGTCATCCTCTCGTTCGAGGATCCCGCCCACCCGAAGGCGATTGCCGAGTTCACCGAGACGGTCACCGGCGGGGTCCACAGCACCTTCATCTACCGCGGCTACGTCTACCTCACCGACGACGCCACCGGGTCGATGCGCGTCATCGACATCCGCGATCCCCTGGCGCCGAGGCAGGTGGCGCGCTGGGAGACCCCCGGCACCGGCGCCGGCCGGATGCTGCACGACATCGACGTGCAGGACGGGCTCGCCTACCTCAGCTACTGGAACGACGGCCTCGTCATCCTCGACGTCGGAAACGGCATGCGCGGCGGCAGCCCGGAAAACCCCCAGTTCGTGTCCCAGTTCAAGTACGACCTCGAGGGGCTCTACCGCGACGTGGCCGCCGTGGGCGGCCCCGGGTTCATCCGCGGCACCCACACCGCCTGGCGCAGCGGGCGGTACGTGTTCGTCGGCGACGAGGTCTTCGCCGCCCAGCCCCAGCCGACCGCCGGGCCCAGCCTCCTCGGCCTCGGTCGGGCGTACGGGCGGCTGCACGTCGTCGACGTCTCCGACATCGGCCGCCCCACCGAGGTGGCCTGGTACGAGCCGCGGGACGGCGGCACTCACAACGTCTGGGTGGCGGGCGACACCCTGTACCTCGGCGATTACCAGGGCGGGCTCCGGGTGCTCGACGTGAGCGGCGAACTGCGGGGGGACCTCCTGGCGCAGGATCGCGAGATTGCCCACGTCTATACCGGCGACTCGAAGGGCCAGTTCCCGAACGCCGCCATGGCCTGGGGCGCCATTTACCGGGACGGGAACATCTATGTGCCGGACGTCTTCTCGGGGCTCTGGATCGTCAGGGTGGAGCCGAAGAACGAGCTCACCCCGTAGCGGCCGCCGGGCCGGGTGGCCGCGCTGGGCGCATGCGCCTATCTTTCCCCGGCTATGACGACTACCCAGAACCTCGTGGTCCGCAACTTCAACGATCGCGCCGAAGGCCTCGCCCACTTCATGCTCCGGGCCGGCGAGGCCCCGCGCTTCATCGCCATCGACGACCAGGCCGGCTGCCCGATGGACACCGCCCTCGCCGCCCTCGAGTGGACGCGGGTCGTGGGCATCCTCCGCGACGACGACCTGCTGCACGCCGGGCGCCTCACCAGCGACACCGCGGCCGCCGTCGTCGAGCGCAAGTCGGACCGTGGCCGGCAGTATGTGTACCTCGGCCCCCGGCTTGACGCCCCGCCGATGGACGTCTTCGAGGGCGCGGTCCTCTACGACGAGCCGGGGGTCAAGGCCGTCGAGTTCAACCAGCGGGCACACGCCCTGGCGCATTTCCTCCGCGCCACCTCCGGGGTCGGGGCGCTGATGGCGCTCCTCGGCCGCCGGGCGCCCGAACTCCGGCACATCCGGCGCTGGCTCGGCCCCATCCTCCAGGAACTGGATGCCCCTCGCCCGCTCATGGCCGGCTGGTTCGCGGCTTCCTCCGGTGGCTGCCTGTTCAACTACCCCGAAGGGGACATCGTGTCCCGGTACATCGAAGTCGGGATGGACGCGTGACGGCGCGCCGCATTCAGGGCCTCGCGCTGCTCGCCACGCTGGCCGCCCTGCCCGCCAGCGCCCAGTCGGGTCGCGAGCACTTCATTCAGCCGGATACGGCGCTCGATGCCCCCCACGCCGTCCAGCAGACCGCGTTCCTCGTCCTGAGGGACTCCACCTCCACCATCGCCGCCGCCGGCGCGCGGCTGATGAGCGACATGACCCCGAACAGCTCGCTGGCCTGGATGCAGGGCCGCGCCGGGAGCGTCGCGGAGGCCTGCGCCCGTTCCGTCGCCCCCCTCGCGGAGGCCAGGAAGGTCACGGCAGCAGGCGAGTGGCCCCGCGACAACCAGCGGAAGGCACAGGCCGACCTCCTCAAGGAGATGACGAAATTCTCCGAGGAACTGGGTGACTGCCAGACGCGGTGGAAGGCGCTCGCCGCCGAGAAGGACCGGGACACGCTCCGGGAAAACGCCCCGTACCAGATGAAGCAGCTGCGCGACCGGCTCGACCAGTTCAATCGTGTGGCCGGCACCTACCTCCGGTACATCAGCGTCAAGCTCCCTCCCCCGGGTGCCGCCAGGCCCTGACCCCTGCACCAGCGGCCGGGACCCGGGGGGGGGCATGGGGATTTGTGGATTCACATTTCCACATGGCGTGGACAAGCCCGTTACATGCCTGTGGCACCCCACCTTACCGCTCCACAAATTGCCCACAGAAAATCGCGTAACCCGAATAAATACAGGCACTTGCACCGTTTTGTGCGGTGCGTAGCTTTGGGGGTCACCTGAACCGTTGCCTTGGGCCTCTTGGAGGCCCGGATGGGGCTGGTTCGGGTGTGTTCGGACCGGAGGAGCAGGGGAGGGGGTCGCCGCCGTAAGGGCGCGGTCGCCGATGATCCTGGACCAAGGCCGGCCGGACAGGTGGAGCCAGTCGCGCGCTCCGCCCACCCCGATCTGGCGCCTCGGGGTGCTCTGCGAAGGGCTGGTCCGCGACCCGGCTCGACTCGCAGCGCTCGCAACGACGACCTCGGCCAGGCTCTGCCTGAGCCCGGGCCAGGACCGGTGGGGCGCTGCCCCGCCGGGTCATTGTGAGAGACGGCCGCCCGGTGAAGAACCG
>DASUFQ010000052.1:0-24215 GCA_036274515.1 Gemmatimonadales bacterium | reverse complement strand
CGGCGTGCGCGCCCCGGTGACCGACCAGGCCCTCACCGGGTCGGTGGCGGCGTACACCCTGCTGCACCTCGCGGCGTTCATCGTCTTCGGGATCCTGCTGGCGGCGCTGGCCCGCGTGGCGACGACGCAGCCGGCGTTCCGGTTCGCCGTGGTCATGATGTTCATCTTCTTCGAATTTTTCTTCACCGGCGTGGCGCTGATGTTTTTCGAGGCCACCTACGCCCTCTTTCCCCTGGCGCTCGTGCTCTTCGCCAATCTCGTCGCCGGGGCGGCCATGGGGCTCTACATCTGGCGCCACCATCCGGCGCTCCGCCGCGCGGTGCACCGCGATCCGCTCGGACTTGGCCTGTCCGACGGGCCGCAGTGACCGAGGCCGGCGGTTCGACGACCCGGGGTGGCCCGTCCTGGGGTGAGGCACGATGATCGCCGGCCGGCGCTATTGGATCATCATCTGGTACGGGTTCCTGCTCGTCGGCCTCGCCGGGGTGGTGGCGTCGGCCTACTGGGGGCGCCGCACCCGCGGCGGCAACCTGGACGAAATCCTCCGCGCGGTGGCCACCGTCATCCTGTCGGTCGGGATGCTGCTGCTGCTCCACGGCGTCGCCGTGATGGCGGGCCGCGTCCTGCTGGGCGCCGCCGTGGCCCTCTTCTTCGGTGCCTTCTGGACGGGACGGCCGCCCCGCCGCCCGCCGCCCGGCGCCGCCCACCTGCACCGCCACTAGCCCGCCTCACGCCCCGGCCGTGCCGGGGTTAACTTTTGGCTGACCTCCTCCCGGGATTGCATGCGCCTCCGTGCCTTCACCGCGGTCCTCCTGGCCGCATCCTTCCTCCCCGCGCTCCCGCTCGCCGCGCAAATCGGACCTCCCTCGACGGGCGGGGCGGTGGCGGCCGAGCATGCGCGCCGGATGCTCGGGCACAACAAGCGGGTGCTCGTCATCGGCGCGCACCCGGACGACGAGGACACCGACCTCATCACGGTGCTGGTCCGGGGCGAGGGGGCGGTCACGGCCTACCTGTCCCTCAACCGCGGCGAGGGGGGGCAGAACCTCATCGGACCGGAACTCGGCGAGGCGCTGGGGCTCCTGCGGACGGAGGAACTGCTCAGCGCCCGCTCCCTCGATGGCGGCCAGCAGTACTTCACGCGGGCCTACGACTTCGGGTATTCCAAGTCGCTGGAGGACACCTGGGCGCAGTGGCCGCGGGATTCGGTGCTCAAGGACGTGGTCCGCGTCATCCGGGAATTCAGGCCACAGATCATCGTGTCGGTGTTTACCGGCACGAAGACCGACGGGCACGGGCAGCACCAGGCGGCAGGCTGGGCCGCGCACGAGGGGTTTGCCGCCGCGGCGGACCCTGCGCGGTTTCCCGAGCTGGCCGCCGAATTGCACCTCGCGCCCTGGCGCGCCGACAAGCTCTACCTCGCCGCGCGCTTCACCCCGGCGCCCCGCATGGACACGATTTCCACCGGGGGGATCGACGACGCGGTCGGCAAGTCGTACCACCAGATCGCGATGGAAAGCCGGAGCCGCCACCGATCGCAGGACATGGGCGCCCTCCAGACGATCGGCCCGGCCTCCACGCGCATCGCGCTGGTGACCGACCGGACCGGCGCGGGCAGCGCGATGTGGGCCGGCGTGGACACCACGCTCGCGCCCGGATCATCCGGGGCCGTGTGGGAGGCGCAACTGGGGTTCACCAACGCGCTCCTGGCCAACCAGCGGGGCCTGGTGCTCGATGCCGTCTCCAGCGCGGCTGACCTCTTGCCGGGGGATTCGGCCGAGGTCACGCTGACGCTCTGGAACGCGGGCGACACCGAGGTGCGGGCCAGCCTCGGCCTGGAGGGATGGCCCGGCTTGCGCGCGCCGACGCCCGTTCGCGTCGGGCCCGGCCGGACGGCAACCGTCGTGGACACCATCCGGGTTCCCCCGACGGCGAGCACCGAGCCGTACTACCTTCGGCTGCCGCGGCAGGGTGCGATGTACGACTGGGGGAGCGCGCCCGCGGCGACGCAGGCGGCGTCGCCTCCGCTGTTGACGGCGGTGGCGGACCTGGGCAACGGCTTCGAGGCGCGGCGCGAGGTCTCCTACCGCTGGCGGGACCCGGCCTACGGCGAGCGCCGGGAGCGGCTGGTCGTCGTGCCCCGGGTCGGGGTGCGGCTCGATCGCTCGATGATCGTGTGGCCGCTGGGGTCGAGGGAAGCGCGGGTCGTCAACGTGACGCTCCGGCACGCCGCGGGCGACACCACCGCCGGCGCCGTGCACCTGGAGGTTCCGGCAGGCTGGACCGCCCCGCCGGCACAGGCGTTCCGGCTGACGCGGAACGGCGAGGAGGCCTCGTTCAGCTTCCGCCTCGAGCCGCCTCCGTCGGCCGGACCAGGCGCCTTCGAGGTGCGCGCCTTTGCGGTGGCCCGCGACGGTACCCGCTTCTCCGAGTCGATCGAGATCATCTCCTATCCGCACATCGCCCGGCGCGGCATGAGCCGGCCGGCGGTCGGCAGCATCCGGCTCATGGACATCGCCCTGCCCGCGCTGACCTCCGTGGCCTATGTGCGTGGGGCCGCCGACGCGGTGCCGGAGGCGCTGGCGGGGCTGGGCATCCCGGTGGTCGAGCTGACGCCGGACTCCCTGGCCCGGGGCGACCTGTCGCGGTTCGACGCCGTGATCATCGGGAGCCGGGCGTACGAGACGGTGCCGGCGGTCAAGGAATTCAACGCGCGCCTCCTCGCGTACGCGCGGGGCGGCGGGCTGCTCGTCGTGCAGTACCAGCAATACGAGTTCTTCCGCGGCGGATTCGCGCCGTTCCCGCTCGCGATCGGCGGGCAGTCGCTCGGTGACTTCCTGTCGGGGTCGGCCACGCGTGCCACCACCAATTCGAACGGCGTGCGCGACTCGCACGACCGCGTGGCGGACGAGAACGCCCCCGTGCGGATCCTCGACCCGTCGAGTCCCGTGGTCCGCACCCCGAACCGCCTGGGCGCCGCCGACTGGGCGGGGTGGGTCCAGGAGCGCGGGCTCTATTTTGCCCGCGAGTGGGCGCCCGAATTCGGGCCGGTCCTCGAGATGCACGACCCGGGGGAACCGCCGCTCGAGGGAGGGCTGCTCGTCGCCCCGGTGGGGAAGGGCACCTATGTGTACACCGGGCTCAGTTTCTACCGGGAGCTTCCGGCTGGCGTGCCGGGGGCGTACCGGCTCTTCATGAACCTGCTGGCGCTGCGGCCGGCCCGCGCGGTGCCGTGACAGGCGGGCGGGCGGGCGGGGAAGCGGGGAAGCGGTTGCGGTCACGACTCCACCGCTGGTTCGCGAGGGCGGGGGTGACGGCGGTCGCCATCGGGACGATGGCCTGCGGACGCGACCCGCGGACGCCGGTGGTGGTCTATTCCCCCCACGGGCGCGACCAGCTCCTCCTCCTCGAGCGCGCCTTCGAGCGGTGGCGCCCGGATATCGACGTGCAGTGGCTGGACATGGGGAGCCAGGAGGTGCTCGACCGCCTGCGCTTCGAGCGGGTCAACCCGCAGGCCGATGTCTGGTTCGGCGGGCCCACCACGATCTTCGACCGCGGCGTCGCCGACTCGCTCCTCGCCGGCTACACCCCCAGCTGGGCCGCCTCGGTCGGGCCCGCGGGCGTCGGGCCGGACGCCCGCTACTGGCCGGTGTACCGGACCCCCGTCATCATCGCGTTCAACAACAAGGCGGTCACCCCGCCGGAAGCGCCGCAGGACTGGGACGACATCCTTGATCCCCAGTGGCGCAACCTCGTCCTCATCCGGGACCCGATGGCCAGCGGCACGATGCGCGCCATCTGGGGTTTCATCATCGAGCGCAGCCTCCGGGAAACCGGTGACACGGCGGCGGGGATGGCCTGGCTCCGCGCGCTCGACCGCAACACGAAGACCTACGCCCTCAATCCCGCCATCCTCGACCAGAAGCTGGCCCGGGAGGAGGGGGTGGTGACCCTCTGGGACCTTCCCGACATCCTCATCAGCCGGGGGAAGGGGATGCCGTTCGGGTACCTCTTTCCCCGGAGCGGCACCGTCGTCATCGACGACGCGATCGGGCTGGTCGCCGGCTCCAAGCACGCCGAGGCCGCGCAGGCATTCATCGACTACGTGGGCGAAACCGAGGCCCTCCTGCTGGCGGCGCGGCAGGTGTTCCGGCTCCCGGCCCGCCACGACCTGCCGGTGGATTCCCTCCCCGACTGGGTGGCGGAGGTGGAACGGACGATGAAGGTGGTGCCGATGGACTGGGACCTCCTCGCCCGCGACGGTGCGGGGTGGATGAGCTACTGGGACCAGCATATCCGGGGCGCGGGGAAGTCGCCGCCCTGAGGAGCGGGGACTGAGGACCGAAGACTGAGGATACAGCCCGCCAAGGAGCGCAGTTGGGGTTTCTCGAACTCGATCGATTGAGCAAGTCATTTCAGGGACAGCCGGCGGTGGACCGGCTCTCCCTGTCGCTGGCGCGCGGGGAGGTGCTGGCCCTCCTCGGGCCGAGCGGCAGCGGGAAGACCACCACCCTCCGGCTGCTGGCAGGGTTCGAGGCGCCCGACGGAGGCCGGGTGGTGCTCGATGGCCGTGACGTGACGGCCCTGGCGCCCGTAGCCCGGCGGTTCGGGATGGTCTTCCAGCACTACGCCCTCTTTCCGCACCTCGACGTCGGCGGCAACGTCGCGTTCGGGCTCGAGAGCCGGGGTGTCCGCGGGCCCGAGCTGGCCCGCCGGGTGGCGGAGTCGCTGGCGCTGGTGGACATGGTCGGCTTCGAGCGCCGGCCGGTGGCGCAGCTCTCCGGGGGCCAGCAGCAGCGGGTGGCGCTGGCCAGGGCACTCGCCCCCGAGCCCAGCGTGCTGCTGCTCGACGAACCCCTCTCCAACCTCGATCCCGCCCTCCGCGAGCGGACCCGCCGCGAGCTGCGCACCCTGGTGCACCGGCTCGGCATCACCGCGGTCGTGGTCACCCACGAACAGGAGGACGCCTTCGACCTGGGCGACCGGATCGCCCTTCTGCGCCAGGGACACCTGGAACAGCTGGGCACGGCCGACGAACTGTACGCCGCCCCGGCCACCGCATTCGTCGCCAGCTTCATCGGACGGGCCAGCGCGGTGCCGGCGGAGGTGGCCTCGGGCGGCGCCGCGCTGGTGAGCGGGATCCGCTGGCCGGCGCGGTGGGCCGGGGCGGACGGCGCGCCGGTGGGCGCCAGGGCGCGCCTCCTGGCCCGACCGGAGGGACTGCGCCTCACCGAGCCGGGCCCGAACCGGATTTGCGGCACCGTCCAGGCGCGGCGCTTCACCGGGGCGGTGGCCTACTTCCTCGTCGGCACAACCGACGGGTTCACCCTCGAGGTGGCCGCGCCTCCCTCCGCGGCCGCCGAGGGCCAGGAGGTCGGCGTCGAGCCCACCGGCACCGGGCTTCACCTTTACCCGGCGGATGGATGACGCCGACCCGCGGGGCGCGCTGGCTGGCCTGGGGGCTGGTGGCGGTCCTGGCCTGGCTCGTGGCCTATCCGCTCCTGCTGGTGCTCATCGAGGGGGTGCGGGGTTCCTCCGGGTGGACGCTCGACGAGGTCCGGCGCTTCGCCTCGCGGTCGACCGAATGGGAGGCGCTCTGGGCCAGCCTCTGGCTCTCGACGGCGAGCGTCGTGCTCGCCGGGGCTGTCGGGCTCCCGCTCGCCTTCCTCTTCGAGCGGGTCGACTTTCCGGGGCGGAAGCTGCTCGGGATGCTGGTGGCCCTCCCCGCGGTGCTGCCCCCGCTGGTGGGGGTGGTGGCCTTCCTCTTCCTCTATGGCGAGACCGGGTTCGTCGGGCGGTTCGTCCAGTATCTGTTCCGGCTCGAGTCGCCGCCGTGGGAGCTCTCCGGGCCGGGCGCCATCCTGCTGGTCCATGCCTACTCGATGTACGTGTACTTCTACCTCTTCTGCCGGGCAGCCCTCTCCCGGCTTGACGGCGCCATGCTGGAGGCGGCGTCCGCGCTCGGTGCCAGCCGCGCGCGCACCCTCTTTCAGGTGGTGCTGCCGCACCTCCGGCCTGCCATCGCCGGCGCGGCGCTCCTGACGTTCATGACCTCGCTCGCCTCGTTCAGCGCGCCCTACATCTTCGGCGGGGGCTACCGGGTCATGACGACCCAGATCGTCTTCACCCGGCTCAACGGTGACGACCGCCTGGCGATGGTCGAGACGGCGGCGCTGATGCTCCTGGCGCTCGGGGCGATGGCGCTCTTCCGGCGCGCCGATCCCGGCGGCTCCCTGGCCGGCGTGGGGAAGGGAACCGCGCCGTCGCTGGCCCGCGCCGGCAGCGCCCGTGCGCGCGCCGGCATCGCCGCATCGGCGTGGGTGCTGGCCGCGCTGCTCCTCCTGCCCCACCTGACGCTCCTCCTCGTGTCGTTCGTCCCGATCGGCACCTGGACCACCGAGCCGTGGCCGCCGGCGTACTCCCCGACCAACTACGCCGCGCTCTTCGCCGAGCCGGAGCGCTTTCGCCCGCTCCTCAACAGCCTCTGGATGGCCACGGCCGCCACGATCGCCGCCGTCGGGGTGGCGCTGCTCGCGGGCCTCCTGGTGGTCCGGCGCCGGGTGGGAGCAGGCCGGTGGATCGAGGGACTCCTCGGCCTGCCGTGGGCGGTCCCCGGCACGGTGTTCGCGATCGCGCTCGCGGCGCTGTTCAGCGTCCACTCCCCGTGGACGCTGCGCACCGTGCTGGTGGGATCCGTCTGGATCCTGCCGCTGGCATACCTCGTCCGGAACCTCCCGATCGCCGGCCGCGCCGTGCTGGCGGGCTTCCGGCAGCTCGACCCGGCGCTGGAGGAAGCCGCGGGCTCGCTCGGCGCGGGGCGCCTGCGCACCCTGCGGCGCGTGGTGCTTCCGGGGCTGGCCCCGGCGCTCGCGGCCGGCGGGACCCTGGCCTTCGTGACCGCCCTGGGAGACTTCGTGACCTCGATCATGCTCTACACCTTCGACACCCGACCGATCTCCCTCGAGATCCTCGGCAGCCTCCGGCAGGGTGACGTCGGCGTGGCGGCGGCCTACGGCGTCCTGCTGATGCTCGCGAGCGCCGCCGTCTTTGCGCTCGGCGCCCGGGGAGAGGCGCGCGCATGAGCACCCCGGCCCCGCAGCTCGCCAAGTCCGACCTCCGCAAGCTCCTGGTCCTGATCGCGGCGAGCGCGGTCGACATGATCGGCTTTGCGATCGTGCTCCCGCTGCTGCCCTTCTATGCCGAGTCGCTCGACGCGTCGGCCAAGACCATCGGCTGGATCATTGCGTCGGTCTCCATCGCGCAGCTGATCTCGGCGCCGCTCTGGGGCCGGGTGTCGGACCGCTATGGCCGTCGGCCGGCGCTGCTGATCGGACTGTCCGCCTCCGCCGTGGCGTATGTCGTCTTCGGTCTGGCGAACACCGTCCTCTGGCTCTTCCTCTCCCGCATCATCCAGGGGGCCGGGGGCGGCACCACGGGGGTGGCCCAGGCGTACGTCGCCGACTCGATTCCGGCGGCGGGCCGGGCCCGCGCGCTCGGCTGGCTGTCGGCCGCCACCTCGCTCGGGGTGATGATCGGGCCGGTGGTGGGCTCGCTCGCGGCCCACTGGGGGCGCGCCGCCCCCGGCTTCGTGGCCGCCGGCCTCTGCCTGGCCAACGTCGTCTTCGCGTGGCGGTACCTCCCGGAGAGCCGCCGAGCGGGGGGCCAGGCGCAGACGCGGAAGCCGATCTGGCACGCCGCCTGGCAGGTGGTCCGCCGTCCCGGCACCACGGTGGCGCGGCTGGTGTGGATCTACGCCGTCGGCATGCTGGCCTTCACCTGCCTCACCTCGGTGCTCCCCCTCTTCCTGGGGGCGGAATACGGGGTGACCGAGCGGACCATCGGGTACTTCTTCCTGTACGTCGGCGCGCTCTCGCTCATCATGCGCTCGATCTTCCTCGGGCCGATCGTCGACCGGATCGGGGAGGCGTGGGCCATGCGGGCCGGCGGCGCCTGCCTCATCGTCGGACTGCTGCTCTACCCGGCCGTCTCCACCCTGTGGGGGCTCGCGCTCATCATCCCGTTCGTCCCGATCGGGACGGCCCTCCTCTTTCCCTCCACCACGGCGCTGATGTCGCGCGCCGCGGAGAAGGAGGAGCTCGGCACCGTCATGGGCTCCGCGCAGACCTTTGCCGGGATCGCCCGGGTCGTGGCGCCCATCCTCGCCACGCTCGCGTTCCAGGACTACGGCCACAACTGGCCCTTCTACATGGCGGCGGCCATCGTCGCCCTCGTCAGCATCCTCGCCTTTCGCCTCGGCCCCGTCGCCGAGCCCACACCGGCAGGCGCCTCGTGACGCAGACCTCGCTGACCCTTCCCACCCTCCCGGAATCCCCGGCGGCGTTCGCCGACGCCCGGTGGGACGACATCCTCCCCTGGTACGAGGCGCTTGCCGCCGTCCCGCTCGACGCGGACTCCGTCGGTCCGTGGCTGGCAGCCTGGTCACGGCTCGAGGAGCTCGTAACCGAGGCCGCCGCGGAGGCGATCATCGCGTACACCGCCGACACGCGGGACGCCGAGCGGGAGGCCGCCCACCTCCGGTTTTCGGCCGAGATCTACCCTCGGCTGGAGGAGCAGGGGGTGCGCCTCGCCCGCCGCCTGCTGGCCACCGGGTTCGCGCGCCCCGACCTGGAGGTGGTGCTCCGCCGGTTCCGCTCGGCCATCGAGATCTTCCGCGCGGACAATCTCCCGCTGTTCAGCGAGCTGGAGGAGCTGGCGGCGCGCTACCAGCGCCTCACGGGGGGGATCACGGTCGAGTGGGACGGCGAGACGCGGACGCTCGCGCAGCTCAGTCCCTTCCTCAAGAGTCCCGATCGGTCGGTGCGCGAGCGCGCCTTCCGCGCGATCGGGGCGCCGTACCTGACGCTGCACGACGAACTGGCCGGCCTCTTCACCGACATGTACGAGCGCCGCCAGCGCGTGGCCCGAAACGCCGGCTTCGCGGAATTCCAGGCCTACAGCTTCGCCGCCAAGTGCCGGTTCGACTACACGCCAGACGACGTGACCCGGTTCCACGACGCCGTCGAGGCCGAGGTCGTGCCCGCCGTGGCGCGCATCCTCGAGGTCCGGAGGCAGGCGCTCGGCCTCGACGCCCTCCGGCCGTGGGACCTGGACGTCGACCCGGCGAGCCGGCCGCCGCTCCGGCCGTTCCAGGACGCCCAGCAGCTGATGGAGCAGGCCTCGCGGGTGTTCCACGCGGTGGCGCCGGACCTCGGGGCGGAGTTCGACGTGATGCGGGCCGAGCGGCTGCTCGACCTCGAAAGCCGCGCCGGGAAGGCGCCGGGCGGCTACTGCGAGACGCTGCATTTTCGCGGGCGGCCGTTCATCCACATGAACGCCGTCGGCCTCCTGGACGACGTCAACACCCTGCTGCACGAGGCCGGTCACTCGTTCCACGCCTTCGCGTCTCACGCGCAGCCGCTGGTCTGGCAGCGCCACGTCGGGGCGGAATCCGCCGAGCTCGCCTCGATGTCCATGGAGCTGCTCGCCGCCCCCTACCTGGCGGAGCCCGGCGGGATCGCCTCGCCGGCGGAGCTGCGGCTGGCCCGGATCGAACACCTCGAGGAGGCACTCCTCACGCTGGCGCATGTGGCGGCGGTGGACGCGTTCCAGCGCTGGATCTACACCTCGGGCCAGGGCGGCGACGCGGCGGCGCGCGACCTGGCGTGGGGCCGGATCCGGGACCGGTTCCAGGCCGGCGTCGACTGGTCGGGGCTGGAACGGGAGCGCCTCACCCGGTGGTACCGGCAGCTCCACATCTTTCTCTACCCGTTCTACTACATCGAATACGGGCTCGCGCAGCTGGGGGCGCTGCAGGTCTGGCGCCGCAGCCGGACCGACCAGGCCGGGGCGGTCCGGGACTACCGCGCCGCCCTCGCGCTCGGCTGCACCGTGTCCCTGCCGGAGATGTACGCCCGGGCGGGGGCCCGCTTCGGGGCGGACCGGCGCCTGATCGGCGAGCTGGTGCGCCTGGTCGAGGACGAGCTCGCGCGGCTGCGGGGCGCCTGAGGCTGGTTGCGGAAAGGCGGCCGAGGGGCAAGATTCCCCGCGGTTCCGGCGCGGCCCGGCGGGCTGGCCGCGCATGCCCCTATCGTGGAGTGGCCTGGATGGCGAAAGAAGAAGGCATTGAAATGGAGGGGGTGGTGACGGAAGTCCTGCCCGACCGCAATTATCGCGTGCTGCTCGAGAACGGGCACTCGATCCTGGCGTACGCCGCCGGCAAGATGAGCAAGTTCAAGATCCGCGTCCTCGAGGGAGACCGCGTCAGCGTGGTGCTCTCCCCGTATGACCTGACTCGGGGCCGCGTCACCTATCGCCACAAGTAGCCGGGCGCCGTCCGTCCCGCTGCCGCATACGACACGGGCCGCTCCAGGAGAGCGGCCCGTTGCCGTTGGTGGGCGACCGCCTGGCCGTGCTAGACCTTGACGACGTTCTCGGCGGCCGGGCCCTTGGCGCCCTGCACGATATCGAACTCGACCTTGTCGCCCTCGGCCAGGCTGCGGAAGCCTTCTGCCGAAATAGCCGTGTGGTGGACGAAGCAGTCCTTCTCGCCGCTCTCGGGGGTGATGAAGCCGAAGCCCTTTGCGTCATTGAACCACTTTACCGTGCCGGTTGTGCGTGCCATGAGTACTGACTCCAGTGTGGTGTGTCCATCGTCCGAACCGGGTGTCCCGGACGTCTTGCCGCTGTGGCCCGGACAATTTCCCGCATAATTCCGGTCAAGTCAAGAGGTCCCGGACGATCCCCCGCCGCGCCACCAGCGCGCCGCCGTACGGGCCCATTCGCCACTCCGTTCCCGGACCTTGCGCCCCATGGCCCGCTGCAGCGCCTGCAGGAATTCGGCGGCGGACGGGTACCGCGCCTCGACCTCGTTGCGGAGCGCGCGCTGCAGCACGCTCTCCAGCGCCGTCGGCACGTCGGGGCGGCGGGTGTGCAGGGGCGGCAGCCGGTCGGTGGTCTGGCGCGCCAGCACCTGCTCGGGGGTCCCGCCGGGGAAGGGCGTTTCCCCGAGGAGGACGAAGTACGCCACCGCCGCGAGACTGTAGAAGTCGCTCCGCTGGTCGACCCGCTCGCCGAGCAGCTGTTCCGGGCTCGCGAACTGGGGCGTGCCGCTCTGGCTGGTGGCCCCGCCGAACTTTCCCTCCCCCCGGAGGGCCAGGGCGAGCCCGAAGTCGGTGATCCGCAGCGTCCCGTCCGGCGCCACGAGCAGGTTCTCGGGCTTGATGTCGCGGTGCACGAGGCCGGCGCCGTGCGCGTGGGCGAGCGCCAGCAGCGCCTGGTGCAGCATCTGGAGCGTCAGGTCGAGGGGCAACGGCCCTTCGCGCTCGACGAGCTGCGCCAGGTTGGGGCCTTCCACGAACTCCATGGTGTACCAGAGCAGCCCGGCGCGCCCGGAGATGTCGTAGATCTCGACGATGTTCGGGTGGTGCAGCCGGGCCGCCAGCTGGGCCTCCCGGCGGAACCGCTCGACGACGGGGGGCTCGGTAGTCAGGTACGGGTGCAGCACCTTGAGCGCCACCTCGCGCTCGAGGTGGAGATCGCGGACCCGGTACACCCGCCCGAAGCCGCCCGCTCCGAGCGCCTCGAAGAGCTCGTAGTCGTCGCCCAGCGCGCGGCGAAGGCGCTTTTCCCAGTGCTCGGTGTCCTGTGGCGGCGCGCCCTCGCCGGGCAGGACCACCGGGCTCTCGTAGGTGCCGGCGTCCGAGGCGAAGTCTTCCAGCATCTCCGCCGGCGTGAGGTAGCGGTCGTCGGGCGCGGGCCGCAGCGCGCGCAGCAGGATCCGGTCGAGCGCCTTGGGACAGGTCGGCCGGAGCAGCGAGGGACGCTCCACGCCGGCGGGGTTCGCGGGGGGCTCCCGGCCCGTGATGGCGTAGTAGAGGATCGCCCCGGCGGTGAAGACGTCGCTGGCCGGGTCGCCGCGCGCGCCGCCGCGCACTTCGGGCGCCATGAACTCGAGGCCGGTCGGGGCGTGATCGGCGGGGATGTCCGCAAGGGTGTAGCTGCAGTACCGAAGGTCGGTCACGGTGCCGCGGCCGGTGGGGCCGAGGAGCAGCGAGGCCGGGACGATGCGCCGGACGATGATTCCGCGGCTGTGCGCATGGTCCAGGGCGGTGAGGATGTCCCGGGCCAGGGCGTGCACGGTCGGGATGGGGCGGGGTCCGCGCTGCACCGCGTCGAGGGCACTCTCTCCCTCGATCCAGCTTCCGGCGCGATAGGCGAGATCGCCGATGACGCCGGCGTCGTAGACGTGCCGGATGGCGGGATGATCGAGCTGGGCCAGCGCCTCCGCCTCGCGCAGGAACCATCCGCGGATGGCGCTGGCGGGGTACAGGTTGACGCGCAGGCTGACGCGCCGCTTGAGGGTGAGGTCGTAGGCGTTGAAGAGCGCCCGTTCCCGCGAGGCGGCCACCATCTGGTGCAGGCGGTAGCGGTGCCCGAGGGCCGCTTCCGTCCGCTCGGCGTACATGCCCGGGTCGGTCAGCGCGCCAGGTGACGTCGGCATCCGGCTACCGGAAGGCCCGGCGGCGGTCGACGCGGACGGGATGGGCCGCCGGCTCGGCACTGCACCAGGTGCGGCTGTGGTCGGGCGAGCGGTCGACGAAATAGAGCGAGCACGGCTCCGCCTGGCACTGATGGACCCTGGCCCCGGCGTCGGCGAGGGTCGCGGCGGCGCTGGCGGCGATGGCCACGAGCGCGCTCGGGTTGCGGCGCGGCGCGAACGCCAGCTGCCAGGCGCCGCCGACGCGGGTGAGCTGGTGGTGGCCCTCCGAGCGGGCCAGGAGCCGGTTGACTTCGTGAATCGCCGCCGAGGGCGGCTGGCGCTCCTCGGCGAGCGCCGCCGCGATGGCGAGGAGGCGGGCGCGGAAGGCGAGCACCTCGTCCCAGGGGACCTCGGAGGCGTCGGAGGCCAGCTTCTGCGCCTTGGTCCAGCGATGGTAGGCGGCGGCATCGGGGAGGCCGTCCGGCGGATCCGGCTGGCGGCCCCGGGCGGTGTTGACGAAGTCGATCCAGACCGCGTCGCCCAGCAGGATGAACTCAGGATCCGACATGGGTGCCTCCCGTCGGCTCAGAACTCGCCGGCGACCTCGGCGCGGTTGCCGCCGGCCCGCTTCGCCTTGTACATCGCGGCGTCCGCGGCGGCCATCAGGCTGCTCACGGTGGTCCCGTGGCGCGGGGCGGCGGCGACGCCGATGCTCACCGCGACGGGGTGCCCCTGGCCGAGCTTCTCCAGGTCGGCGAGTCGCGCCTGCACGCGGCCGACCAGCACCATCGCTTCGCGGGGGCTGGTCATGGGCAGGATGACGAGGAACTCATCGCCGCCCAGGCGGCCGACGACGTCGGGCTGGCGGCACTGTTCCTTGAGGAGCCGCCCCACGCCGCGGAGGAGCTCGTCGCCCGCGGCGTGGCCGCCGCTGTCGTTGACCAGCTTGAAATTGTCGAGGTCGAGCAGGATGATGGTGGTATCGAGCTCGTGCCGGGTGGAGCGCGCCAGTTCCGCGCCGAGCCGCTCTTCGAGCGCCCGGCGGTTGAGGAGCGCCGTCAGCTCGTCGGTGTTGGCGGCGGTCTGCAGCTGCTCGACCAGGTGGGCATTCTTGAGGGCGATGGCGGCGGCGAACGACAGCGTGGCCGCGAGCTCCAGCTCGGCGGGGCCGTACGCCGCCTCGTTGAGCCGCGGCCCGAGCAGGAGCACCGCGAGGCGCTCCGCGCCGGCGTCGAGCGGGATCACCAGCTGGGTGGTGAGCGGCGCCAGCGCCGCCACGGCAATGTCCTGCCCGCCGGTGGCGCCGGCCCCCGCGGGGAGCGCGGCGTCGAGCAGTGCGCGCGTGACCGGCCCCGGCCGGATGCGGTCGTCGAGCGAGCGGAAGATGCGCGGCTCGTAGGTGTCGCCCGTCGGCCGGAGAAGGCAGGCCCACCAGGTGAAGAACACCTCGGCCATGAAGTCGAGGATCAGCTGCTCCGTCTCGGCGGACGAGTGCACGGAGCTGAGCAGGCGGGCCACCTGGCGGAGGGCGCGCAGCTGGAAGGTGGCGTCGTCGAGCGCCGCCTGGCGCTCCATGAGCACGCTGCGCATCTCGACCACCACCGACAGCCCGTGGGCCAGCGGGAGCGCCACGGGCCGGAGCGCTTCCGCCAGCTGGGGCCCCGTGCTGATCACGACCTCGGTCTCGCCGCTCCGGATGCGGGCCACCACCACGGCGGCCGGGTCGGCCGGCGTGGGGCCGACCTGCGCAGGGCCGGAGTCCGGCGTCGAGATCTCGAACCAGATGGCGGGGGAATTGAAGCGCCCGACGAGCGCCTCGCGGCAGCGTTCGAAGAGCTCGGCGTCGGTACGGGAAAGCCGAATGGCAGCCGCGAATGCGCTCGG
Source organism: Gemmatimonadales bacterium (assembly GCA_036274515.1). GTDB lineage: Bacteria > Gemmatimonadota > Gemmatimonadetes > Gemmatimonadales > GWC2-71-9 > SPDF01. The sequence continues at coordinate 9,853 of DASUFQ010000052.1, read as the reverse complement.
AAGGCCGCCGAGCGTGGAGGCGGCGAGGGAGTGATCCATGGCCAATAATACCGGGTGGGCGGTCGGCCCGCCAACGTGTGCCGGGGGCTCGCTCAGCGCTCGCGCCGGAGCAGCACCGTGAGTTCCCGGGTCATGCCCACCAGTTCGTCGAGCATGGCGCGATTGCGCCACTCGCGCCGGGCGCGGAGGTGGTCGGCGATGGCGCCGAACCACCAGAGGGTGTCGCCGGGAGAGGCGTCGGGGGCCGCGTGCAGGTACTCCGCCCCGAGCCGTCGCACCACGCGGATGGCGGCACCGCAGTTGTGCAGTTCGTCGGCCGCGCAGATATCGAGACCCCGCGGCTCGGCCTCGGCCAGCTGGACCAGGAATTCCTGCTTGCAGGTGCGCCAGGCCCGCAGGCGGCCAAGCGCATCGTGCCGGGGCTCCAGCACCTCGCAGGCCGTGGCCAGCACGACGGGGCCGAATTTTTCCAGGACCTTGGCCTCCAGTTCCTCGCGGTCGACCGGCGACGCCTCCTCGAGCACGCGGTGCAGGATGCCGGCGACGACGGTGAGGTCTTCGCAGGCATACCGGGCCAGGATGATGGCGATGTTCGCGGGGTGGGCCAGATAGGCCAGGGTGCGCTCCGGCCCCTGCACCGTGCCGTAGTGCTTGGCCGCGAAGGCCAGCGCGTGGTTGATGCGGTCGGAATAGCCGCGCATGGGCGCCGGTGTGGGGGTCACGGGAGTCCGATGAGTTTGTGGGTCTGCAGGCTCAATCGCCAGCCGGGATGGCCGAGGCAGTATGCGGCGGCCGCCGCGGTGTTCTCCCGGAGCTTCGGCCCGTCCATCGGCTGCAGGTACCGGTGGGCGAAGGATAACGCCTCGAACCGCGCCGGGTCGACGCCCTCCTGGGGGTAGACCAGCTTGAGCTCGTGGCCCGCCTGCAGCACGAGCGGGGCGTCGGCCTTGGGACTCACGCAGATCCAGTCGAGCCCCTCCGGCGCCGGCTGGGTGCCGTTGGTCTCCACCGCCACCTCGAACCCGGCATCGTGCAGCGCCTCCACCGCGGCGGCGTCGAGCTGCAGGAGCGGCTCGCCCCCGGTGCACACCACGAACGGCGCGCCCTGGCCGGGCCGGCCGGCCCACGCCGCCTTGACCGCGGCCGCGAGGGCCGCGGCGGTGGCGAACCTTCCGCCACCCGGGCCGTCCGTCCCCACGAAATCGGTGTCGCAGAAGGTGCAGACCGCGTCGGCACGATCGGCTTCACGGCCGCTCCAGAGATTGCAGCCCGCAAACCGGCAGAACACCGCGGGGCGCCCGGCGTGGGCGCCCTCCCCCTGGAGGGTGTAGAAGATCTCCTTCACCGCGTAGCTCATCGGGGATGGTACCGGGCGGGGTCGGTGCGCCCCAGCGCCCGGAACCCCTCGAGCCGGAGGTGGCAGGCATCACAACGTCCGCACGCGGCGCCGTCGGCCGACGGGTCGTAGCAGCTGAGCGTCAGCCCGAAATCCACCCCCAGCTCCAGTCCGCGCGCGATGATGCCCGCCTTGGACAGCGCGATCAGGGGGGCGTGGATGGTCATCGGCCGGCCTTCCACGGCGGCCCGGGTGGCGAGGTTCGCCACGCGGCCGAAGGCCGCCACGAACTCCGGCCGGCAATCGGGATACCCGCTGTAATCCACGGCGTTGACGCCCAGGAAGATGTCGGTGGCGCCGAGGACCTCGGCGCAGGCGAGCGCGTACGAAAGGAAGATGGTGTTCCGCGCCGGCACGTAGGTCACGGGGATCCCGGCCCCGCGAGCGGCGGCGTCGCGATCCTTCGGCACCGGGAGGTCGGCGGTGAGGGCCGAGCCGCCGAAGGCGCGCAGGTCGATGTCGATGACCCGGTGGTCAACCGCGCCGAGGCGCACCGCCACCGCCGCGGCCGAGGCGAGTTCCGGCGCGTGCCGCTGCCCGTAGCGGAAGCTGAGGGCGTGGCAGGCGAACCCCTCCGCGCGGGCGATGGCGAGGGTCGTGGCGGAATCCAGGCCTCCACTCAGGAGGACGACCGCCGATGGAGCAGGCATGCCGCAAAGATACCACGCCGTCAGCGGTCGAGGACGGCCCGCAGCGCCCCGTCGAGCGAGGGATGCTCGCAGGCAAATCCCCGGGCGGCGAGCCGCGCCGGCACCACGCGTTGGCTGGCGAGCAGGGTGGCGTCGGCCATCTCCCCGAAGAGCAGGCGGAGCGCCACGGCCGGCACGGGGACCAAGGCCGGACGATGGAGGACCTCGCCGAGGGTCCGGGCAAAGTCAGCGTTCCGGACGGCGCCGGGGGCCACGACGTTGACCGGACCCTGGAGCCGCGGATCCTCCAGAGCGGCGAGGACCGCGCGCACGGCGTCGGGGAGCGCAATCCAGCTCATCCACTGGCGCCCGTTGGCAATCGGACCGCCGACGCCGAGCTGGAAGGGCCGGATCATCCGGGGGAGCGCGCCCCCATCCCGGGAGAGGAGGATGCCGAATCGCATGTGGACCACGCGAATCCCGGCGCCGGCCGCCGGCGCGGTGGCCGCCTCCCAGGCCTTGGCGACCTCGGCGAGGAAGTCGCTGGCGAGGAGGCTGTCCTCATCGAGGACCTCGTCGCCACGGTCCCCGTAGATGCCGATCGCGGAGGCGGAGAGCAGGACCTGTGGTGGGGTGGGGAGGCCGGCGAGCGCCTCGGCGAGGAGGCGGGTGCCGCGCGTTCGGCTGCGGCGGATCCGGAGCTTCCGGGCCGCCGACCAGCGGCCCTCGGCAATGGGCTCGCCCGCCAGGTGAATGGCGGCGGTCACCCCGGCGAGGGCGGCGCGGTCAATGGTTCCAGTGACGGGGTCCCAGCGAACCTCTCCATCCCCCGCCTCGCGCCGGACCAGCGGCCGGACCTGCCACCCGGCGGCGGTCAGGTCGGTTGTGAGCGCGGAGCCCAGCAGCCCCGAGGCGCCGGAGAGGGCAAGGGATCGCACGGCGTCACGAGACGGTGAAGGTGCTCGTCATCCCGTGCAGGACGTGGGATTTTCCGTCGGTCGCATCGCGGACGAAGCAGATCAGCCCGTAGGTGCCGGGCGCGAACACGGCGGCGAAGTTCTGGGAAGCCCCCGGGAGGATGTCGGTGATTCCGGCGAACGGCATCCCGGGCGGCGGGCCACGAAACTGGCCCGACACCCAGTCGACCCAGGGCTGCATCGTTTCCCCGGGGGCGAGGGGGACGATCACCAGTTCATGCGGCTGCGCGGCATCGTTGGACACCGCAAACGTCTGAGGGCCAGCCCGCGGAACGGAGGAGATCGAGAAACCGTAGTCGAAGAGCCGGACCTGGATATCGCCGGTCGGCAGCGCGGCGGGTGCGCCGGGGCCGGGCTCGACCGACATGCCGAGCACCATGCCCTTGGCCATGTGCTGCTTCCCGTCGGGCGAAGGGATCCGGCAGTACATGGCGTACTGTCCCGGTTCCAGGACGAGGGTGGCGTTCGCGCGTTCGCCGGGGCGCGCCCCGTTGGGCCCTCCCTGGTAGACCACCCACGCGGGGAGCGGCGCCTGGGCCATGAGGGCGTCGGTGAGGTCGGCGACTGTCTTGCCGTCCGCCAGCCGCACGAGCTGCATGTGGTGCAGCTCGTGGCCCGCGTTGACCAGGGTGATGGTGGTGAGGCCGGCGTGGACCGGGGTCGACGGAAGCTGATACCCATACTCCGTCGCGATGATCTCCACCTCCTGCGGCCCGCCACCCACAGGCACCGCCGCCGGCTGGTCGCGTGCGCAGGCCAGCGCGGCGAAGGCGGCTGGAACGAGGATGCAGGCCCGGATGGACAAGGGCACCTCCTCAAGACACGTCAAAGGAGACCACCATGCCGTGCATCGAGTGCGGCTTCCCGTCCCCGGCGTCGGGCACGAAACAGATGAAGCCGTAGGTACCCGGGGTGAGCTCCGCCGTGAAGTCCTGCACCATCCCCGGCGCCATGGCGCTGAGCCCTGCGAACGGCATGCCCGGCGGCGGCCCGGTCATTCCGGCTTCGAGCCAGGCGTTCCACGACTCCATGCTGGTGCCGGGCTCCATCCGCACCAGCACGACCTCGTGCGGCTGCTGGGCCTGGTTGGTCACCACGAAGGAGTGGGTACCCGCGGTTGGGGCGGCGGACATCGTGAAGGCGTAGTCGGTCAGGCCGATCGTGATGTCTCCAGTGGGCATCGGACCGGCGGGCCCGGTGGCCGGCTGCACCTCCAGCCCGATGGACATCCCCTTCGCGATGTGCGGCACGCCGTCCGGGGAGGGGATGAAACAGGTGATGACATAGCTCCCCGGCTCGAGGAGCAGCGTGGCGGTCGACTCGCCACCGGGAACCGCGGCGTTCGGCCCGCCCGCCGGAATGGCCCAGGTCGGCGGCGGCCCCTCGGGATCGAGCCCGGCGAGATCCGCCATGGTCTTCCCCTCGGTGAGGCGCATCAGGGTGATGTGGTGCAGTTCCTGGCCCTTGTTGACGAGCGTGATCCGGGTCGGGCCGGCCACCACGGGTGTCGCCGGCAGCTCGTAGGCGTAATCGGTGGCGGTGACGACGAGCTCCTGCGGGGCGGCGGCGACGTCCGGCGCCGGCTCCTTGGCGCACGCGGCGGCGCCGAGCGCGATGGCGAGCAGTGGGGCGATGCGCATCTCTCGGGTGGCTCCTGGCATGGGGGCAATGGCATGGTCGCGCGGAGGCCCCAATATGTTGCCGCTTTCTGGCTGTCGCAATCGGCAATATGTTTCCCGGAGCCACATTCCCCGGAGCATCGGCATGGCTGCTGACCCATGAATCGCCGTGACGCGGGTAACCTCGAGCAGTTCCTGCGGGACGAGGGCGCGCCCGACCTCGTGGTGCAGGGCGGACTGGATGTCCTGCTCAGCGGGTGGGAGCGGACGGTGCAGGCCGTCGAGGCGGGGTACGGCGGCGACTACGAGGACTATCTCGGGGACCTCGACGGCCGGCAGCTGCTCGCGCAGGCGCTCGAGCGGGTCACCCGCGAGCAGGCAGCGGCGGTCGCCGAGCGCCTGGCCCAGCTCGACGCGCGGATGCGGGCCGCGACCGCCCCGGTGGCGCGATGTCTCTGGGGGATGATCGTCGCCGACGAGGAGGGGTGGAGCCCGGAGGACAACTGGTGGTACTACGCCCGTCCGCTGACCGGGTCGGGGGAATTCCTGGCGGAGTTTCCACCGGCGTAGGGGCGCAGGGCCTGGCGCCCCTACGCCGGCGGAAACCGCATGCCGGCCCCGCGCACCAGCAGGACGTCGGTCACGTTGTCGCGCGTGAGGAGGCCGACCAGCGCGCCCCCCCGGTCCACCACCGGCAGCGCCGGCAGACCGGTCCGGCCCAGCGCCTCCAGCGCCTCCTCGAAGGAGACGGCCGGATCGAGCGGTGGCACGCCGGCCGTCATGGCGCGTTCGACGCCCGCCCCGCCCCCTGCCTGCGAGAGCCCGCGGATCAGGCCGTCGCGCGTCAGGAGCCCCTCGACCCGCCCCCAGTTGTCGACGACCGGGAACTCGCGCTGCTCTCCGGCGAGGAGCGCGTCCGCCGCCTGCTGGAGGGTGGCGTGCACCGGCAGCGCCACGAACTGGGTGATCATGAGGTCCTTCACGGTCAGCCCCCGCCCCGCGCTGCGGGTTTCCACCGCGCTCGCCTCCGCCCGGGCCGCCAGGAACACGAACCCCGCGATGAGGACCAGCACGACGTTCGGCGAGAGCCCCCAGCTCGAGAAGAATCCCAGCCCCCAGAGACCGAGGACCACCGCACCGCCCTGGCCGATCCGGGCGGCGATCCGGGTGGCGCGCCGGAGCCCGAGGCGCATGCCCAGGAGGGCCCGCAGCATCCGGCCGCCGTCCATCGGGAAGATCGGCAGGAGGTTGAAGAGGAGGAGCGCCACGTTCACCCAGAGCACCTGCTGCACCAGCCCCGACTGGCCGGGGTCGAGTTGCGCGGTGCTGAGGGGCGCGCCCGCCAGCCGGAGGCCGGCATAGAGCGCCAGGGCGATCGCAAGCGTCACGGCGGGGCCGGCGGCCGCGATCAGGAGCTCCTGCCGGGGCTCCTCGGGCATGCGCTCGAGCCGGGCGAGGCCGCCGATGGGGAGGAGGATCACGTCCGGCGTGCGCACGCCGAACCGCCCCGCCATGAGGATGTGGCCGAACTCGTGGAGCAGCACGCACGCGAAGAGCGCCAGGAGGAATGCCACCGCCTGGACGGCGGCGCTCCTCCCGCCGTCGGCATACGCCGACCACGCCCACCACGCCACGAGGGCGAGGAAGGTGACGTGCAGCTTGATGTCGGTGCCGCCGATCCGGCCGATGCGGAAGGACCACTGCATCCCTGCTCCCGGGGGTTGGACTGCCGGAAATCTCGCTGGGCACGGCCCCGGGCGCGAGGTGGCGAGGCGTTCCCGGCCGGCCGCTGCTTTCGGGCGGGGGGCATGGGCGTTAACATTGAGGCCGAATCCCCTGCAGGAGCACCGCGATTACGACCGTGACGCCGCCGCCGGCCACGCCGGCCACCTGGACCCCCAGGGACGCCGAGAAGCTCTACAACATGCCGGGCTGGGGCCTGGGCTTCTTCCGCACCAACGGTGACGGCCACGTCACGGTGCACGCCGATGGCGACCCGAAAAGCGGCCTTGACCTCTACCAGCTGGCCATGGACCTGCAGGCGCAGGGCGTCGGGCTGCCGCTGCTCCTCCGGTTTTCCGACATCCTGCGCACGCGGATTTCGCAGCTGGCGGAGGTGTTCGCCAAGGCCATCGGCGAGTTCGGCTACGACGGCTCCTACACCACCGTCTACCCGATCAAGGTCAACCAGCAGCGCCATGTGGTGCAGGAAATCGTCGAGTTCGGCGCCGCGCACGGCGTCGGGCTCGAGTGCGGGAGCAAGCCGGAGCTGCAGGCGGTCCTCGGCCTGCATGAGAGCACCCACCACCTGATCGTCTGCAACGGGTACAAGGACGAGGAGTTCATGCGGCTGGCCCTGATGGGCCAGCGCCTGGGCCACCAGGTGTTCATTGTCGTGGAGCAGCTCCACGAACTGGACCTGCTCCTGGCGGTGGCGGACGAGATGGGGATCGTGCCCACGTTGGGCGTGCGCATCAAGCTGGCCACCGAGGGGTCGGGGCGGTGGGCCAAGAGCGGCGGCGAGAAGTCGAAGTTCGGCCTCAGCGCCGTGGAGCTCATGCGCCTCCTCACCAAGCTCGACCGGCTGGGGCGGAAGGACCTCCTGCGCCTGGTCCACTTCCACCTCGGCAGCCAGATCACCGACATCCGGCACGTGAAGGCGGGCCTGGAGGAGATCACCCGGTACTACGGCGAGATCCACGCGCTCGGCTTCCGCATCAGCCACGTCGACGTGGGCGGCGGGCTCGGGGTGGACTACGACGGCTCGCGCTCGACCCGGCCGGCCAGCGTCAACTACACCATGCGCGAGTACGCCAGCGACGTCGTGTACACCATCGGCACGGCGTGCCGCGAGCGCGAGCTCCCGATGCCGCACCTGATCTCGGAGTCGGGGCGGGCGCTGACGGCCCACCACTCGCTGCTCCTCGTCAACGTGATCGACGTCGAAAGCCAGGTGGAGCCGGTGCCGCCGGCGCTGGGCGACGAGCCCCACCCCCTCCTCCGGGAAATGGCGGAGAACCTCGAGGGGCTCACCATGGAGCGCCTCGACGAGGCGTTCCACGACGCCCTCTTCGCGAAGGAACGGACCAACGAGTATTTCGCGAGCGGGGTGTTCACCCTGCGGGACAAGGCGGACGCGGAGCAGCTCTACCTGTGCACCCTGACCGCCATGCAGCAGATGCTGGGCGACGACCGTACCTCCCACCCCGAGATCACCGCGCACATCGACGCCACCCTGGTCGACCGCTACTTCTCGAACTTCTCCGTCTTCCAGTCGCTCCCGGACAACTGGGCCATCGACCAGCTCTTCCCCATCATGCCGATCCACCGGCTCGGGGAGCGGCCCACCCGGCGGGGCACGGTGCAGGACATCACCTGCGATTCCGACGGCGTCATCGACCGGTTCGCCGGCGGCCGCAAGGGGAAGCCGTCGCTGGAGCTGCACGCCTGCGCCGATGGGGACCCCTACATCCTCGGCATCTTCCTGACCGGCGCCTACCAGGAAATCCTCGGCGACCTGCACAACCTCTTCGGCGACACCAACGCCGTGCACGTCCGGCTCTCGCCCCAGGGGTACCAGGTGACCGACCTGGTCCACGGCGACACGGTCACCGAGGTGCTCAACTACGTGCAGTTCCACGCCTCGGACCTGCTGGCCACGTGGCGCCGGAAAGTGACCGCGGCCCGGGATCTCTCCCGGGCCGAGGCGAATTCGTTCATTGCGGATTATGTAGCGGGCCTCGAGGGATACACCTACCTCGAGGGCGAGGCGCGCGGCGACTAGCGCGCCTTACTTGCGCTGCCCGATCGGCACGAACGGCCGGCTGTCGGGGCCGGTGTACACCTGCCGGGGGCGGGCGATCTTCTGCTCGCCATCGGTGATCATCTCCTCCCACTGCGCCAGCCACCCCGGCATCCGCCCCAGCGCGAAGAGCACCGTGAAGTAGTCGGTGGGGTAGCCCATCGCCTGGTAGATCAGCCCGGAATAGAAGTCCACGTTCGGGTAGAGCTTCCGCTTGATGAAGTACTCGTCGGAGAGCGCGATGCGCTCCAGCTCCACCGCGATTTCCAGCTTCGGGTTGAGCCCGGTCTCCGCAAACACCTCGTCGGCCACCCGCTTGATCAGCTTGGCCCGCGGGTCGTACGACTTGTAGACCCGGTGGCCGAACCCCATCAGCCGGCCCTCGCCGGCCTTCACCTTCTCGATGAAGGCCGGGATGTGCTTCACGTCCCCGATTTCGTCGAGCATCCGGAGCACCGCCTCGTTGGCGCCGCCGTGGAGCGGGCCGTAGAGCGCCCCGATGCCCGCGGAGATGGCCGAGAAGGGGTCCACGCCGGACGACCCCACGCCGCGCACGGCGCTGGTCGAGCAGTTCTGCTCGTGGTCGGCGTGCAGGATGAGGAGGATTTCGAGGGCGCGCTGCAGGACCGGGTTCGGCTTGTGCTGCCCCCCGATGCTGAACGTCATGTTGACGTAGTTGCCGATGTAGTCGAGGTCGTTGCGCGGAAACTCGAAGGGGAGGCCGCGGGTCTGCCGGAAGACGAACGCCGCCAGGGTCGGGATCTTCGCCATGAGGCGGACCCGCTGGATGTACCGGTTGTCCGGGTCGTGGACGTTCTTGGCGTCGGGGTAGAACGTCGAGAGCGCCCCCACGACGCCCAGGAGCATGCCCATCGGGTGGGCGTCGTACCGGAATCCCTCGAGGAAACGGATGATGTTGGTGTGCACGTACGTGTGGTACACGATGTCGTGCGTCCACTTCGCCAGCTGCGCCTCCGTCGGGAGCTCGCCTTCGGAGAGCAGGTAGGCCACCTCCAGGAAGCTCGCCTTTTCCGCCAGCTGCTCGATCGGGTAGCCGCGGTAGCGGAGGATGCCCTTCTCGCCGTCGATGAAGGTGATGGCACTGCGGCAGGCCGCGGTGTTCGTGAAGGCCGGATCGTAGGTCATCAGGCCGAAGTCATCGTCCGACGTCCGGATCTGGCGCAGGTCCATGGCGCGGACGGTGCCGTCGGTGATCGGCAGCTCGTACGACTGGCCGGTCCGGTTGTCGGTGACGCTCAGGGATTCGTTCGACACAGCGCGGTCCTTGGCGGGGGAAGGCATGGCGGCAACGCGGGGAAAATAGCCGGGCGGCAGGCCGGGGCAAAGGCAGTTACGTTTGACCGCCGATGCCCACGCCACCACCCCTCACCCCGCTCGCCCGCGCCCGCGGCGCGCTTCTCGGACTGGCC
>DASUFQ010000051.1:0-43549 GCA_036274515.1 Gemmatimonadales bacterium | reverse complement strand
ATGGTCGCCCTGCAGTCCGGTCCGGTCACCTGACGGAGGAGCGATGGGGTTCAGCGGTGCCCGCGATGCGGGCGGGGTGTTCGTGGTGCAGGTCGAGGGCCAGCTCATCGTGGGCAACCGGCAGGAGCTCAAGGCCACCATCCAGCAGGCGCTCGACAACGCCGAGCGGAAACTGCTGGTGGACTTCGCCAAGACCGGATACATCGACTCCTCGGGACTCGGCGCACTGGTCTCGATCTCGAAGAAGGTCCGCGAGCAGGGCGGGGAACTCCGGCTCAGCGGCCTCAACGAGGACCTCCGCTCCCTCTTCGAGCTGACGAAGCTCGACACCCTGTTCGCCATCGCCGACAACTCCACCCAGGCGCTCGCGGGGTTCTGATCCAGCCGTGACCGCGCCGCTGCGCCTCTGCGTCCGCCGGACCGACCGGCCCCTCCCCACGGGAGTCGCCGTGGAGATCAAGCTGCGGATACCCAGCGACGTGTCGGTCATCGAGGAGGCGGTCGAGCTGCTGGCGCGCCACTGCTTTGCCGGGTGGGACGTGCCGCAACGGGCCCACTTCAGGGTGCGCGTGGCGCTCACCGAGGCGCTGGCCAACGCCATCCTCTACGGGAACGCCGAGGCGCCCGCCTCGATGGTCGACGTGCGGGTGGAATGCCTGCCCGAGGCGCTGCACCTCCACGTGACCGACGAGGGCCCCGGCTTCGATCCCGCGACCGTGCGCGACCCCGTCATGCCCGACGACCTCGAGCAGCCGCGCGGCCGCGGGCTCTTCCTCATCCGCAACCTCATGGATGACGTCCGCTTCAATCCTCCGGGGAATTCCATCTGCATGACACTGCGCCGCACATAGAGCGGGTCGGCCCGGTCCTCGAGGCGCTCGGCGGCCTCGTCGGCGGGCGACTCCGCGCCTGGCGGTTCGATGGACGTCGCGTCCGCTTCATCGGCGGCGACGACCCCGGCTGGTCCCCCGTCATCCCGCATCGCCCCGGTCTCGTCCCCACCCCCACCGGCACCGCCTGGCTCGACGCGGTGCCCGACAGTGAGGGGCTCTGGTTCAGCCTGGAGGCCCTCCCCGACGACGCGGCGCAGGCCGCGGCCGAGCGGCTCCGCCCGGTCCTCGGGACCCTCTTCCACACCGAGCGGCGCGCCATCGCCATGGGCGCCGAGCTCGCCAACCGGTACGAGGAGATCGACCTCCTCTACGGCATCAGCGAGATCCTGGGCCAGACGCTGCACCTCGAGGAGGCCTCGCGCACGATCCTCCGCGAGGTGAGCGGCGTGGTGGCGGCGCGCCGCTCCTCCATCATGGTGTACGACGAGGCGCTCGGCCGGCTTCGCGTGGTGGCCACACGCGGCTTCCAGGGGCCGGCGGAGGCGAGCGTGTCGCCCGACGACCCGGAGTCGGTGGCGGCCCGGGCCTACCGCGAACGGCGGCTGGTGGAGAATCCGCCCGGCACCGACGGGCTGGGCGGGCCCCGCGGCTACCGGGGCGGCGCCTACCTGTCGGTGCCGATCATCTACGCCGCGCCGGGCGGCGCCTCGCGGTGCGTCGGCGTTATCAATCTCACCGACCGGCTCGGGGCCGATGCCTTCGAGCCGGGGCACCGGAAGCTCGTCACGGCGGTGGCCAACCAGGTCGGCGCGGCGATCGAGAACGCCCGCCTCGTGGTGCGCGACCTCCAGCAGCAGCGGCTGCGGCGGGAACTCGAGCTGGCGCACAACCTCCAGCTCAAGCTGATGCCCTCGCCGGCGGAACTGGCGGGCGACGCCGACGTGGCCGCGCGGTGCCTGCCGGCCGAATCGGTCGGTGGCGACTTCTACACCTTCAACCGGTTCGGCCGGGGCCGGGTGGGGGTCATGCTCGGCGACGTGTCGTCGCACGGCTTCGGCGCCGCCCTCGTCATGGCGATGGTCATCGCGGCCGCCGGCATTCACGCCGGCGGCTCCGCCACCCCCGACGAGACCCTCGAACGCCTGCTCGACAGCATCGAGGAGGACCTCGCCAGCACGGAAATGTTCCTGACCGTGTTCTACGGGGTCCTCGACCCCCGGGCGGAGCAGCTGTCGTATGCCAGCGCCGGGCACCCCCACGCCTGGCGGATGCCGGCCTCCGGCGCGGCGGTCCGGCTCGAGGCCACCGCGCCGCCTCTCGGCCTCGCGGCGCGCGGCAACATCGAGCTTGCCCAGGTGCCGTGGCGGATGCACGAGGACCTGCTCTGTCTCTGCACCGACGGCCTGCTCGACGCCAGGGATCCGGAGGGCGAGGCCTTCGGCGAGGCCCGCCTGCTGGAGGGGATCGCCGCCCGGCGGCACCTCCCCCCCGAGGAGATCGTGGCCGCGATGATCGAGGAGGTGCGGGCCTTCGCCCCGCATCCGGCCGACGACATCACGCTCCTCGTCCTCCGGATCTGAGCGGTGTCGAGGCCCAAGCGCCGGCTCGGCCAGCACTTCCTCCACGATCCGCGCATCCTCGACCGGATCGCCGACGCGGTCGGCGCCACTTCGCAGGACACCGTCCTTGAGATCGGCCCCGGTCCCGGCGGGCTCACCGAGGCGCTGCTCCGGCGCGCGGGGCGGGTGGTCGCCATCGAGAAGGACGCCGAGCTCCTGCCGGCCCTCCGGGCCCGCGTGCCAGCCGCTACGATCGTCGAAGGCGACGCGATGGCGATGGACTGGGCGGCACTCGCCGGCGGCGCCGGCGGGCTGGTGGCCGGCAACATCCCCTACAACATCACCTCGCCGCTCATCGACAAGGCGCTCACACCGCCGCGCCCGCGGCGCGTCGTGTTCCTGGTGCAAAAGGAGGTGGCGCTCCGGATCGGGGCCGCGCCCGGCTCGAAGACGTACGGCGCGCTGACGGTGGGCGTGCAGGCCGCGGCGCAGGTGGAGGTGCTGTTCACGGTGCCGGCGCGGGCCTTCCAGCCGGCACCGAAAGTGGACAGTGCGGTGATCCGCCTCGAGCCGCTGGGGTCGCCGCTGGTGCCGGACCACCTGGCGCGCAGCTTCCGGTCGGCGGTGGTCGGCCTGTTCGGCTTCCGTCGGAAGCAGCTCCTGCGGGCGGTGCGCGAATTGACCGGGTGGGATGCGGAGGGGGCGGGGCGCGCGGTCGCCGCCGCGGCCGTCGACGGCACGGTGCGGCCGGAGGTGCTGACCCCCGCGGAGTTCCTGCGGCTGCACGCCGCGCTCGTTGACGGTGGGTGGCGGCCCGCTTAGGTTTGTGAAACATTTCACAATCCTAGGACCATGCGCAAGATCGCCGACAGCACCGTACGCCGCCTCTCCTTGTATCTCCGGTTCCTCGAGGAGTTCGAGGGGCAGGGCATCGAGACCGTGAGTTCCGGGGCCCTCGCGGGTCGGGGCGGGACCACCTCCGCGCAGGTGCGGAAGGACCTCTCGTTCTTCGGTTCCTTCGGGAAGCGGGGGCTGGGCTATTCGGTGCCGGAACTGGTGCAGGCGCTGCGACAGATCCTCGGCCTCACCCGGCAGTACCGGGTGGCGCTGGTCGGCGCGGGAAAGATCGGGAGCGCGCTGGTGGAGAACCGCGGGTTCCGACGCCGCGGCTTCGAGTTCGTGGCGATCTTCGACCGCGATCCCGCGAAGATCGGCCAGCAACTGGGCGGCGTGCGGATCCAGGCCGAAACGGAACTCGAGGCGGTCCTGGGCCGGCAGGTCCCCGACATCGCCGTGCTGGTGACTCCCGGCGACGTGGCCCAGGGGGTGGCGGACCGGCTCGTGCGCCTCGGCATCAAGTCGATCCTCAACTTCGCCCCGCTCCAGCTGACTGTTCCTCCCGATGTCACCGTCAAGACGGTGAACCTCGCGCTCGAGCTCGAGGCCCTGGCCTACCACCTCGCCAATCCGGCCTGAGTGACGGGACTCCGCGCGCACCCCGCGTCGACGCTGGCCGACCGCGCCCTGGCCCTCCTGGCGGCGGGGCCGGTCGAGGCGGGGGTCCTGGCCAGGGATGTGATGGGCCTGGTGGCGGCGCCGCCGACGGTGGCAGCCCGGCTCGCGGTGGCGCTCCTCGGTGCCGATCCGCGGGTGCGCCAGATGGACGACGGCCGATGGGCGCTGGCCGGCGGCGCGCAGGGGTCGCCGGTGTTGTCCGCCACCACCTTTGCGGTGGTGGACGTCGAAACGACCGGGATGCGGGCCGCGGGCGAGGACCGGATCACCGAGATCGCCGTGGTGCTCGTGCAGGGCGACCGCACCGAACTCGTCTTCGATTCCCTCCTCAATCCCGGCTTCCCGCTTTCCCCCCAGATCACCGCGCTCACGGGGATCACCGACGCGATGGTGGCCGATGCCCCGAGCTTCGACCAGGTGGCCGACGACCTCCTGGCGGCGCTGGCCGGCCGGGTGTTCGTGGCCCACAACGTCGGCTTCGACTGGGGGTTCGTCGGCGCGGAGCTGAAGCGCAACCGGGGGCTGGCCCTCGGCGGCCCGCGCCTCTGCACCGTGAAGCTCTCACGGCGGCTGGTGCACGGGCTCTCGTCCCACGCCCTCGACCAGGTCAGCGCCCACTTCAACCTCGACAACGGCGCCCGCCACCGCGCGGCGGGCGACGCGCTGGTCACGGCGGAAATCCTCCGCCGCCTCCTGGCCCTCGCCGCCGAGCGCGGGGCGAGGACGCTGGAGGATCTCGACGGGCTCGGGGCGCCGAAGAGGAGTTAGGGGAGACAGGGGGACAGGGAGACAGGTAAGATTCCGCCCAGTCCCCCTGTCCCCTGTCTATACTTCCCCCCATGCCGCTCACCCACCCCTTCTCCGTCGGCTCCCTGCGCTGTCACACCATCGAGGCCGGGCGGCAGCGCCTCGACGGCGGGGCGATGTTCGGCGTGGTGCCGCGGACCCTCTGGAGCCGGCGCATCGGGCCCGACGACCGCAACCGGATCCCGCTCGCGATGCGGTGTGTCCTGGTCGAGCACCCGGACGGGCTGGTGCTCATCGATACGGGGCTTGGCAACAAGGAGGAGCAGAAGTTCCTCGACATCTACGGCGTCGAGAACGAGGGCTCGCCGGGGCCGACGCAACTGGAGGACGCGCTCCGGGAACTGGGCCACCGGCCCCGGGACATCCGCTGGGTCATCAACACCCACCTGCACTTCGACCACGCCGGGGGGAACACCGTGGCGGAGGCGATTCCGGGAGGGGGACGGAACGTCCGGCCGACCTTTCCCGACGCGACGTACGTCGTCCAGCGCGGGGAGCTCGAGTTCGCCCGCCACACGAACGAGCGGACCCGCGCCAGCTACCTCCCTCCCAACTTCGAACCGGTCGACCGGGCCCGGCAGTGGCGGCTGCTGGAGGGCGACGCCGAGATCCTGCCCGGCATCAGCGCGCGGGTGACCCCGGGCCATGTGCCGTGGCACCAGTCGATCCTCCTCCGTTCGGGGGGGGACACCGCCGTCTTCCTCGGCGATCTGGTCCCGACCTCGGCACACCTCCCCCTCCCCTGGATCATGGGGTATGATCTGGAGCCGCTCCGGACCCTCGAGGCCAAGCGGGCGCTCCTGGCCGAGGCGGTGGCCGGGGGCTGGCAGCTGATTTTCGAGCACGATCCACAGGTGGCGCGTGGGCGGGCGGTCCCGGGGCCGGGGAGGGCCGAGCTGGGGGAGGAAGTGCCGGCGCCGGTGGTACGCGCTTGACATAATCGGCTGTCCCGTCTAGACTTTGCGCACTTGAAGCGGGGGAGGATCCCCCCACCCTGAGCCCGGCGGCGAGCCGGCGTGAACGGGTCCCGAGGTCGCCCACCGGCCGGAACATCCCGCCGCGGCGCACGTGGACATCCGTCATCTCAGGATGTCCTTTTTCTTTTTTGGCCGGAGGCGTTCCACTGTCCACAGACCGCGACAAGCGCGTACGCGTCAACCGTCAGATCCGGATCAGTCCGGTGCGTGTCATCACGGCGGAGGGTGAGCAGCTGGGGGTGCTGCCGATCGAGGAGGCGCTGGCCGCCGCCCTGGATCGGGGGCTCGACCTGGTGGAAGTGGCGCCGACGGCGCGCCCTCCCGTCGTCAAGATCATGGACTACGGGAAGTTCAAGTTCGAGGAGGCCAAGGCGGCGCGCGCGGCCAAGAAGAAGCAGCACGTCATCCAGCTGAAGGAAGTGAAGTACCGGCCCGGCATCGACGACCACGACTTCGACTTCAAGACCCGGCATGCCCGCGAGTTCCTGGGCGACGGCAACAAGGTCAAGGTCACGCTGATGTTCCGGGGCCGCCAACTGGCCCATATCGACCTGGGCCGCGCCGTCCTGGACCGGGTCATCACCGCCCTGGCGGATGTCGGGAAGGTCGAGATGGACGCAAAGCTCGAAGGCCGCAACATGACGATGGTGATCGCGCCCAAGTAGGGGCGCACGATCCGAAAGGTGAACGGGTTATGCCGAAGATGAAGACCAAGCGGGCCGCCATGAAGCGGTTCAAGAAGACGGGGTCGGGGAAGCTCAAGCGCTTCCACGCCAACCACAGCCACATCCTGACGAAGAAGAGCCGGAAGCGGAAGAACAAGCTGAAGAAGGTGGCCTACGTGAGCTCGGCCGACTTCCCACGCGTCAGCCGCCTCCTCCAGGCGTAAGGGAGATACCATGCCTCGCGTAAAGAACGGCCCCGCGCATCACGCCCGGAAGAAGAAGATCATGAAGGCCGCCAAGGGCGGCTTCCAGTCGCGCAGCAAGCTGTACAAGGCCGCCAAGGAGAACGTCGAACGCGGCCTGGCGTACGCCTATCGCGACCGGCGCAAGAAGAAGAGCGAGTTTCGCGCGCTCTGGATCACGCGCATCAACGCCGCCGCGCGCCAGCACGGGCTCAGCTACAGCCGGCTGATGGACGCCCTTCGGCGTGCCGGGGTCGAGGTCAACCGGAAGGTGCTCGCCGACCTTGCGGTGCGCGACGCCGACGCCTTTGCCGCCATTGCCGAGGTGGCCAAGGCGCACGCCGCCACGCCGGAAGCGGTCAAGACCGCCAAGTAACGCCCGCGTTCCCGGGCTGGGTCGCGCGTGGGGCCGGTCGCCATGCGCGGCCGGCCCCACTGCCGTATCCACGCACCTGACCGCCGGATTCGCGATGGCCGAGTCCCACCCACAATCGCTGCTCGACGCCCTCCGGCCCCGCCTCGCGGCGGTGCCCGGCCTCGACGCCGCCGCGCTCGAGGCGGAGCAGATCGCCGTGCTCGGCCGGAAGAGCGGGGCGCTGACGGCGCTGCTCCGCTCGCTCGCCACGCTGGCGCCCGAGGAGAAGCGGGCGGTCGGCGCCGCCGCGAACGAGCTGCGCCAGGCGTTCGAGGCGGCGTTCGAGGCGCGTGCCTCGGCGCTGGCTTCGGACTCCGCCGGGGCGAAGGCCGCCGGACTCGACCTCACCATGCCCGGCCGCCGGCGGTGGGTGGGCGCCGAGCACCCCGTCACCCGCGTGGTCGACGAGATCTGTGAAATCTTCCACGGCCTCGGCTTCAACCGGGCCGTCGGGCCGGAAGCCGAGACCGAATGGATGAACTTCGGCGCGCTCAACTTTCCCGCCGACCATCCCGCCATGGACATGCACGACACCTTCTACCTCGACGTCGGCGGCGACGCCCGGCCCGGGGATGGGAAGGCGGTCCTGCTCCGCACGCACACCTCGCCCGTGCAGATCCGCACCATGATGGCCGGGCCGCCCCCCTACCGGGTGGTCATCCCCGGGGTCGTGTACCGGAAGGATCCCTTCGACCCGAGCCACGCCCCGGTCTTCGCGCAGATCGAGGGGCTCGCCGTCGACGAGGGGATCTCCTTCGTGGACCTGAAGGGGACGCTGCTGCACTTCGCGCGGCAGTTCTTCTCTCCCAGCACCACGGTCCGGTTCCGGCCGTCGTTCTTCCCGTTCACCGAGCCGTCCGCCGAAATGGACGTCTCCTGCTTCCTGTGCCAGGGGAGCGGCTGCAGCGCCTGCAAGGGCACCGGCTGGATGGAAATCCTCGGCTGCGGGATGGTGCATCCCACGGTCCTCGAGCACTGCAAGGTGGACCCCGAACGCTTCACCGGGTTCGCCTTCGGGATGGGGCCGCAGCGGATCGCGATGCTGCGCTACGGCATTCCCGACATCCGGCTGCTCTACGAGGGCGACATGCGGTTCCTCGGGCAGCTCGGGCGGGCCGGATGAACATTTCCCGCCGCTGGCTGGAGGGTTTCCTCCGCCGCCCGCTCGATCCTGCCGACGTGGCAGCCCGGCTCGCGGCGCTGGGCGCCACGGTGGACGCCATCGAGCCGCTCCACCCCGGGCTGGAGCAGGTGGTGGTGGCGCTCGTGCGCGAGGTGCGCCCGCATCCGAACGCCGACCGCCTCCGGCTCTGCGACGTCGACGACGGCAGCGGGACGCCCCGGAGCGTCGTGTGCGGCGCCCCGAACGTCACGGCGCGGTGCAAGTATCCCTTTGCCCCGGTCGGGGCCACCCTCCCCGGCGGCCTCACGCTCGAGCGGCGCAAGATCCGCGGGGAGGTGTCGGAGGGGATGCTCTGCTCCGCCCGCGAGCTCGGGCTGGGCCAGGAGCACGACGGGATCCTCGAACTCACCACCGACGCGGCGCCCGGCACACCGTTCCTCAAGGCGATGCCGATCGCCGACGAGCGCCTCGTGGTGGACGTCACTCCCAACCGCCCGGACCTGCTGGGCCACAAGGGCGTGGCGCGCGAGCTCGCCTATTCCTTTGGCACCACCTACCGGCTCCCCGCGGTGCCCGGTTCCGACGGTCCCTCGATGCCGTCGCCGGTGCGAGCCGGGTCGGAAGGCGTCACCGGCGGGGTGCGCGTGGCGATCGAGGACGCCGAGGGGTGCCCCCGGTTCCTGGGCGCCGTGCTGCGTGGGGTGACCGTCGGGCCGTCGCCGGAGTGGCTCCGCGCCCGCGTCGAGTCGGCGGGGATGCGCTCGATCAGCAACGTGGTGGACGCCACCAATTGCGTCATGCTCGAACTGAACCAGCCGATGCACGCGTACGATGTGTCGCGCCTGGAGGGGCACGCGGTGATTGCCCGCCGCGCGCGGGCCGGCGAGCGGCTGACCACGCTGGATGGGGCGGAGCGGACGCTGGCGGAGTCCATGACCGTCATCGCCGACGGAACGAGCGTCATCGGCGTGGCCGGCGTGATGGGCGGGGCGCACTCGGAGGTCGGCCCCGCGACGACCGACCTCTTCCTCGAATGCGCCTACTTCGAGCCTCGGCGCGTCCGCGCCACCCGGAAGGCGCTGAACCTCTCCAGTGAGGCGAGCTACCGGTTCGAGCGCGGCGTGGACCGCTGGAACGGACCGGAGGTGCTCCGCCGCGCCGTCGAGATCATCCAGGCCACGGCGGGCGGCGCGCTCGACGGGGAGCCGATCGACCTGCAGCCCCAGGTGGCGCACCCGCCGCGGATTTTTCTCCGACCGGCGCGCGTGGCGCAGGTGCTGGGCGTCGACGTCCCGTGGGACGCCATCGAGCGGTACCTGGTGGCCATCGGCGCCACGGTGGTGTCCAAGCCGGAAGACGGCCGGATCGCCGTCGACGTGCCCGGGTGGCGGCCTGACCTCCTGGCGGAAATCGACCTCATCGAGGAAGTCGCGCGCCTTCACGGGTACGACAACTTTCCGACGGAACTCCGCCCCTTCCGTGTCGGGGAGCTGCCGAGCGCCCTCTCGGAAGAGCTCGACGCCGCCATCCGGCGCGGCCTCGTGGCCGAGGGATTGTACGAAGTCCAGTCGCTCCCGCTCGGGCCCGAGGATGGTCCCGGCGCCGTCCGCCTGCTGAACCCCCTCTCCGCCGAGGAGGGGTACCTGCGGACCCGCCTCCTGCCCGGTCTGGTGCGCCGTGTCGAGGGGAACTGGGCGGCCCACACCCGCGATGTGCGGCTCTTCGAGCTGGGGACGACGTTCCGTCTCGGCAGGCCGGGGGAGCCGCCGGCAGAAGAGCGCCGCGTCGCCGGGGTCGTCACGGGGGCCCGCGAGCCGGCGCACTGGAGCGGCGCCGGCAAGGCGCCTGATGCGGACCCCTGGGATCTTCGCTCCCTTTTCGAGGCCGCCGCCGCTCTGGCGCATCCCGGCGCGACGGTGCAAGTTGATGGGGGCGAGTGGGTTGCCATCGCCAAGGGGGGGCTGGAGGTCGGTCGGGCCGGCCCGCTGAACGGGGACGCGCCCCCGTGGGCCGGGCTGCTCCTCGGGTTCGAGCTCCTGATCGATGGCGCGCCCCGTTCGGTATCCGGATTCAAGCCGCTTCCCGGGACCCCCGCCGCCGCCCGGGACCTGTCGCTCCTGGTGCCGGCCGGCCTCGCCGCGGCGGACCTCGGCGAGGCGATCCGGAAGGCCGGCGGGAAGCTGGTCGAGTCGGTGGACGTCCTCGATGAATACCGGGGGGCGGGTGTCCCGGCCGGGCACCGCGGGCTGGCGTTCCGGCTCCGGTACCGCGCCCCCGACCGCACGTTGCGCGACCAGGAGGTCGACGCCTCCGTCACGAAGGTTCTCAAGGTCCTGCGGGAGCAGCATGGCATCGAACTACGCGCGTCCTGACCTCGCCGCACTCGCCGAGCTCGAGCAGCTGCTCAAGCACCTCGGCGACGAAGTGGCCGGCTGGCGCCGCCGCACCCAGAAGGCGGAGGGCGAGCTGCAGGAGGCGCGCTCCCGCGGGGGGGTGCTGGCGGGCCCGGAACTGCTGCAGGCGCGGCAGCGGGTCATCGAGCTGGAAGTGGAGAACCAGGCGCTGCGGCAGCGCATCGAGTCGGCGCGTGAGCGGCTCCAGTCGCTGTCCAGCCGGCTGGCCTTCCTCGAGGCCGACGAGGGGGCCGCGTGAGCACCGCCAAGAACGCCGTGCAGGTGTTCATCGCGGGGGAGAGCTTCACGGTCCGCTCCGAGCTCCCCCCGGAGTACACGCGCGAGGTGGCGGCCTACCTCGACACGGCGCTGCGGCACGTGAAGTCGACGATGCCGAGCGTCGAGACGCACAAGGCGGCCATTCTCGCCGCGCTGCAGATCACCGATGAGTTGTTCCAGGCCCGGCGCGGGGACCGCGACGGCGCCGCCCGTCTGACCGTCCTGCTCGACGAAGTGGCTCGCCTCCTGCCGCCGAACAAGCGCGGCGGGCGCGCCGCCGGGATTCCCGCCCCGGCCGACTGACATCAACGCGCGGCGGCCCTGCCGTCGCGCTGGAGATACCATGCCTGACCTGCCACTGCTCCCCCTCGCCGGGGGAGCGCTCGCCGGCCTTGGGGTTGCCCTCCTCACCGTCTTCATCATCCAGCTTCGCCGCCGCGCCGCCGGCCGTGACACGGTCGCCGCCGCGCGCGCCGAGGCGGCCGAGCTGCTCCGGGTCGCGAAGTCCGGCGCCGACCAGCAGCTCCGCACCGCGCAGGGGGAGGCCGACCGGATCGCCGCCGATGCCCGCCGCGTGGCGGACACGGCGCGGACCGACGCCGTCCTGGCGGGCAAGATGGAGGTGCTCGGGCTCCGCGAGGAACTGGACCGCGAGACGCAGGGGCGCCGCGAGGAGTGGGCGCGGCTCGACCGGCGCGCGGAGGAGCGGGAGCGGGCTCACGACCGCCGGCAGGAGCAGCTGGCGTCGCATGAGGCCGCGCTGCAGCAGCGGGAGGCCGCGATCGGCGCCCGCGAGCAGGCGCTCGCGCCGCGGGAGCAGGAACTCGAGGCGCTGAAGGGGGAGCAGTCGCGGCGGCTGCAGCAGATCGCCGGGCTGAGCGCGGAGGACGCGCGCCGCGAGGTGCTGCGCCAGGCGGAGGATGCCGCCCGGAGCGACGCCGCGGCCCTGGCGCGCGACATCAAGGAGCAGGCCCGGAAGGGGGCCGAGCGCGAGGCGCAGCGGATCGTGGCCATCGCCATCCAGCGCATCGCCCCGGAGCAGACCGCCGAGAGCACGGTGGCCGCGGTCACGCTGCCGTCGGACGAGATGAAGGGGCGGATCATCGGCCGGGAGGGCCGCAACATCCGGGCGTTCGAGCTCGCCACCGGCGTCGACGTCATCATCGACGACACCCCGGACACGGTGGTCATTTCCTGCTTCGACCCGATCCGGCGCGAGGTGGGCCGCCGGGCGCTCGAGGCGCTGATCGCCGACGGGCGGATCCAGCCCGGCCGCATCGAGGACGTGGTCGTCAAGGTGCGAGCCGAGCTCGACACCCAGCTCGTCGAGCTCGGCGAGCGCGCGGCGTTCGACACCGGGATCAGCGGGCTGCACCCCGAGCTCGTGAAGCTCGTCGGCCGGATGCGGTACCGGACCAGCTACGGGCAGAACATCCTGGAGCACTCGAAGGAGGTGGCGTGGCTCGCCGGCATCATGGCGGCGGAGCTCGGGGTGGACGTGAAGCTCGCCAAGCGGGGCGCCTTCCTCCACGACGTGGGCAAGGTGCTGACCCACGACAGCGAGGGGACGCACGTGGAGCTGGGCGTCGAGGTGGCGCGCCGGTACGGCGAGTCGGCGGCGGTCATCAACTGCATCCACGCCCACCACGACGACGTGCCGCACGAATCCACCGAGTCGGTGCTGGTCCAGGCGGCCGACGGCATCAGCGGGTCGCGGCCGGGCGCCCGGCGCGAGGCGTTCGAGAGCTACGTCAAGCGGCTCACCAAGCTCGAGGAAATCGCCAACGGGTTCCGCGGCGTCGAGAAGACCGCGGTCATCCAGGCCGGGCGGGAGATCCGGGTCATCGTCACCCCCGACCAGGTGAACGACGCGCAGGCGGCGGAGCTGTCGGACCAGATCGCGCGGAAGATCGAGAACGAGCTCCAGTACCCGGGCCAGATCCGCGTCGTGGTCATCCGGGAGACCCGCTCGGTGGAGGTGGCCCGGTGACGGCCCGGCTCCTCGACGGCGTCGCGATGGGCCGCACCATCCGCGAGGAGGTGGCCGCCGACGTCGCCGCGCTGGCCGCCGAGGGCGTCAAGCCGGGGCTGGCGGTGGTGCTGGTGGGGGAGGACCCCGCCAGCCAGGTCTACGTGCGGAGCAAGGGGCGCGCCTGCACCGAGGCGGGGATGCACTCCGTCACGATCCGGCTCCCGGACTCGACGACGCAGGACGAGCTCCTCTCCACCATCGACTCCCTGAACGGCGACCACGCCATCCACGGCATCCTGGTGCAGCTGCCGCTGCCGGGACGGATCGACAGCGACCGGGTGCTGCGCCGCATCGACCCGCGGAAGGACGTCGACGGCTTCCATCCCGAGAATGTCGGCAAGCTGGTCACCGGCGACCCGACCGCCTTCCGGCCCGCCACCCCGTACGGCATCCAGCAGCTGCTGATCCGGTCCGGCATCGACACCAAGGGGGCGCACGCCGTCATCGTCGGCCGCTCGAACATCGTCGGGAAGCCGATGGCCAACCTGCTGGTGCAGCACGGCGCCGGCGGCGACGCGACCGTCACCGTCTGCCATTCCCGCTCGCGCGACCTCCCCTCCCTCACCCGGCAGGCCGACATCCTCATCGTCGCCATCGGGAAGGCGGAATTCCTGACGGCGGACATGGTGCGGCCGGGCGCCGTGGTCATCGACGTCGGGATCAACCGGGTGGACGACGCCACGCGCGAGAAGGGCTACCGCCTCTGCGGCGACGTCGACTTCGAGCCGGTGGCGGCCATCGCCTCCGCCATCACCCCGGTGCCGGGCGGCGTGGGGCCGATGACGATCGCCATGCTGCTCAAGAACACGCTGCAGGCCGCCGAACTCTCGCGGGCCGGGTGAGGCGGCCGGCGTGAGCCTGCCCTCCCTCTTCGGCGACGGCGAACTGCCCGAGGAGCTCTCGGTGGCGGAGCTCAACCGGCGGGCCCGGAGCGCGGTCGAGGGGAGCTTCGGCGGGGCGGTGTTCGTGCGCGGCGAGCTGGTCGAGTTCAAGATCTGGCGCAGCGGGCACTGGTACTTCACCCTGCGCGACGCCGACGCGTCGGTCCGCTGCATGCTGTGGAAGCAGCAGGCCGCCGGCGTCCTGAAGCGCCACGGCCAGCCGCCGGCGGACGGGATGGAAGTGCTGGTCCGCGGCAAGCCGACGCTCTGGGAGGAGAAGGGCGAGTACCGGCTCACCGCCACCGACATCGTGCCCACCGCGCTGCTCGGCGCCAAGGCGCTCGAACTCGAGCGGGTGCGCGCCGCCCTCAAGGCCGACGGCTTCCTCGATCCCGACCGGAAGCGCCCCCTCCCGCCGCTGGCCCGCCGGATCGCCGTGGTCACGAGCCCGGACGGCGCCGCGCTGCGCGACATCATCACGGTCGCGCGGAACCGGTGGAGCGCGGTCGAGATCGTGCTGGTGGGGGCGCAGGTGCAGGGCGAGGGGGCGCCCGCCTCGCTGGTCCGCGCCCTCGGCCTGGTGAACCGGATTGACGCCGTGGACCTCTGCATCGTCGGCCGCGGCGGCGGGGCCCGCGAGGACCTCGGCGCCTTCAACGCGGAGCCGGTGTGCCGGGCGCTGGCCGCGGTGCGGGTCCCGACGATTTCCGCCGTCGGCCACGAAACGGACGTGTCCCTCTCCGACCTGGTGGCCGACGCGCGAGCCGCGACGCCGTCGGCGGCCGCGGAGCTCGCGGTGCCCGAGCGGCGGGCGCTGGTCCACCGCGTCGACGGCTTCGGCGTGCGGCTGGCGGCGGGGCTCCGCCGCCGGACCCGGGTGGCGGAAGAGCGGCTCGCCCGCACCGGCGACCGCCTGCACGCCTCGCTCAGCCGGATGATCGAGGCCCGCCGCGGGCGGGTGGATCGCGCCGCCGCCCAGCTCGACGCCCTGAGTCCCCTCCGCGTCCTGGCCCGCGGGTACAGCGTGGCGCAGGACGACACCGGCCGCGTGCTGTCGCGCGCGGCCGACTTTCCTTCGGGCCGGCAGTTCCGGCTTCGCGTGAGCGATGGCGCGGTGCCGGCGCGGGCGGAGTAGCGACCGATGCACAAACCCCGGGAAGACACGCCGACGCTGCAGGACGACCTCCGTCGCCTCGAGGAGATCGTGCGGAAGCTCGAGGCCGACGACGCCGATCTCGACGCCGCACTCGCCCTCTTCGAGGAAGGGGTCGTGCGGCTCCGCGCCGCCCGGGACCGCCTCGCGGAGGCGGAGGCGCGGGTCAAGAAGGTGGTCGAGCAGGCCGATGGAGGCGTGGAGCTTGTCGATCTCGACGGCTGAACCGGGGGCGGAGGCGCTGCTTCGGGAGTCGCGCCAGCTCACCGACGCGATCCTGGAGGAATGGGCGGCCCGCCTCGTGCGCGAAGTGCCGGGCCGCCGGGGCGAGGCGATGGGCTACGCCCTGCGGAGCCCCGGCAAGCGGGTGCGCCCCGGCCTCGTCATCGCCTCGTACCGCGCCTGCGGCGGCACCTCCGCGTCGATCGCGGGGGTGGCGGCGGCGGTCGAGACGGTCCACACCTATTCGCTGGTCCACGACGACCTGCCCTGCATGGACGACGACGACCTCCGGCGGGGGCGGCCCACCACGCACCGGGAGTTCGACCCGCCCACCGCCACGCTGGTCGGATTTCTCCTCGTGCCGGTGGCGGCGCGCGTCCTGGCGGAGGCGGCGCGGGGGCTCGGGCTCGCCGCGAGCGAGCTTGGGGCCCTGGCGGCCGAGCTCTTCTCGGCCGGTGGCGTGACGGGGATGGTCGGGGGCCAGTGGCTCGACCTCGAGGCGGAGGGGCGCGCCCTCGGCCTCGAGGAGCTCCGCGGCGTGCACCGGGCCAAGACGGGCGCGCTGATCGAGGCCTCGTGCGTCCTCGGCGCGCTCGCGGCCCGGGCCTCCGCCGGCCGCCTCGAGGCGATCCGGGGCTACGGCCGGGAAGTGGGCCTGGCCTTCCAGGTGGCCGACGACGTGCTCGACGCCACCGGCACGAGCGAAGAGCTGGGGAAGACCGCCGGCAAGGACGCCGCCGTGGCCAAGTCCACCTACGTCCAGCTGATGGGGGTGGATGGGGCGCGCGAGGCGGCGAGCCGCCATGCGTCCGCGGCGGTGGAGGCCCTCGAGCGCGCCGGAGTGCCGTCGGACACGCTCGCGGCGCTCGCCCGCTATATTGTGACACGACGTCACTGACCCAGGATCGACTGCCCATGTCCCTGCTCGAGACCCTCAACGGCCCCGACGACCTGAAGCGCCTGCCCAGGGAGCAGCTCCCGGCCTTGGCGCAGGAGGTCCGCGAACGGCTGATCGACTGTGTCTCCGTGACCGGCGGCCACATCGGCGCCAGCCTCGGCGTGGTCGAACTGGCGATCGCCCTCCTGTACGAGTTCGACTCCCCCACCGACAAGATCCTCTGGGACGTCGGGCACCAGGCCTATGCCTGGAAGCTGTTGACGGGCCGCAACGCCGAGTTCCCGACGCTCCGGCAGACGGGCGGGCTCTCCGGCTTCCTCAAGCGCACCGAGAGCGCCCACGACCAGTTCGGCGCCGGCCACGCGGGCACCGCCATGTCGGCGGCGCTCGGGATGGCCACGGCGCGGGACCTGAAGGGCGAGGACCACAAGGTGGTGGCGATCGTGGGCGACGGCGCCCTGACCTGCGGCCTGTCCTACGAGGGGATGAACAACGCGGGCCACTCCGACCGCGACATCATCCTCATCGTGAACGACAACGGGATGAGCATCTCGCCGAACGTCGGGGCCATCAGCCGCACCCTCGGCGGCATCGTCGCCAATCCGCTCACCAACAAGCTCCGGGAGCGGGTCAAGGGGCTGACCGTGGCGGCATCCCGGGTCCTGGGCGAGCGGGTGGTCGAGTTCGCGAAGAACGTCGAGGAGAGCGCCAAGAACCTCTTTTCCGACGGGATGTTCTTCGAGGAGATGGGGTTCCGCTACTTCGGCCCGATCGACGGCCACGACCTGAAGAAGCTCACCGAGACCCTCCGGTTCGTCCGCGCCCTCAAGGGGCCGCGGGTCATCCACGTGCTCACCGAGAAGGGGAAGGGCTTCGCGTACGCGGAGGAGAACCGCGAGAAGTGGCACGGCCTCGCCGCCTACGATCCCGTCACCGGGGAGGCCCGGAAGCCGTCGAGCGGCCCGCCGGCGTGGACCAAGGTCTTCGGCGACGCCCTCGTGGAGTTGGGGAAGACGCATCCCGACTTCGTGGCGATCACCGCCGCCATGCCGAGCGGCACCGGCACCAACATCTTCCAGAAGGCGTGGCCCGGGCGGTTCTTCGATGTGGGCATCGCCGAAGGCCACGCGGTCACCTTTGCCGGCGGGCTGGCCACGCAGGGGATCCGGCCCGTCGTGGCCATCTACAGCACCTTCCTCCAGCGGGCCTACGACAACCTGATCCACGACATCGCGGTGCAGCACCTGCCGGTCATCTTCTGCATGGACCGCGCGGGCCTCGTGGGCGAGGACGGCCAGACGCACATGGGGCTGTATGACATCGCCTACATGCTGGCGGTGCCGGGCATGACGGTCACGGCGCCGAAGGATGCCGACGAGCTGATCGGCCTCCTCAAGACGGCGCTGCAGCCTCAGGACGGGCCCTTCTGCACCCGCTACCCGCGGGACAAGGTGCCCGCCGAGCCGAGCCCGGTGGCCGACGTGCCGGCGGTGCCGTACGGCACGTGGGAACTGCTGCGCCAGGGCCGGGAGGTGGCCATCCTCGGCGTCGGGACGATGGTGCAGCCCGCGCTCGACGCCGCCGACCTCCTCCGCGCGGAGGGGCTGGACTGCACCGTCGTCAACGCGCGCTTCCTCAAGCCGCTGGACCGCACCATGCTGGACACCCTCCTCCACGAGCACCGCGTGCTGGTGACCGTCGAGGAGGGCACCGTCGTCAACGGCTTCGGGGCCTACCTCGCCGAAACGGTGCAGGCCATCGCGCCCGAGGTGCGGGTCATCGCGCTCGGCGTGCCCGACCGGCTCGTGGAGCAGGCCCCGCGCGCCGACCAGCTCGCCGCGTTCGGGCTGACGGCGGAGGGGATCGCGCGGCGGGTCACCGCGCTGCACGGCGAGGAGTCGGTCGAGGCGCGATGAAGGTCGGCGTCTGCGGCAACCACCGGTATCCGGAACTCCGCGGCCTGCTGGAACAGCTGGCGGTGCTCGGCCCGGAACGGGGGATGACGCTCTATTCCGAGCCGCTGATCGCCGATCTCTGGCCCGGGCCGGTGCCGTCGCTGGACGACGTGGCGCTCGACCTGCTCCTGACCTTCGGCGGCGATGGCACCCTCCTCCGTGGCGCCCGGATGCTCGAGGGCCGCGGGATCCCGGTGCTCGGCGTCAATCTCGGCAAGGTCGGGTTCCTCACCAGTGTCTCCCGCAATGCCCTGCCCGCCGCGCTCGACGCCGTCGTGGCCGGGCACTACATCACCGAGCCTCGGCAGGCGCTCAAGGCGGTCATCCTCGACGCCGACGGCGAACCCACCCCGCTGGAACTCGCCCTCAACGACATCGTGGTGCACAAGGGCGGCGTCGCGCGCGTCATCCGGCTCGACGTCGAGGTGCATGGCGAGAGCGTCGGTCCCTACAGTGCCGACGGCATCGTCGTGGCGACGCCCACCGGTTCCACCGCCTACTCGTTGAGCGCCGGCGGCCCCATCGTGGCCCCCGGGGTGCAGGCGCTGGTCCTCACGCCCATCTGCGCGCACACCCTGGCCGTCCGGCCGCTGGTCTTTCCCGCCTCCTGGGACGTCGTGATCCAGCCGGTGGATCCCGACGAGGCCGAGGTCATCGTGTCCGTCGACGGGCAGGTGGTGACGAGCCTGGGCGTTGGCTCGCGGGTGCGGATCGCGCTCGCGGAATCACCGGTCCTCCTCGTCCGGGTCGGCCCCGAGGGATACTTCCAGCGCATGCGCCAGAAGCTGCACTGGGGCGACCTCACCGACCGCACGACCCGCTGATGCTGGCCGAGCTCCGGGTGCGCAACGTCGCCACGATCGCCGACGTGACGCTGACCCTTGGCGCCGGCCTCAACGTCCTGACGGGCGAGACCGGCGCCGGCAAGTCGATCCTGGTGGACGCCCTCGGACTCCTCCTCGGCGGACGGGCGGACAGCGGCGTGGTACGGCCGGGCGCCGGACGCGCCGTCGTCGAGGGGGCCTTCGAGGGGCTCACCCGCGGACTGTCGCGCCGCGTGGAAGCCCTCGGCGTGGACGTGGACGAGGGCCGGCTCGTCATCCGCCGGGAGGTGAGTGGCGAGGGGCGCTCGCGCGCCTGGATCAACGGGAGCCCCGCCACGGTCGGCGTGCTGGCCGAGCTCGGAAGTCTCCTTGTGGACCTGCACGGCCAGCACGAGACGGTGTCCCTCCTCAAGCCCGATACCCAGCGCGACATCCTCGACGCCTATGCCCAGGCGTCCGGGGAACGCGAGGCGGTGGGCGCCTCCCACGAAGCGCTCCGCGCGCTCCGGGACGAGGAGGCCGGACTGGCGGCACGGCTTGACGAAGTCCGCCGGCGGGCGGACTACCTGAAGCATGTCGCTGACGAAATCGCCGCGGCACGCCTCCAGCCCGGCGAGGACGAGTCGCTGGCCCTCGAGGCGAAGCGGCTCGCGCATGCCGGCGCGCTGGAGGAACAGGCGCGCGTCCTGGCCGAGGCCCTCGACGGCGAGGACGGCGGAGCGCTCCGGGCGCTGGCCGCGGCCGAACGGGCGATGGGGCAGCTCGAGCGGGTGGACCCGGGGGTGGCGGAATGGCGGGAGCTGCTCGACGGGGCCTACGCGCAGCTCTCGGAGGTGGCGCGCCTTGCGGCGGCCTACGCGGAGGGGGTCGAGCGGGATCCCGCGCGGCTCGAGGCCGTCGAACGCCGGCGAGATCTCCTCTTCCGGCTGCAGCAGAAATATGGCGGGTCGCTCGAGGCCGTCGGGGAGACGCATCGGGGCGCGGTGGCCGAGCTCGATCTGCTGGACACCGCCGACGCTGACCTCCGCGCCCTGGCGGCCCGGCGGGTGGCGGCGGAGGCGGGACTGGCCGCGGCGGCGGAGCTCCTCACGGCCAGGCGGCACGACGCCGCGGCCCGACTGGGCCGCGCGGTGGGGCGGCTCCTGCCGAAGCTGGGGCTGGCGGGCGGGAAATTCGAGGCGGAGCTCGCGCCGCTGGATACGCCCGGCCCCGATGGTGCCGAGGCGGTCCGCTTTGCGGTGCGCCTGAACGTGGGGATGGACGCGCAGCCGATCCAGAAGGTGGCGTCGGGCGGGGAACTCTCGCGGCTGATGCTGGCCCTCGAGGTGGTGGTGGCGAAGCACGACCGGATCCCCACCTTCGTCTTCGACGAGGTGGATCAGGGGATCGGCGGTGAGGTGGGAGGCCAGGTGGGGGAGGCGCTCGCGGAAGTGGCCTCGGGACATCAGGTGCTGGTGATCACCCACCTGCCCCAGATCGCTGTGCGGGCCGACCGGCACCTCGTCGTCTCAAAGGGAATCGAGGGCGGGGTGGCCACCAGCACGGTGGAGGCCATCCTCGGGGAGGATCGGGTATCGGAAATCGCGCGGATGCTGGGCGACCCGGACAGTGCGGCCGCCAGGCGGCACGCCGAGGAGATGCTGGGCCGCGCGGTCCATTGACGGCTGGTTGCGGAATCCTCAACTCAGGGGCATGGCAATGACCCTCCGCCGGTCGCTGATCCTCTCGCTCGCCGCCTTCGCGGCGCCATTGCTTGGATGTGCGGACTCGAGCGACCCCAGCGAGACCGTGCCGCGGCAACTTTACTATCTCAGCTACACGCCCAGCGGGTTCGTCAGGCTTTACGGGGTGGCGCTGGATGGCAGCAGCCCGATCTCGGTGGTTCCGGATTCCACGATGACGCAGCTGCGCGTGACGCAGTGGTTGCGCCCCTGGATTTCCCGGGACGGCCGTCAGATCAAGGTGTTCGGCCAGTCTGGAGACCGCAAGCAGACCATCGTCACAGTTGACCCCGTCGGGGCGGTGCTCTCGGTGATCCCGTACCCCGACAGCGTGCCGGGCGATCGACGCCCCTCGCTTTCACCGGACGGGACCAGATTCGCGTGGTATACGACCGGGTTTCTGAACATTGCCACCCTCGACGGGGTCGTCGAGAAGATCAACTTCGACTCACTCGGGTACGGCTCGGGTGAAGTGGCCTGGTCGCCCGATGGCGGCTCGGTCG
The DNA here is from genome assembly GCA_036274515.1 of Gemmatimonadales bacterium. Lineage (GTDB taxonomy): Bacteria > Gemmatimonadota > Gemmatimonadetes > Gemmatimonadales > GWC2-71-9 > SPDF01. The sequence goes on along the minus strand of DASUFQ010000051.1, from coordinate 22,552 downwards.
CCTTCGTGACCTGGCATGCCACCCAGGTCAAGCCGGACACTCCGATCGATGTCCGCCTGTGGATCCGGCGGCTCTCGGACGGGTTCACCCTTCCCCTGTCGCTCCATGGGGCCGCGGGCGCACCCGCCTGGTCGCAGGACGGGAAGTGGGTGACGGTGACCGCGAACGGGAGCATCCATCGACTCCGCTCGGACGGGAGTGGATCGGAGCAGGTCCTCTACGACGGCGGGCTCGCCACGGCGTCCAACTCGGCGTGGGGGCCGAAGGACTCGGTGCTGGCAGTCGTGACAGGGAACGGCCTCCTGCTCATCCGCCCTGACGGGGGCGGCGCGCAGTCGCAGCCACAACTCGGCACCATGGAGTACGTGGCCTGGAGGAATTGAACGGGGACGGCCCCGCTATTCGGCGGGGCCGCCCCAGAGCCGCACCGGTACGCGCAACCCCATCCTGACGGTCCCCGCCTTCGGCACCACGCCTCCGCTCGCCGCCACCACCCCCTCATACATCCAGAAGGCATCCATCGGGACCCGGGTGCCGGCCTGCCGTGGGGCGTAGCTCAGCCCTCCCCCGAGTACGGTGGCGGTGCGTTGCGTGTCCGTCGCAAGCTCGCTTGCGCTGACGCCGGGAATCGCGCCGGACGCCGACGCGTATTCCACCGCATCCGCGCCGCGATTCCAGTACCGCACGACGCCCACGATCGCGAGCCCCGGCGCCAGCTGGAAATACGGCATCGCGCTCAGCGCGAACTCGTTGCCGGGGTCGGTCGTGACGGACGCGAGGCGGTTCTTCCACGGGATCGGCTGCGACGGCAGAGTGACCCGCCGGTCGAGCGTCGCCGCCATCTGGTTGGTGTAGCTGCCGGAAAACCGCGCGCCGAACCGGCTCCCGCCGACATCCGCCGTGACCGCAAGTTGCAGGTCGGTCTGTCCCCCTCCCGTCGGCACCGCCGTGAAGTCGTTCGGCGAAGGCTGGTACCCGGTCGGCAGGCGCACCAGCGCCTGTGCCACCACCCGGAGCCCGCCCGGCCGGTCGGGGCGGTTCCACCGGTCGATCAGGGTGTACGCGGCGCCCAGCTCCATGTCGCCGAGGAGGAAGGAGGTGTAGTTGTCGAAGGGGCGGGCGCCGATCGGGCCGGCGAAGGCGGTCAGGTACTGATTGTACTGGGCGGTGGTCAGCGCCTCCGCCGGGAGGGGAAGGGGCTGCGTGAAGCTCGGGATGCCGAGGGTGGCCAGGGTGCCCTGCGTACTGGCGACGGTGGCCGACATCGCCTGGCCCGCCGCGCTGCTGGCGAGCGGGACGAAGCTGCCCGCCGTCCCCGGCACCACGAAGAGGGAATCGAGCCCGGCCAGGTAGGCGGTGCCGCTGGCGAAGGTGGCGTCGGCGAGCGCGCGATCAGCGGGATTTGCGTCGTAGTAGCCCGAGCCGATCCGCGCCCCGAGGGTGTCGAGCGCGGTGCGGAACTCGTCGAGGAAGGTGACGGTGGCCGCCGCGCCGGTGGCGTTGCCGTAGACCGGGTCGGCCGGATTGAAGGCGACATTGCCTCCCGCGCCGTCGAGGCCGTACGCGACCTTCACCTGCTGCCGAACGATCGGGACGCTGCCGAAGACACTCAGCTTGGGGGTGATGCCGAGGGTGGCGCCGAGGCGCAGGGTGCCGACACTCAGCTGCGCCTGCATCGAGGCGCCACCCACGCTGAGCGCATAGCCGCCGATGCCGCTCAGCTGGGCGATCCGGGCCTGGTTCGGGGACAGCCCGGGAAAGAACGCCACGCCGACACCGGCGGACGAGAACTGTGCGCGATACGGTTGCGAGGCGCCGTCGGCGAACTGGTCGTTGGCGTTGGCGAAGTCCCCGCCGATCTCGAAGCGCAGGATGCCGCGGGGGGCGCCGATGGCAGGGACCTGCGCCTGGGCGGGCGCGGCGGAAAGGATCGCGACCGCGATCCCCAGCATGCATTGCCTCAATCATCCTCCGGCGGTACTCTCTCGAGGTGCCTCAGCCAGCTCCGTTGCGCCTCGCAAGTTCGCTCTTCCATGCCTCCTTTGCCAGTCGCCCCGCCGCGGGCGCCTCGGCGCCGGGCCGCATCAACCTGCTCGGCGAACACACCGACTACAATGGCGGGCCGTCGCTCCCCTTCGCCCTCGCGCGGCGGACCGTCGTCCTGGCGGGCCCGGGTGCCGGATGGAAAGCGGTGTCCGCCCTCGAGGGGCGGGTGGTTCCCTTCGAGCCGGATGCGGCGCCGGCGGGGAACTGGACCGATTACCTGGGCGGCGTGGTCCGGGTGCTGCATGAGATGCGGGCGGCGCCGCCGGGGGGGCGGGTCGCCGTCGCCAGCGCACTGCCGATGGGAGCCGGGCTCGCCTCCTCGGCCGCGCTTGCCGTCGCCGCCGCGCGCGCTCTCTCGGCGATGGCCGGCCGCCGGCTCTCGCGGGAGGCGCTGGCGGAGGTCGCCTTCCGCGCCGAGCACGACGTGGTCGGGGTGCAGTGCGGGCGGATGGACCAGGAGATTGCGGTGCATGGCGTGGCGCGCCAGGCGCTCCTGATCGAGTCGGCCGACGACAGCCGCACGGCCGTGCCCTTCGACCTGCCGGTGCTGGTCTTCGACACCGGCGTGTCACACCGGCTGGCCGACGGCGGGTATAACCGGCGGCGCGGGGAGTGCGAGGCGTCGCTCTCGGCCTGCCGGGCGGCCGGCGTGGCCGCGGACCACCTGGCGGCGGTGCCCGCTGCCGACCTTCCGCGCCTGGAGCGCGCGCTGCCGGAGGTCCTGTTCCGCCGCCTGCGCCATGTGGTGAGCGAAACGGCCCGGACCCGCGCGGCCGCGATGGCGCTCAGCGTCAGGGACTATCCGAGGTTGGGCGCCTTCCTCGTGGAGGGCCACCGCTCGCTCAGGGAGGATTTCGAGTCGAGCTGCGACGAGGCGGACCGGCTGGTCGACAGCGCCATGCGGCACGGGGCCTGGGGAGCGCGGCTCACTGGTGGAGGGTGGGGTGGAGCCGTCCTCGTGGTGGCCCCGGTCGAGCGTCATGTTGCGCTTTCGGCGGCAGTGAGAGCCGACTTCCGCCGCGAGGTCGGCCGGACGCCGGACGCCTGGAAGGCCCGCGCGTCCGGCGGCGTGCGCGGCGAGACGCCCGGCTAGCCGAGAGTACCCGCGCCGGCCCCAGGTGTCACGGCCCGTCGAGGTTCGTCAGCTCCACGGGCGCGCTGCCGTCTTCCTCGGTCTCCAGCACCAGCCCCACGCCGGGGCAGTACGTCTTGTGCTCGCGGAGCGTCAATTCCAGCGCGCTGGTGTCCAGCGTGCGGATGCAGCCTGTGTACGTCCCGAAGGGCACCGTCACGCTGACTCCGGTGGCGATGACCTTCCCGACGTCCTCCGCCACGCCCCGCAGGTATTCCTGGCGGTACCGCTCGTTCAGGTGGGCGGAGGGGTCCGCCCACATGACGATGCCCGGCAGCGCGCCCTGATTTCCCCACTCCCACGATCCCTCGGTGCTGGTGACCTGGCCGTTCTCGTACTCCTTGGTGTCCTCACCGAGGTACCAGACGTTGCCGTCGATATCCTGGGCGTACCAGTCGTAGGTGTCCTCCACGAGAACGCCGCCTTCGAAGACCTGGTCGCGTACCTCGGTGGCGGTTACCCCCATGATGGTCCTGGTGCTGACCAGCACCTCGACAGTGATGTCTTCCGCGCCGCCGTAGGTATAGACCGTCCCGGGCGCCCAGGGGAGGAAGTCGTTGGTGACGGCGGCCGCCCATTGGGTGGGGATGACGGGATCGTATTGGGGGGCGGTGGAGTTGTCGCAGCCGAGGAATATCGGGGCGGCGAGGAGGACCACGAGGGGTCGGGGGAGGGCAAGCGATGCGGGGGACATGGCGCCTCCGGGGCTCAGGCGCGGCGTCGGACCGGTCCGGCGTCGACGGTGGGGAAGGGAACATCGGGGGTGACGATGGTCAAGGAGGGAGGTGCACACTGTCTGTGCAGGGGAAGAACGCTTGCTGGCCACAGGAAGACCCGCAGGGTATTGTCCACGGGCGCCCGGGTGGCGAAACTGGCAGACGCATGGGACTTAAAATCCCAAGGGGAGCAATCCCCATGTGGGTTCGATCCCCACCCCGGGCACTGCTGCAGTCCAGCTGTCGGACCGCTCTCGACTCCTAGTTCGCCGCCCCGCACGCGCTGTCGGCATCTGGGCACCCTATCAAGGCAATCTGATCGAGCGCCGCCCGCGCCTCCACCACGAGGTGCCGGTGCGCCGGCACGGGCAGGTCGTACCGGCGCAGGAACTGGCGGTAGTGGCCCCCCGCCAGCGCGGCCTGCCCGGTAGCCGACTCCAGCCGTGCGCGCTCCAGGTCGACCATGCCGGTCATGGCGGATCGCGCCCTCTCCAGCGTGCTGACCTGCAGGTGCCCATCGACCCACCGCAGTTGACGCAGGGCGCCCACCGAATCGCCGAGGGCCGCAAGACCACGGCTCAAGCCCATCCGATTGACCGCCGTCAGGTAGGGCTGCCAGAAATTGGAACGCTCATACGGCTGGACATCGATGCGCTCCCCTTCGACCTTGGCCAGGGTGGCCACCGACGCCGCTCGGGCGCCCTGCAGCTCGAGCGCCAGCCCGAGGAGTGAGCGGTCCAGCCACCCTCCCATCGGCTCGGGCATCCCGCGGACCCGCTGGCGGGCCCGCTCGATGCCGGCCGTATCACCTTGTGAAGCTGCCAGGACACCATCCAGCCAGGCCAGCTCGCCACGGGCATCCACCGCAAGGTCACTCGCGGCCTGGGCCACCGTGGCTCGACGCCGATCGGCCTCCCCCGGCTGCACCCCTCCGAGCCACGCGCCGATGACCGCCAGTTCATAGCGAAAGAGAGCCGCCTCGGCGAGCGGAGTTTCCGCCACATAGCGGTCGGTCGTCGCGAGCGCCGAGTCCCAGGCTCCCCGGGCGGCCCAGGCGAGCGCCATGCCCCTGAGCTGGCCATCCGCAATCACCCGGCTTGGCGAAAGGCGCAGCACCCGCCGCCCAAGATCGAGCTGCGCCTCGGCGAGGCCGAATCGCAGCGGCCCGACGTCGAAGGCGGCAACCGGGATCGGCCCATGATACTCCAGCCACGCCGATGCAATGGTGTCGCTCAAAGGGGATTGCGGCCGACCGCCGGCCCTCACCGTCAGGTAGTACCATCGATAGAGCCGCAGCACGTCGAACCCGATACTGGCAATCGAGGCGGAGTCATACTGCAGGCGCCCGAGCTCCTCCAGGGCGCGCCGGGCCGTCACCGTGTCGCCCTCCTGAAGGCTCGCCACAAAGAGATGGTCCCAGGCATCGGCAAACCCGGGGTGGAGCGCAACCGTGCGCTCCAGCGCCCGGTGGGCCGCCGCGAGTGTGCCACCCTGAAATGGGGCGAAGTGATAGAGGTGATCGGCATAGTTGTACCAGGCGTCCCAGGACCACTGGTGCTGGGCCACCGCGCCCGCAAGGAGCCGGTTTCGTGCCGCGAGCGAATCGACAAACCGGGCCTCGACCAGCGTTTGTTCCGGCTCCGGCAGCTGGTCGCGGTGCTCGCGGAGTCGCTGGGCGAGCGCGGTGTACCGGACACGCCCGAAGTCGTCTTCGAAGTACAGGTATCTCCAGTACGCCATCCAGAAGGAGGAATCAGCCGCGATCGCGGCGGAGTAGCGCGCGGTGGCTTCCGAGACCCGGTCCGCTGCCAGCAGCCGCTCGCCGTCGAGAAACGCCTGCAGCGCCGGCACCGACCTGGTGGAGAGGGCGGGCCCGCCGGGCGCAGCCGGCGCGCCCGCGGGCCGGAGTCGCCCGATGATCTGGAACACCACGCTGTCCGCCAGCGCGACCAGGTCTCCGCTAGGGGCGGTGACTTCGACGCGGGCGAGCGGTCGCTGCCCGGCCGCCTCGATCAACTGGCCGTCGATTTGCACCCGGTCGCCCACCCGAACCAGGCTGGCCTGCAGGACGCGTGTCGCACCCAGCCCGCCAGGCGGCACCCGAGGCCGCTGCGCCGTCCCGTCCCTCTTGTCGGCGGAGATGTGCGCCATGACCGCGACCGGGTCGATCACCTCAAGGTCGGCCATGCCGTTCACCCGGGCGCTGATCAGCACCATCAAGTCGTGCCCCAGGCGAATGAGGGCGGTGTCCGTCCCGGTGGTGGTGAACGGCAGGACCGCGAATGTGCGGGACGGTGACGGCGGCGGGGCCCCCCGGCGCATGACTGAGCCGAGCGCCACCAGGCCGATCACGGTGATGGCCACCCCGGCGAGGAAGGAACCTCGGGACAGTCTGCGCCTCCCCGCGGCCGTGCCGGGGGCCGGGACCGAGGGGCCGGCGGAGGCAACCGGCGGCACGTCGGGGGTGGCCTCCGCCGTGCCGGGACCGCGGCGGCTCCCCTCGCGCTCGAGGATGCCGTCGCGCATCGCGTCGGTCTCGGCGTCCGGTTGTACGCCGAAGTCGGTTCGCAGCTGGCTCGCCAACTCCTCGTAGACCCGCAGGGCGCCAGCCCGGTCCCCCTGCTGGTCCAGGAGCGCCATCAGCCAGCGCACCGTCGGTTCATCGTGTCCCGACAGGGCGACGGCCCGGCGGCCGGTGTCGGCGGCCGCCGCGCCCTGACCGGCCTGATCCAGCGCCTCGGCAAGCGAACGCGCGGCGCGCGCCGCCTGCCGCCTGAGCTGCGTCCGTTCGCCTTCCAGCCACTCCTCGAAGGCCGATCCGTCCCCGAGGTGGAACCCGGGCAGCAGGTCGCCCCGGTACAGCTCGAGCGCCCGCCCCGAATCCTGCGCGGCGCAGGCCTGGCGAAAGTCGGCCGCATCGCACCGGAATCGGTCGGCGGCCAGCCCCAAATCGTCATCACCGCGGCCGACCAGCACCCCGTCGCCCAGCGCCTGTCGGAGATGGTGGACGGACTTGTTGAGTCCGTTTCTGGCATGCGCCTCGTCGAGGTCCGGCCAGAACAGCGCCAGGAGCCGGTCGCGGCGGATGTAGGTGCCGATCCCTTCCAGGGCCAGGTAGGAGAGGAGCGCGAGCCGCTTGGGCTGACGAAGGATGGTGGGGAGGGAGGCTCCAGCGGCATCCCGCAGGGAGACCGCCCCGAGGGTCTCGAGGGTGACGGGCGCGATGGAGGGTGGGGATGCGCGGGTGGAATCGGACACGGAAGCCTCAGGGAAGCCCGGGGGAACGGCTCGGGCCCTTCATGCAGAGTATACCGCTCCCGGCGCCCCGTGCAAGCGCCGTCCACCCCGCGGTCCGGAGGTTTCCATGCGCATCGCCCGTCGCACGACCGGAGTCGTCGCCTTGGCCCTCGCCGCCGTTGCGTGCGGTGGGGAGGATAACAATGCTCCCAACCCGCCCGCCCCCGTCCCGATCGCGGAGGTGAGCATCATCTTCGGCTCCTTCGTCAGCGTCAAGAACGCCACCAGCAATCCGGCCATCGACACCATCCCCGCCGGGAGCAAGGTGCGCTGGACCTGGGTGAACCCCGGCCCGGTGGGCACCCACAACATTCGCCCCACGCTCGGTTCACCCAACTTTCCGGGAAGCGCCGACCTGTCGGGCACCGGCACCACCTTTACCACGACCTTCACCACCCCGGGGACGTACGACTACGAGTGCACCCTCCACGTGGTCGCCTTCGGGATGCGCGGCCGGGTCGTCGTGCAGTGAGGGGGTGGAGGCCGCGCACGACCGCCGGGCCTGCATTCCGCCCGGCCGCGCTCCTCTTGCTGGCCGGGCTTGCGGGGTGCGCGGACGGGACCGGCCCGGAGAACCGGTCGGCCCTCGATCGGGAGCTTCGCGGCCTGCTCCACGACGCCGCCGTCGTGCCGCTCGCCCCTGCGCCCGCTCCCGACCCGGCGTTGGCGGCGCTGGGGCGTGCGCTGATGTTCGACCGGATCCTGAGCGGCAACCGGGATGTGTCATGTGCCACCTGCCATCATCCCGCCCGGAACACCGGCGACGGGCTCCCGTTCTCCATCGGTACCGGGGGGACGGGGGCTGGAGCCGCGCGACAACTCGGTGCCGGCCGGGGGTTCGTGGCTCGCAACTCGCCCGCGCTGTTCAACCTCGGCGATGCGCGCTTCACGAGGATGTTCTGGGACGGACGGGTCGAGCGGGACGGCGCGGGCGTGCTGCACACCCCTGCGGGGTCGTCCCTGCCGGCGGGCGTCAGCGGTCCGCTCGCGGCCCAGGCGATGTTCCCGGTGCAGGACCGCACCGAAATGCGGGGGATGCCGGGCGAGATGGATGTCTTTGGCGCCCCCAACGAACTGGCGATGATCGACGACGATGATTCGCCGGCGATCTGGGCGGCGCTCATGGCCCGCCTGTTGAGCGTGCCGGAGTATGTGACGCTCTTCCAGGCGGCCTACCCCGCGGTGCCGACGACCGGCCTCGGCTTCCAGCACGCGGGCAATGCGATCGCCGCGTTTGAAACCGCGACCTGGCGCTCGAACGACTCCCCCTTCGACCACTACCTCGCGGGCGACGACGACGCCATGCCGCTGGCGGCCCGTCGGGGCGGGGTGCTGTTCTACGGGAAGGCGCGCTGCGTCGAGTGCCACGACGGGAACCTGTTCACCGACCAGCGATTCGCGAACATCGGGGTGCCGCAGGTCGGGCCGGGGCGGGGGACCGAGGCGCCGCGAGACATCGGTCGGGCCGACGTCTCCGGCGCCGTGGCGGACCGCTACGCCTTTCGCACGCCGTCGCTCCGGAACACGGCGATCACCGGGCCCTGGATGCACGACGGCGCCTACTCGACGCTCGAAGGCGCGGTGCGGCACTACCTCGACGTCGCCTCCTCCCTGCAGCACTACGATACCTCACAGCTGCCGGTGGCGGTCCAAGGGCTGGTGGTGGACGATGCCGCGAGCATCGCCGACATCCTGTCCACGCTGGATCGGCGCGTGGCATTGGCCCTCGACCTCAGCGATGCCGAAGTGGCGGACCTCGTCGCCTTCCTGGAGGCCTTGACCGATCCCCTGGTCCGGGAACGGCTCTCGGATATTCCCGCCAGCGTGCCAAGCGGGCTCCCCGTCGACCCGTAACCCCTGGCGCCCCCCCCCCCCGCCGTGCCCGCCTGGGCCGTTGACGGCAGGTGATGCCCCCTGCAGGTTGAGCCGGGCATGCTGGCATCGGCGTCCTCCGCCGCCGCCTCCCCTTCAATTCAGCCTGCAGCGGAGCCCCCATCATGACCCGCGTCACCGGCCTCGGCGGAGTGTTCTTCAAGAGCGGCAACCCCAAGGAGACCTTGGCGTGGTACCGCACCCATCTCGGCATCGACTCGGACGAGTGGGGCGGCACCGCCTTCCAGTGGCGCGACAAGGACCGCCCCGACGAGGTGGGCTACACCGTCTGGAGCGCCTTTCCCGAATCGACCAAGCACTTCGGGCCCGGCGACCAGAGGTTCATGCTCAATTTCCGGGTGGCGGACCTCACGGCCCTGATCGCCGCCCTCACGTCGGCCGGCGTCGAGGTGGTCGGCGACGTTGAGGAGCACCCGAACGGGAAGTTCGCCTGGATCCTCGACCCGGAGGGCCGCAGGCTCGAGCTCTGGGAGCCGGTGGCGTCAGCCGAGGATCCGTACCTGAAGTAGGCGGCGAGGTCGTCGGTTCCTCTCCGACAGTGCAGAAAGCTGCGTCCCCCACAACGATCGAGCCCTCAGGGACGACCAGGGAATCGTCAGGGAACAGGCCGGGAAGGAGTGGCGTGCATCCTCCAGGGGTATCGCTCGCCGGATCCCCGGCAGGCGGTCCCGACCCTTTCCTGGAGCCTCACCATGCCCATGCCCCGCGCCCGTATGCCCCTCACCTGGGTGGCCCTGCTCTGTGTCCCGGTCCTTGCCTGCGGAGATGAGGGCGGCACGACCCCTGCTCCGCCACCCGCGCCCGCGTATGACATTTCCATCATCAACGGCGTGGGCTACCGGAGTGACTCCAACGCCACCCAGAATCCTGCGGTCGATACCGTTGCGGCCGGTACAAAGGTGCGCTGGACCTGGCAGAACACCGGCACCGTCGCCCACAACGTCCGCAGCGCCGGCAGTCCATCCTTTCCGGGGAGCGGTGACCTGAACACCGCCGGGTCGACATTCACCTACACGTTCACCACGCCTGGCACCTACAACTACGAATGCACGATGCCGGGGCACGCGGCGGCGGGGATGACCGGCACGCTCGTTGTGCAGTAGCTTCCTCGTGCAGGGCGGGCCTCGGCTCGATGGCCGGGCTCGCCGGCAAACTCGACTCCGGCGGCCACGGGGCGCCACGCCCCGTGGACGCCGGACTGCGTCGGCCGCTCATGAATTCATGACCGCACCCCCGGGCGCTGGCGCCGGGGCGCTTCCGGGGCGAGGTTGCGGCACGTGGATCCGCGTCCCCGCGATTCGAGTCCGGGAGCCAGCGCATGACCGACCCCCTCGTGTGCATCAAGACCTACGCCGATGAGCCCAGCGCCCATATCGGGCGGTCCATCCTCGAGAGCCACGGCATCCGGACCGCCATCAGGTCAGACGGCGCGAGCGGATTCGAGCCATGGCTGGCGTACGCCCGCGGGTACCAGCTCGTCGTCCGGGAGCATGATGCCGTGGCCGCCGGGGCGCTCCTGGAGGAGGAGGGGTAGCCGCCTTGCCGCGGCCCGGCACCTTCCGCCGGGGTCGGCCGTAGGGAGGGAATCGGTCAGGTCACCGCCTCCCTCCTCCCGGACCCCACATGCCCCTGTCCGCCCTCCGTGCCAGCACCGCCCTCCGCGTCACCATCGGTCTCCTGATCACCATCCACGGCCTCTACCGGCTCACCACCGGGGGCGTCGCCGGCTTCGGCGAGTTCCTCGAGGGCGCCCACATCCCGCTCGGCGCGCTGGTGGCGTGGATGATTTCGGTGGTGGAATCGGTGGGGGGACCGGCGCTCGTCCTCGGCTTCGCCGTGGCGCCCCTCTGCGCCTGGTTTGCGGTCGAGCTGGCCTTCGGGATCATTCTCGTCCACTCCAGCGCCGGCTGGTTCGTGGTCGGCGGCGGGCGAAACGGGATGGAGTACTCCGTCCTGCTGATCGTGTGCTTTCTCGTGACCGCGATGCTCGACCGCGCCCGGCGGCAAGCGACCTCGGCACCGTGACCGCGGAGGGCTACGACGCCCCGTCGGACCCGACGATGATGTAGGTGAGCGCGCCGCCGGCGGAGAGGAAGGGCATGTTCCGCCCAAGGACCTGCTCCAGCTTGGTCATGAGACCCGGGTCGACCGTGGTGACAGTCACGCCGACGATATACCCGCCGGGGCCGGACCCGGACACCGGGAAGTAGTCGTAGTCGAGGGTGTATTCGTCGCGGATGAAGCTGAATCCGGCGTTCAGGTTGGGGACGAGCTCGGGAGGCACGATCCCGGGCCCCACTTCTGCCGGCCAGGTGGTGGCGTCGGTGTAGTAGGAGTAGACGGCAATCTTGATGGCGTTGAAGTCGCTCGCCACCCGGGCGGCCTGGGCCGTCTTCCGGAGATCGATGTACTTGAGGATCGAAATCGACGAAAGGATGCCGAGCACCACGAACACCACCAGGAGCTCGATGAGGGTGAACCCGCGGCGGCCCGGCCCCCGGCGGCTCACGGCCGCACCTCACGACGCGACACCAGCTCGAACGAGTTTCCGAGGAAGGGCGCCACGCTGTCGGTCGAGGTGAAGCTGAGCTGGAGGGCGCCGCTCCTCCCGTCGAGGCGGAAGCTGCCGTCGGGGAGGATGGTGTACTTCAACCCGGCGGGCACCACGCCGACCTCCGCCAGCGAAGCCGGAAGGGTTCCGTTGGCCTGTCGGTAGTTCTCGATCCGGCGGAACTCCATGAAGATCAGCATCCGCAGGCTGGCGTCCTGGAATTCCACGCTGTGCGGCTTCGGAGGCCCCGGCATGGCCCAGTCAGGCCGGGTGATTCCGAGCCACACCGCCACCCCCGCCAGGACTATCAGCGACCCCCACATCAGCCGACGGCCGGGATCGGCGGAACGCGCCCGGCCCGCGGTGTGGTGTCGCTTCTGCTGCTCCGACTGGACCGCTCCCTGGAGCGCCTCATAGAGCGCTTCCTTGGAGCCGGCGGGCCGGCGCGGTGGATTCGTGGGTGCTGGCGGCACTGCTGGTCTCCAACGGACGGGTGAAGGGGGTAAGTTCGGTGTTCAGGCCAAGATGCGCAATCCTAGGCGGTACCCCGACCGGGTCGGAGCGCGGCGGAGACTTGCTCCGGAAAGGCGCGGATATCGATCGGTTTCGTGATATAGCCGTCAAATCCAGCCCCGATCGCGCGTTCGCGGTCACCCGCCATCGCGTGCGCCGTCAGCGCCACGACCGGCAGGGCGGTGGGGACCTCCCGCCGAATGTCCTGGAGCAGCGCGAATCCATCGCGCTCGGGCAGCTGGATGTCCATGAGCACCAGGTCCGGTCGACGCTCGCGGATTTCCTCCAGCAGACCGTCGCCGCTCATCAGCTCGAGGACGGTGTGCCCCCGCAGGGTCAGGAGCGTCCGGAAAAGCTTCATGTTGTCGGGGCTGTCTTCCACGATCAGGATTGTCGCCATCCGTACACCTCGGCGCGCCGTTGAGATTCGCCCGCGCTCGCGATAGGATTGTGGCCGCTTCCCTCGGCCACGGATGATACCGTTGCGGCCATTGAACTTGCAGCCCCCAGCGAGCGAGCCCGGACACCAATGAGGATTGACGCCGACCTCCGCGTTCCGGGGGACAAGAGCATCACCCACCGGGCGCTGATCCTCGCCGCCATGGCGCCCGGTGAGAGCCGGATCGGAGGGGCGCTCACCTCCTTCGACGCCCGCAGTACCGCCCGCGTGCTTCGGCAGCTGGGGGCGGTGATCTCGCCCCTCGCCGCAGGGCGCGACATTGTCGTCCGTGGGCGCCCCCGGTTCCGCCGGCCCGGTGACGCGCTCCACTGCGGCAACTCGGGGACCAGCGCCAGGATCCTTCTCGGGGTCCTGTCCGCGCACCGCTTTTCCGCTACCTTGACGGGCGACCCGTCGCTGCGCCGCCGCCCGATGCGGCGCGTCACCGACCCCCTGGCCCTCATGGGGGCGCGCTTCGAGTATCGCGGACCCGACGGCCTCCCGGTCACCGTCCGCGGCGGCGCGCTGACCCGCCTGCGATACGAACTGCCGGTGTCCAGCGCGCAGCTCAAGAGCGCCCTCCTGCTGGCGGGCGTTGTCGGGCAGGTGGTTGTGGAACTCCGGGAGCCGGCGGGTCGGTCACGCGACCATACGGAGCGGATGCTGCGGTCCTGTGGGTACGACCTCGACGACGACGGCGAGTGGATCCGGTTTGCGCCGACCGGCCAGCTCGAGCCGATGGCGTGGGAAATCCCCGGCGACCCTTCCTCGGCGGCGTTCCTCGTGGGCGCCGCCCTCCTGGGGGAGTCGGGGTCGCTCCGGCTCAGGGGTGTCGGGCTGAACCCGACGCGGACCGGGTTCCTCCGGGTCCTCACGCGCATGGGCGCCGGGATCCAGGTGGAGGAGCTTCGCGAAGTGGGAGGGGAGCCGGTTGGCGACCTCGTGGTCGCCCCCTGCGGGCTCACAGCCACCGACGTGGCGCCCGCCGAGATCCCCGGGCTCATCGACGAAATCCCGCTGCTTTCGGTACTCGCCAGTCGCGCGGAGGGTACCACGGTCTTCCGCGAGGTCGGCGAGCTTCGGGTGAAGGAGAGCGATCGCCTTGCGCTGCTGGCCCGGAACCTCCGCGCGGTGGGAGCCGGTGCGGAGGCCGTGGGAAACACCCTGACCGTCGTCGGCGGAGGGCGGCCCCCCGCAGGCCGTGTCGTCACCGAGGGCGACCACCGCCTCGCCATGGCCTTCGCGGTGCTTGGCACCCTCCCCGGCGCGCGCGTCCGGGTGGACGACCCCGACGCCGCCGGGGTCAGCTACCCCGGCTTCCACGCGGCGTTGACGCAGCTGAAGGGTCGGACGAAAGGAGCAGGCTGATGCGGGTGGTGGCCATCGATGGGCCGGCGGCCTCGGGAAAGTCCAGCACCGCGCGGGCGGTGGCGAGGGCCATCGGCTTTCACCATCTCGACTCCGGCGCGCTGTACCGGGCGCTGACCTGCGTGGCGCTCGACGCCGGGCTCGACCCCGATCGGCTGGACGTGCCGCGCCTCCTCGCCCTGGCCGAGCGCCGTGGCCTGGGGCTTCGCCCCGAGGGGGAGGACTTCGTGCCCCTGCTCGACGGCGCTCCCGCGGAGGACCGCATCCGGACCCCGGAGGTCACGGCGGCGGTCTCCGCGGTGTCGGCGGTGCCGGAGGTGCGGGACTGGGCCAACGCGAGGATGCGGGCGCTGGCGGAGGCGGGGGTCCCCATCGTGGTGGATGGGCGGGACATCGGCTCCGTGGTCTTTCCCGAGGCCGGGCTCAAGATCTTTCTCTACGCCAAGTCGCTGGTGCGCGCCATGCGCCGGCTGGCCCAGGAGGGGCGGACGCCCACCAACGAGGAGATCCTGGCCGAGGCGGAGCGGCTCAAGGCGCGGGACAAGGCGGATGCGTCCCGGCCGGTGGCGCCCCTCGTGTCCCCGGAGGATGCGGTGGAGCTCGACTCGTCGCGGATGACGTTCGAGGAGCAGGTCGAGGGCATCGCCTCCCTGGCGCGGGCGGTGTACAAGCTGCCGGAGCCCTGAATTCCGGGCACGCGCAGGGGTCTGGCCAACCCGCCTCCCCAGCGGTAGGATGGTGCCTCCCAAATTCCTCTCCCCCTGGAGGACACCATGATGGCACCAGCCGCAGGCAGATTCCTCGGCCGGCGCGGGCTCCCGCTCCTCTTCTGGTCGGTTGCCGTGCTCACCACCGCCGCCTGCCCCAGCCACGACACCACCGAGTACACTCCGCCTGCGGAATCGACGGCGCGCCCGCAGTGCCCGTCCGGACAGCAGGCCTCGGGCGAGGGCTGCGTCGCCACCCCTGCGGAGTAGTGGGTTTGTCGCCGTCGGACCAGGTCGGGAGCTCGCTCCTTCGCGGCGCCGGGGTTCTCCCAGGCGCTACGCTGGCGATTCTTCTGGCCTGGCCCTCGGCGGCGCACGCGCAGTGGGCCATCGAGGGCTTTCTCGGCACCGCCGCGAGCGCGCCGAGCACCCTCACGATCTACCAGGACGGCCAGCCCACCCTCCAGTTCACCGCGCACTACGAGACGAGGCCGACCGACCCCTGGATCTACTACGCCGGGCGGATTTCCTACTGGTGGGGCCGGTGGGGGGGGATGGCGGGCATGATCCACCACAAGGTCTACCTGACCGACCCTCCCCCCGAGGTCCAGATGTTCCGGGTCACCAACGGCTACAACCTCATCGGGCTCGGCCCCGGCTACCGGCTGAAGGAGTGGACCTTCTTCGGCACCGTCGGCCCCGTGCTGTCGAATCCCGCGTCCGAGGTACGGGGCCTGGAGGACACCAACAACGGCGGCGTCTTCGCGACGGACAACTACCTCAACGGCTTCAACTTGCAGGTCGGGGTCAACCGCCGGTTCTACGTCCCGAGCTGGGCCTTCGTGACGGCCGATTTCCGTCTCTCCGCCGCCTGGGCGGACATGGAGGTGGCCCAGGGCCACGCCGACACCCCCAACTACGCCGCGCACTTCCTCCTGGGCATCGGGTTCGGGAAGCGCCGGAAGGAAAAGGCCACCGCCCCCTAGCCAGCCCGCACCCCCGGGGTTAATTTTGAGGGCTCTCGAACCCGGGCACTTCCGCCCCGGAACGGGCATGACCTCATCCCGCAGCCACCCCGGTGCGGTCGACCCCGAAGGGATCACCACCACATGTCCGAGCTGTCCGCCGCCACGTCCGACCTGGACGCCCCCGACGCGGCCACCACCGACGACGCCACCCCCGACGACACCCCCCGCCGCTACTCCGTCCGGACCGACGCCCTGATGTCGGCCACCGGCCTCCTGGTCCGCGCCGACCTCTACGACGAGGACTACAGCGAGGACGAGTACGAGCAAATGCTCTCGATGTACGAGGGCACCATGGCGTCCATCGCCGAGGGCGAGATCGTCAAGTCGAAGGTGCTGCGCATCACCGAGAACGCCGTGATCCTCGACGTCGGCTTTAAGTCCGAGGGTTCCGTGGCCCTGGACGAGTTCAAGGAGCCGCCGGCGGTGGGCGATGAGGTCGAGGTCTTCCTCGAGCACCTCGAGGACCAGGAGGGCGCGGTCGTGCTCTCCAAGAAGAAGGCCGACTTCATGCGGGTCTGGGAAAAGATCCGGGTGGCGCACGAGGCGGACGAGCCGGTCGAGGGCACCCTGGTCAAGAAGATCAAGGGCGGCGTGGTCGTGAACCTGATGGGCGTGGACGCCTTCCTCCCCGGCAGCCAGATCGCGCTCCGCCGGGTGCCGAACATCGACGAGCTCCTGGGCCAGACCTACGAGTTCAAGATCATCAAGCTCAACAAGCGCCGGCGGAACATCGTCGTCAGCCGCCGCGTCATCCTGGAGCACGAGCGGGCGCACAAGCGCGAGCACCTGATGAAGGAGCTCCTCGTCGGCCAGGTGCGGAAGGGCGTTGTCAAGAACATCACCGACTTCGGGGCGTTCATCGACCTGGGCGGCGTCGACGGCCTGCTGCACATCACCGACATGTCCTACGGCCGGGTGTCGCACCCGACCGAGATGGTGGCCATCGGCCGCGAGGTCGAGGTCAAGATCCTCGACATCGACTGGCAGCGCGAGCGCATCAGCCTCGGCATGAAGCAGCTCCAGGAGTATCCGTGGAAGGACGTCGCCGCCAAGTACCCGGTCGGCACCCGCGTCCAGGGCAAGGTGGTCTCGATCACCAACTACGGCGCCTTCGTCGAGCTCGAGCCCGGCATCGAGGGCCTGGTCCACATCTCCGAGATGAGCTGGACCCGCAACGTCCGCCACCCCTCGAAGATCGTCAGCATCGGCGAGACCATCGAGGCGGTCGTCCTGAAGGTCGACGAGTCGGAGGAGAAGATCTCCCTCGGCATGAAGCAGACCGAGCAGGACCCGTGGATGGTGCTGCCGCAGAAGTTCCCCGTGGGCACCCGGCTCGAGGGCAAGGTCCGGAACCTCACCAGCTTCGGCGCCTTCGTCGAGATCGAGCCCGGCATCGACGGCCTGATCCATATCTCCGACATGTCCTGGACCAAGCGCGTCCAGCACCCGTCGGAGGTGGTCAAGAAGGGCGACGCCGTGAATGTCGTCATCCTCAACATCGACGGCGAGAACAAGCGGATTTCCCTCGGCCTCAAGCAGGCGGCCGAGGATCCCTGGCTCAGCATCGGCGAAACCCTGCCGGTGGGCCACGAGCTCCGCGGCCGCGCGGTGCGCCTGATGGACAAGGGCGTCGTGATCGACCTCGGCAACGACCTCGAGGCCTTCGCCCCGATGTCCCAGCTCGGCGTCGCGAACATCGACAACCCCGGCGACGCGGTCAAGGAAGGCCAGCCCCTCGACGTGAAGGTCCTCGAGGTGGACCCGATCCATCACCGCATCGTGGTGGCGGTGGTCGGGTACCCCGACGAGCCGATCATCCCGCCGGTCAAGCCGGATTTCGACGAGTCGCCAGCGGACGACTGAGGGCGGGCTGTCGGCCAGTCGGCCAGTCGGTCAGTCGGTCAGTAGGAAATGGGAGGGCAGCCAGAACCTGGTTGCCCTCTTCCGTTCCCTGGGTTGCCATAATTCCCCGCCCGCCTGCCCGTCCGCCCGTCTGTCCATATATTCCCCCCATGCCCAACTCCCGCCAGCGCCTCGAAGACCTCCACCGCCGCCAGGCCGAGGCGGAACAGGGGGGCGGCGCCCGCCGCATCGCGCAACAGCACAAGAAGGGAAAGCTCACCGCCCGCGAGCGGCTCGACCTGCTGCTCGACGAGGGGAGCTTCGTCGAGATCGACCGGTTCGTGACCCATCGCGCCACCGATTTCGGCCTCGCCGACGAGGTCTACCTCGGCGACGGGGTGGTGACGGGCTCGGGGCGGATCGACGGGCGGCTGGTGTACGTCTTCAGCCAGGACTTCACCGTCTTCGGCGGATCGCTCTCGGAAACCCACGCCGCCAAGATCTGCAAGGTGATGGACCTTGCGGTGCGGAACGGCGCGCCGATGATCGGCCTCAATGACTCCGGCGGGGCCCGCATCCAGGAAGGGGTCGTGTCCCTGGGGGGCTACGCCGACATCTTCCTGCGCAATACCCTCGCCTCGGGCGTCGTGCCCCAGATATCCGCCATCCTCGGCCCCTGCGCCGGCGGCGCCGTCTACAGCCCCGCCATCACCGACTTCGTCCATGCCGTGCGCGGCGTGAGCTTCATGTTCGTGACCGGGCCCAACGTGGTGAAGACGGTCACCCACGAGGACGTGTCCTTCGAGCAGCTCGGCGGTGCCGACGTCCACGCCGGCACCTCCGGGGTGGCGCACTTCGTCCACGACTCGGAACCGCAGTGCCTGGCCGCGATCCGCGAGCTGGTGGGCTTCCTGCCGTCGAACAACCTCGACCCGGCCCCCGTGCTGGCCACCGCCGACCCGGACGACCGCCGCGACGAGGCGCTCCTCGAGGTGATTCCCGCGAACGCCAGCCAGCCGTACGACATGCACGACGTCATCCGCCGGGTGATCGACGACGGCCGGTTCCACGAGGTGCACGGGGAGTATGCCGGCAACCTGCTGGTGGGCTTCGCGCGGCTCGGCGGCCAGTCGGTGGGCGTGGTGGCCAACCAGCCGGCGGTCCTGGCCGGGGTCCTGGACATCAACGCCTCGGTCAAGGGGGCGCGGTTCATCCGGTTCTGTGACGCCTTCAACATCCCGATCGTCACCTTTGAGGACGTTCCCGGCTTCCTGCCGGGCGTGGCGCAGGAGCACGGCGGCATCATCAAGCACGGGGCCAAGCTGCTCTACGCCTACTGCGAGGCGACGGTCCCCAAGCTGACCGTCATCACCCGCAAGGCCTACGGCGGGGCATACGACGTCATGAGCTCGAAGCACATTCGCGGCGATCTCAACCTCGCCTGGCCGACCGCCGAGATCGCGGTCATGGGGCCGAAGGGCGCGGTCGAGATCCTCTTCCGGGAGGAGATCGCCAAGGCGGCGGACCCCGCCGCGGAAACCGCACGGCGGATCGAGGAGTACACGGAAAAGTTCGCGAATCCGTGGGGCGCGGCGGCGCGGGGCTACGTCGACGACGTCATCGACCCGAGGGACACGCGGCCCCGCCTGATCGACGGGCTCCGGACCCTCCGGACCAAGCGGGACCGGAACCCGGCGAAGAAGCATGGGTGTATCCCGCTGTAGGTGGGGCAGACGGGCGGACCGGCGGCCCGCCGGGCCGTCTGGCCGTCTGGCCGCCCCTCTGGCGAAACTCCGTGCAGCGCCCCATCTTGGAAGCCTACCCCTGACCCACCCATGCGACGGACGGCCGGCATGGCACGCATGACCCAACCCAATCTTCGCACGCTGCTGGCGCTGGCTGCCGCAGCGCCGGCATTGGTGGGTCCGCTGGTGGGGCAGGGCTCCCTCAATCCCACCGTGGCGCCCCGGGCCGCCGAGCTGGCCCGAAACGGGCAGCGGGGCATCGGCACGGAAATGCTCAGCCGGTACCTCGCCACCTCCCCCGACGACGGCGCCGCCTGGATCCAGCTCGGCCGGTTCTACCTCCTCGACATCCGCGACTGGCACCTCTCCGGCCACCCGGCGGAATCCCCCGGACCCCTCTACATCGATTTCGGCGCCGCCGCCCTCGACCAGGCGGTTCGCCTGCGCGGCGACTCCGGCGTCATCCTCCGGCAGATGCTGGAGGTCGAGCGGGCGCAGGATGCCGTCGAACGGCAGGGCTACGGCGTGCTCCGTCAGTGGACCGTGCCCGCGGACGTGGCGCCGCTCCCCGACTTCATCGTGGAGCTGGGAGCCAACCTCCTGGGCAGCTGCCCGGCGTCGGGCGTGATGGCCACGGGGAGCGACCTCGAGACGGTGGCGATGTTCTCCGTCCTGGCCACCGCCGGGCAGGCGGGCAGCGTGGTGCTCGTGGTCCCCGCCTACTACGCCACCGATGCGCGCTACCGGTACGTCATCGCCTCCGCCTTGGGCACCGACTCCTCCTGGTCGGTGCAGCAGACGCTCACCACGGTGGCGCAGCGCCGCCCGGTGTGCCTCACGCCGCTGGCCGACCGGGCGCTGCTCGCGCTTCCCGACCTCCGCCCGATGCGGTTCGTCCTCGTCACGGGTCCGGGGCAGACGACCAGCGACCGGGTGGTCACGGTGACCGACCTCGCCCGGGCCGACCGCCAGGGGCGCTCGGCGTGGCTGCACGAGGTCCACTCCATCTACGCCGCCGCCGCCGGATTCAATCCGCAACTGTGCACCGGTCCGCTCGCGCTCCTCGGAGACACGCAGATCGCCGCCTGCCGCCGCTAGGCATCCGACCCAGCGGCCCGCCGTCCGCCACCCCTCCTCCATGACCCCCGTCACGAGAGTCCTGGTCGCGAACCGCGGCGAAATCGCGCTGCGCATCATCCGCGCCTGCCACGAGGAAGGCCTCGAGGCGGTGGCCGTCTACTCTGCGGCCGACCGGCTCAGCCCCCATGTGCGCGCCGCCGACCGCGCCGTCGAGATCGGCCCCGCGGCCCCCGCGGAGAGCTACCTCCGGATCGACCGGCTGATCGAGGCCGCACGGGCCAGCGGCGCGCAGGCGGTGCACCCGGGCTACGGGTTCCTGGCCGAGCGCGCCGCCTTTGCCGAGGCGGTCGAGCAGGCGGGGCTGGTGTTCGTCGGGCCGCCCTCATCTGCCATCCGCGCCATGGGCGACAAGACCGAGGCGCGCCGCCGGATGCGGGCCGCGGGGGTGCCGGTGGTGCCGGGGGCCGACGCGCCGGTCACCGAGCGCGCCGCCGCCCACGAGCTGGCGGCATCGATGGGTTATCCGGTCATGGTGAAGGCGGCGGCGGGGGGCGGCGGGAAGGGGATGCGGGTCGTCGCGGGGCCGGACGAGCTCGAGGGGGCCCTCGCGACCGCGGCATCGGAGGCCCTCAAGGCGTTCGGCGATGCGGCGGTCTACCTCGAGAAGTTCATCGAGCGTCCCCGCCACGTCGAGATCCAGGTGCTGGCCGATGCGGAGCGGACCGTCCACCTCGGCGAGCGCGAATGCTCGGTGCAGCGCCGGCACCAGAAGGTCCTCGAGGAGGCGCCCTCGGTGGCGGTCAACCCGGAACTCCGCGCCCGGATGGGTGCCGCCGCCGTCGCGGCGGCAGAGGCGGTGGGCTATCGCAGCGCGGGCACCTGCGAGTTCCTGCTCGCCGCCGACGGTTCCTTCTACTTCCTCGAGATGAACACCCGGATCCAGGTGGAGCACCCCGTCACCGAGCTGGTGTACGGCGTCGACCTGGTGCGCGAGCAGCTGCGCATTGCGCGCGGGCTCCCGATGCAGGTGCCACCGGGACCGCCCGCGCCCAACGGCTGGGCCGTGGAATGCCGCATCACGAGCGAGGACCCGGCCAACGGCTTCCTCCCCTCGACCGGCCGGCTCGAGTTCCTGCGGGTGCCGGCGGGTCCCGGCGTGCGCTGGGACAGCGGGTTCGAGGTGGGCAACGAGGTGACCCTCCACTACGACTCGATGGTCGCGAAGCTGATCGTGTGGGGGCGGGACCGCGCGGACGCGCTGCACCGGATGGTGCGCGCCCTCGACGAGCTGGTCGTCGTCGGCATCGCCACCAACCAGGGGTTCCAGCGCCGGCTGGTCACCGACCCCGCCTTCCTGCGCGGTGACATCGACATCCAGTTCCTCGAGCGCCGGCCCGACCTGGCCGCCGAGCCCCCCGCGGTCGAGTGGACCAGGCTGGCAGCCGTCGCGGCGGCGCTCGCCGAGGATGCGGCCCGGCACGCGCGGAAGCCAGCGGTCGCGGAGTCGGAGTCCGCGCACACGGCCTGGCTTGTCACCGCCCGGGCCGAGGGGCTGCGGTGAGCGCGGCAGCGGAGGCCCCGGTGCGGATCCTCCGGATCGCGTCCGGCGGCGACGGCGTCGGCGCCCTGGACGACGGGCGCACCCTGTTCGTGCCGCGAACCGCGCCCGGGGATCTCGTCGCGCTCGGGCGGGTCCGGCGCTCGAAGACCTTTGCCCGGGCGGAGGTCGGCCGGATCGTCGAGCCCTCGCCGGACCGCGTGGTCCCGCCGTGCCCGCACTACACCGGGGACGACTGCGGCGGATGCCAGCTCCAGCACCTGGCGCTCCCGGCGCAGCTCGCCGCCAAGCGCGCAATGGTCGGCGAGGCGCTCCGGAGGATCGGCAAGCTGGAGGTCGCCGACCCGGAGATCGAGCCGGCGGGCGTCGAGTGGGGATACCGCAACAAGGTGACGCTTGCCGTGGGCGACGGGGGGCGCCGGATCGGGTTCCACCGCCAGGGCCAGGCGGGGGCGATCTTCGACCTCGACCGCTGCCTCCTGGCCGACAGCGCGCTCATGGACCTGTGGGCGGTGGTGCGGGCGCGGCGCGAACTGCTGCCGCCAGGCGCCGAGCAGGTGGTGCTCCGTCGGGACGGCGGTGGGGGCCTCCACCTGACGGTGCGGGTCACGGGGCAGACGGTCTGGCGGGAAGCGGC
>DASUFQ010000050.1:0-5115 GCA_036274515.1 Gemmatimonadales bacterium | reverse complement strand
CCTTCCCCGCCGCGTAGTTGAGCGCCCGGCCCGACTCGACGAGGATCCGGCGGATCTCGGTGGGCGACAGCCGCCCGCCGCCACTCAGCACCGCGCCGAGGGAGCCGCCGCGCACCAGCTTCATGACGAAGAAGATGACCTGCCCGGTGCGCCCGACCCGGTAGATGGGGATGATGTTGGGATGTTCGAGCTGGGCGGCGGTGCGGGCCTCGCGCTGGAACCGCTCGACGAACTCGGCGTCGAAGGCCAGCGAAAAGGGCAGCACCTTGATGGCCACCTCGCGGTCGAGCGCCTTTTCCCGGGCCCGGAAGACGATGGCCATCCCGCCCCGGCCCAGCTCCTCGATGATCTCGTACTCGGCGGCGAGGGTGTCCTTGATCAGGGCGGTCTGGGAGAGGTCGCCGGTGCTGACCCGCTGCGCCTCAAGGGCGCCGCCGACCCGCGACCCGCAAATCGGGCAGGCGGTCCAGGAGTCCTCGAGCTTGTGACCGCATTGGGCGCAGTGCATGCGGCAAAGCTACGGCTCGCCGGGGGGGTTCGCAACGCGGCGAACGGACGGCCAGACGGCCAGTCGGGCCGTCGGCCCGCCTGCCCGTCCTCCCCTACGGATCCATCACCGTGAACTGCTGCACCCGCTGGTCGTTGTACCCGTCCGGCCGGGTCACCTTCACCCCGATGGTATAGGTCCCCGCCTTGAGCCGGCCCAGGGACAGCTCGCGGTTGAGGCGTTCCACACCGCCCTCGGCCTTGTCCTCGAACTTCAGGTTGATGGCCGCGCCCCCCTTGCCGAAGGGGTCGCTCCCGCCCCCCTTCCGGACCGCCACCTCGGTCCGCAGGGTGGCGCCCGGCGAGGCGCCGTACACCTCGTAATACAGCTGCATGTCCTCGCTCCGGTGGAAACTCTGGAGCGGGTTGAGGTAGACGGTGTCCCCGGGCGCCGCGACCCAGCCGAGATTGTTGTTGCGGCGCCCCAGGACGAGGTCGCTGATCGAGATCCGCGTCCCGCTCGTGATGCGCACGGTGTCGGTCGGCAGGATCAGCCCCGCGTCCTCCCCCTGCTGCACCAGCACCCGGTACCGGTGCACCCCCGGCGGCACGTGGACCTCCGCCCGCCCGACCAGGTGCTCGGTGACCGGCACCGGGGTCCGCGACAGGAAGAAGCGGGTGGTGTCGATCGACGCCACCGACTTCCCGGTGGCGTCGAGCACCGCGAACCGGAGCCGCACCGGGTAGATCTGGCCCCTCGCGGTGGAGATCCCGGTGAGCGAGCCGCCCGCGATGGCGTAGGACACCTGCACCAGCGAGCCCTGGGCGTCCTTCCCCACCGCCAGCACCTGCACCTTGGCGCTGAGGGACCGGGGGAAGCGGAGTTCGTAGCTGTCGGTGCTGGTGCCGATGGTGTAGCTCTGCCGCCCCTGGTTCCGCTCCTCGGCCATGTAGCGGCTGACGCTGGCGCCGCCCGCCCCCTTGAGCCGTGCGTAGATCGGCGAGATCCCCTCGCGCGAGGAGAGGAGCTGCTCCGTGGTCGGGTTGAAGGCGAGCGAGGTGCTGGCCCCCTGCAGCTGCACCGCGGTCGAGTAGCCGAAGATGTCGAGCAGGCTCTCGACCAGCTTGAAGTCCTGGACGTCCTCCCGCGACACGAAGTGGTACACCCGGTCGCCGTCGGGATGGCGGTAGACCCAGGTCTCGTTGGGCTCGATCCCGACGCCGGAATAGGACGCCCGGTCGGAGGGGGTGCCGTGGCGGAGGTAGATCATCCCGCGGTCGTCGAACTCGACGCTGCCGGAGTGGTAGATCTCCTCGATGTTGTAGTGCCGGTGGGCGCTGGCGAGGCGGAAGTTGCGGCGCACATAATAAAGCCGCCGGTACTGCTCCTTGAGCCGCTCGTTGGTGCTCCGGAGGCTCGCGTCGTCGCGGCCGTCCCAGAAGGCCCTGAGCCAGGTGGACCGGGCCGCGCCGGACGCGGCGTCGAACTCCGTGAGTTCGGCCGGCGTGGCGATGTACGCGAGGTCCTTCCGGTAGAGCGGCACGCTCAGGGTGTCGTCGTACTTCGCCCCGTCGTAATAGTTGGGGACGCCGGCGTCGAGGCCGACACCGAGCTGGGCGCGGGAGAGCTCAAGCAGCCCGAGGCCCTTGTCGCCCCCGTTGGCCAGGTACCCCTTGAACGCCGCCTCGGCGCTGTCCGGGCTGCCGACCTCGCGCTCGATGCGCCCGCGCGCCAGGAGCACCTCGGGGCTGCTGGCGGCCTTGGTGCCGGCGCTCATCCGCAGCGCGCTCAGCGCCACGTCGAGCCGGATGTTGACCCGCTGGTTGAGCGCGGTGTTCGACAGCTCCACCAGGCCCCGCACGAAGCTCGGATCGACCGCGGCCGACTTGGCGTAAGCGTCGGCCGCCTTGGCCATGGCGTCCTTGCCGAACATCGTCTTGAGCCCGGTCACGATCGCCACCTGGGAGTCGCCGATGGACAGCTCGGCGAGGCCGAGGCCGTACCAGGGATAGGGCCAGGTCGGCTGGAGCTGGGTGGCCCACTCGAATTCGGAGGCGGCGTCCTCGTAGTGCGGTCCCCCCGCCACGTCGCCGTAGCGAAGGGCCAGGAATCCGAGCCGCAAATGCAGCATGGTGTTGTCGCGGTCGGCCTTGGCGTCGATGATGAGGAGGCGTTCGCGACGGAGGAGGAGGATGGTGTCGCTGATCTGGCTGAGGGAGTCTCGCCAGGCCTCGAGCTGGGCGCGTTGTTCGGGAGACTGGGCCCTGGCGGGGGCGGCAAACATCAGCAGCATGCCCGCGGTGGCTGCAACCGCCAGGCGGGGAAGCGGGGAAGCGGGGAAGCGGTGGTTTCGACTGGAAACGAGAGTCATCGGACCTGTCATTCGGGATACGCGATAGGTGACGCCCGAAGTTGGCGAGCCTTCACATCCTTACCTCGTCCCGCCGGGCCCTACCTCCCCGCATCCCCGCTTCCCCGCCCCTTCGCGACGTCCTTGAGGTAGGCGACGATTCCCTCGTACACCCCCTCAGCGTACAGCTTCTGGCCCGCCGGCGTCCGGAGTGCCGCCTCCTGCTCGGGGATCGCCATGAACATCGCTTCCGTGAGGATCGACGGCATCCAGGTCGGGCGCACCAGCGCCAGGTCGCCCCGGCCCACGCCGAGGTCCCGCAGCTGGAGCCGCTTGACCAGCTCCTCCTGGGTGGACCGGGCCAGCGGGGCGCTGCGGGGCTGGTTGTAAAAGACGCTGGTGCCGCTGTTCGTCAGCGGGTTGACCCCGTCCGGCAGTGCGTTGTTGTGGATCGAGATGAGCAGGTCGGCATCCACGCTGTCGGCGTACAGCGGCCGCCAGGAGAGATCCACCGCGGTGTCGGTGGTGCGGGTCATGATCACCTGCGCGCCGTCCTCCGCGAGCATTTCCTGGAGCCTGAGCGCCACCCCGAGGTTCGCCTCCGCCTCGCGATACCCGGTGGGGCCGGTGGCGCCTCCGGGGGGATGGCCGGCGTCCACCACGATCCGCAGCCCCTCGAGCGGATGCCCCGACTTGATGGCGGGCGGCCGCTTGATCTCCAGCAGCAGGTCGGTGCGGTCCCACCGGGTGCGGTACCCCCAGACCGGCTTCGTGAGCTCCACCGTGATGGTCACCTCGTCCGCGGTGGCCTGGGCCCATGTCATCTGGTCGACCAGCGAATCGGCGCCTCCGTAGCGCATCCAGTTGACGTCGGCGGCGGCCCCGTAGATCCGGACCGTGATGGCGGACTCGGTTTCGGTGACCAGGTACGGAAGCCGGGCGCTGAGCGGGATCCGGAGCACCGCGCTGTTGGGTGCCGAGGCGAGGCTCACCGACCCCACCGTCGCGGAGAGCGACGGCGTACCGGCCGGGAGGGCGTGGGCGTCGGCGGCGGTGATCCAGGCGAGCGAGGTCGCCGAGAGGGCAAGGCGGAGATCGCCATTCAGCCGCCCGGAAACATTGGCGCGCGTCCCCTTGGGGAAGAACCAGTTGTAGGTGGCGCCGGGGGCCGCGCGGCCGGTCGTCAGCCGGTCGGTCTTGCCGGTGCCCGCGGTGTCGTCATCCATCTCGATGACCATGGGGATGCTGTCGAGCAGCGCCACCCGGAGGGGCCAGGCGGCGCGCACCGTGTCCGCGCCCTTGATCGCCTCCACCACGGCGCGGAGGGTGTCGCCCCCTTCGGCGACCCGGCGCCGGCAGACCGGGCAGCCGGGAGCCGTCTCGACGCCGAGGAGCGGCCCGGGATCGGCGCCGAAGGCCCGGCCGCGCACCACGCCGACGTAGCGGTCGGCACGGACCGACCGCGCCAGGCTCGCGGTGTCCCGGTCGAAGGCCCGCACGCCCCAGCTGACGTCGTCGTAACCGACCGAATTGGCCAGCGGGACCACGGTGCCATCGGGGAGGAGGAGGCGCACCTGCGCCCCTTCCGCGGCGCGGACCGAGAGCGGGAGGTACTCGCCGGCCGGCCACCAGACCCGGCCGCTCGGGCGGAAGGACAGCGTGTCGATCCAGAGCGCGGTGGTCTGGCGCACGGCGCGAGGCGCGCGCCGCACGAGGTAGGTCAGCGAGTCCCGCGCGCCGTTCGGGCGAACGGCCACCAGCTTGAACGACATGACGCTGTCGTCCGGAAAGGGAATCCACGCCACGAACGCGCCGTTCGGCCACACGTGGACGGTATCGCCGTTGATGGTGAGGCGCGCGTCGCCGGTGCCGGTGCTGCCGAGGATGAAGGAGCGGTCGCCGGCGGAGACGAGGTCGCTCCGGGCCGGGTACACGACGTTGAGCGCGAGCGGCCCCTGGACGGTCGGCACCGGCGGCAGCCGGCCGCGGTTGGGGTCCGCTCCTTTCGATTGCTGTGCGGACAAGGGCGCGGCGAAGAGCAGCGCGATCGAAGCGGCGAGGAGCGGGCGAGGAGGCATCGGCGGAAGGTACTGCCGATGCACGAGGTGCGACAAGCTCCGCGGAGGCCTTCCCGCGCCCGCGGAAACGATTGACGCCCCTCGGATGCGGGCCTAGATTCAGCGACCCTCTCCCCTCACGGCCCGGAGCACTCGTGGCGCGCCGTTCCAACGTTCCCAACTCGCCAAGCAGCTGCCCGGGCCGGTGACCACACCCTCCG
>DASUFQ010000049.1:0-5412 GCA_036274515.1 Gemmatimonadales bacterium | reverse complement strand
GGTGAGGCCGAGATTCCTTCATCGGCCCCTGAGGGGCTTCCTCGCACAGACAGAAACTCTTCGTTCTGATTCCTTCCCCGCTTCCCCGCCAGTTACATCCGCTCCACCAGCGCCCGAGCAAACTCGCTTGTCTTGAGCAGGGTGGCCCCCGTCATCTGGCGGTGGAAGTCGTAGGTGACGAGCTTCTCGGCGATCGTGCGCTCGAGCGCGCCCACCACCAGGTCCGCCGCCTCATCCCACCCCAGGTACCGCAGCATCATCTCGCCCGACAGGATGACCGAGCCCGGGTTGACCTTGTCCTGGTTGGCATACTTGGGCGCGGTCCCGTGTGTCGCCTCGAAGATGGCGTGCCCGGTCTGGTAGTTGATGTTGGCGCCCGGGGCGATCCCGATGCCGCCCACCTGGGCCGCCAGCGCATCGGAGATGTAGTCGCCGTTCAGGTTGAGCGTGGCGATCACGTCGTACTCCGCCGGGCGGGTCAGGATCTGCTGCAGGAACGCATCGGCAATGACGTCCTTGACCACGATGCCGTTCGGCAGCCGGCACCAGGGCCCGCCGTCGATTTCGACCGCGCCGTACTCCTGCTTCGCCAGCTCGTAGCCCCAGTCCCGGAACCCCCCCTCCGTGTACTTCATGATGTTGCCCTTGTGGACCAGCGTCACGCTCGTCCGCGCATGCCGGATCGCGTGGTCGAGCGCGGCTCGCACCAGGCGCTTCGACCCTTCGGACGACACCGGCTTGATCCCGATGGCGCTCGTCTCGGGAAACCGGATGCTCGTGGCGCCCATCTCCTGCCGAAGGAATCCGATCAGCTTCCCGGCTTCCGGCGTCCCCGCCTTGAACTCGATGCCGGCGTAGATGTCCTCGGTGTTCTCGCGGAAGATGACCATGTCGACCTGCCCCGGGTCCTTCACCGGGGAGGGCACCCCCTCGAACCAGCGCACCGGGCGGACGCAGGCGTAGAGGTCGAGCTGCTGCCGGAGTGCCACGTTCAGCGAGCGGATGCCTCCGCCGACCGGCGTGGTCAGCGGCCCCTTGATGGCCACCAGTTGCGTGCTGATGGCCTGCAGCGTGGCGTCGGGGAGCCAGCTGTCCACCGCGTGCTTCGCCTTCTCGCCGGCCAGCACCTCCTGCCACGCGATCTGCCGCTTGCCGCCGTACGCCGCCTGGACGGCGGCGTCGAGCACCAGGCGGGCAGCGCGCCAGATGTCGGGGCCGGTCCCATCCCCCTCGATGAACGGGATGATCGGGCGGGCGGGGACCTGGAGCGCGCCGCCCTGCATGGTGATGCTCTCGCCGCCGGCGGGCGTGGGGGCGGTACGGCTGGATGCGAGGTGGGTCGAGGTCATGCGGTGCTCGCTCTCGGACGGGAAAGAGGGCTGCGTCAGGTCAGGCACCGGGGTAATATACTCCGGGCCGCCCGCCGGAAACCACGCGCGCGCTCAGCCGTAGGGAACCGTTCCCCGACCACTTGTCATGGAGATCCGATGATTTCGACCGTTCGTGTCGCCGTCCTCCTTCCGCTCATCGGGGCACTCGCCGCCACGCCCGCGCGGCTCGGTGCCCAGGACGCCCCGGCCCGGCCGACGTGGACAATAGATGTAGCCCATTCCGAGGTGACGTTCCGGGTCCGGCATTTCATGAGCCGCGTCAGCGGCACCTTCACCGACTGGTCCGGCACCATCCAGGCGGATCCCGCGAACTGGGCCGGGGGCTCGGTCCAGGCCTCGATCAACGTGGCAAGCGTCAACACCCGCCAGGAGCGCCGCGACGCCGACCTGCGTTCGGCGCGTTTCTTCAACGTCGACAGCTTCCCCACCATGACCTTCGTCAGCCGGAGCGTCGCGCAGCAGGGCGACTCCCTCACCATCACCGGCGACCTCACGATGCGGGGCGTCACGCGGCCGGTGGTGCTGCGGGGTGCGGTGCTCGGCGTGATGCCGGGGGAACGGCCGCGGGCGGGCTTCGAGGTGACCACGACGGTCAACCGGCTGGATTACGGCGTGATGTACAACCGGGTGCTGGAGGGAGGCGGGACCATGCTGGGCGATGACGTGGAGATCCGGATCAACGTCGAGGCGGTTCGCCAGGCTCCCGCCGCCCCCTGACGCCGCAGGTCAGCGCACCCGGCCGGCCAGCGTCTGCAGCGATTCCGGGGAGACGCTCCCCGTGACGACGAACCGGATCGCCCCCTGGCTGGACCAGCCCGGTACCATGCCGCCCGAGGCCGCCGCGCCGAGCGCGCTCGACGCCTCTGCCCGTCGCTCCGCCGCCGCGACCGGCGGTCGCTGCTGGTCCAGCGCGATCGAACCGGCGCCGTAGACGATCCGGACCACAGGCAGGCTCCCGTCCGCCCCGGCCACCGCGGTGCCGGGCCCTGCCTCCACCCGGTCGGGGGTGAGTCCGTCGATCAGCCGGATCTGCCCGCCGAGCAGCCGAACTCCCTCCTCCATCGAGACGACGCGCCACGGCGTGACCGCCGCCGCGTCGGTGAGGGCGGCCGCCGACGGCGGCGCCGCCATCTTGGCCGCCTCGCGAAGCCGGTCGTCCCGGAGCTCCGGCTTGGCCGGTGCCTGCCCCACCGCGACACCCTGGCGGTTGGCTCCGGCGGGGGGTGGATTCTGCGCGGCCGCCTTCGCCTCGTCCTGGACCGGAGCGGCCGGTGCCGGGTTGGTCCTGGCGAGAGGGGTCGGCGCGTCCACGGCCGGTTGGCCTGCGGTTGCCGGAGCTCCCCCTGCAGCCGGAGCTTCCGACGGCGCAGTCGCGGCGACCGTCGGGAGCGCCCCCGGTGCGGGCTCCCCACGGCCGTAATACCCGACGGCGACGGCCAGGACGACGCTGGCCGCCCAGGCCAACGTGCGGACGAGGGCCTGACGCCGAACCGGGCGGCGCCGCCGGGCGGGTCCCGGCGGCACGACCACCAGTTCGACGAGGCGATCCGCCTCCTCGAGGAAGGCGCGCGCTTCGGCGAGCCGTGCGGCGCACGGCTCGCAACCCGCAAAGTGGGCCTCGAGCCGGGCGCGCTCCGCGCCGGCCAGCTCGCCGTCGAGCAGCATCTGGATGGTCCCGTCGTCAGGATGCGACATCCTTCCCTCCCTGCGTGCGATACGCCTCGACCAGTCTCCGCCGCGCCCTCGAGAGCGTCGTGCCGACCGCCCCCTTGGCGAGGCCCAGCGTCTCGGCAATTTCGTCGTAGTTGAACCCCTCGGCCTTGAGGAGCAGCGCCTCGCGGTCGCGCTCGGCCAGCGTGGCGAGGGCGTCCTGCACGGCAAGCACCTGTTCCGACCTCTCGAACACCTGGTCGGCCCCGGGCGAGGACTGCGGTGACTCCGCCCGGTAGAGCTCGAGCCGCCGGCCGCGCCGGACCGATTTCCGCCCTTCCTCGCGAACCAGGTTGAGCGCCACGGCAAAGAGCCAGGGCCGCGGGTTGCGTGGCGGCGCTTCCACTGCACGGGCGAAGGTTTCCTGGGCGATGTCCTCCGCGCGGTCGTGATCTCCCGTCCGCCGGTACAGCACCCGGACAAGGGAGGCGTGATGCTCGCGGAAGAGGGCGGCCAGGTCGGTCGTCATCGGCTCACGGAGAAGTGTGGGGATCGGCCTGCAGGGAATGAGTCCCCGCAGGCCGCGCCCGCACAAGGGGATGGCCTACCGCTGGCGGAAGTCACGGGCAGTCGCGGCCAGCTGGCCGCTGCGCCACGCCGTCAGCCCGCTCGGCACGATCCGGATGCTGATCCTGCCTCCCGCGATGATCACCTGGTCACCGGCGCCGAGCCATGGGCTCAGCTCCGGCAGCGCCCGCACCAGCTCGAAGTACGCGGGGCTGAAGGGCGCCACCGCGACCGTGGGGCCGCCGGCGACATACGTCATGTCCGTCCAGGTCCCGTCGCGTTCGACGAAGACCCGCCCGGCGATCCGCCGCGTTTCGGCCCGGCGCTCCCCCGGCGCACCCGGGGCGTTCGCCAGCCCGCGGTTGGCAGCCTCGTCGGCGGCCGCCAGGCTCTTCACTTCGGCCTGGCGGGAGCTCGCCTCGGCGCGGGCGAACGCCGCCTGCCCGCTCATCGACTTGGCGGCGTCGCGACCGCCCTGCAGCGACGGCGGCACCGCGGCCGGCTGCGCCCCCGGCTCCAGCACCAGGAACGAGGTGTATTCGGTCAGCAGCCCGTACCGGAGCCCGAGCTGCCGGATCTCCTCGATAATGGCAGGCGAGGCGCCCTCGAGACGCGCCGTCCGGGTCAGTTCGCCGATCCGGCGGGACGCCCAGAGCGGAGCCACGAAGCCGTTGTCCGGCTGTCGCGCGGTGAACTGCGCCTGCGCGGTGAACCGCTCCCGCCGGCCGTTCCGCTCCCCCTCGATGACCACGTTGCCGGTGCCGGTGCCGTGATACCGTCCGAACACCACGAGTTCCTCCCCGTAGAAGAGGTCGGGGAGCTGGGCGGGTTGCATGTCGACGAGCTGCGCCGGCGAACCGACGATCCGGAGGTTGGTGAGGGCGGGATACCGGAGCCGGCCCAGGAGCCCGCCGACGGCCACTTCCATGTCCGCATTCGGGGCCACGTAGGTGGCGCTGCCCCGGCCCTCCTTGGCGAGCCGGTCGAGCAGGTAGGTGTTCACGTCGGTGCCGACGCCAACCGTGAAGATCCGGGCCTGCCCGATGCGGCCGCCGGCGGCCTCGGCGATCTGGTCCGGCTGGGTCTGTCCGACGGAAGGCAGCCCGTCGGTCATGAAGACGACCAGCGACACGCGACCGGTGGTCATGCCGGGCTGGCGGAGGGCGACGTCCAGCGCGCCCTCGATGTTGGTCCCGCCGCCGGCCGACAGGTTGGCGACGAACTCCTGGGCCGCCGCCACGTTGCCGGTCGTCGCCGGGGCGAGGCCGGTCCTGAATTCGGTGATACCGGAGGAGAACGCGATCAGCCGGAACTGGTCCTGCGGGCCGAGCGCGCCGAGCGCCTGCGAGAGCGCGGCCTTGGCCTGTTCGAGCTTGGCGCCCGACATCGATCCGGAAACATCGACCACCAGCGTGAGGTTGCGGGGGATGACGGTGCCGGCCGGGGCGTCCGGCGGCGCGAGCAGGAGCATGTAATAGCCGTCTTCACCGGCGGACGCGTGGGTCAGCACGCTTGTCCCGACCAGCCCGCGGCGGAGGGGCACCAGGAGGTCGAGGTCCCCCGTGGCCGAAGCGGGCACCGACACGGTGAGCCGACCGCCGCGTCGCGTCGTCGTGACGTCGTGGGTCGGGGAGTACGGCGTGCCGAACGCCTCCTCATCGGGGGCGGTCACCTTGAGGGAAAAGTTGTCCTGCGGAGCGGCGTCGCCGCCCAACGCGCGGCTGTTCGTGCGCGGCCCGATGGCGTATCGGAGGCGCAGGGCGTCGCCCTCGCGCCCCAGCACCTGGGTGTATCGCAACACCAC
>DASUFQ010000048.1:0-28728 GCA_036274515.1 Gemmatimonadales bacterium | reverse complement strand
CGTCGTCAACTTCGCGCCGCTCATCTTCGTCGGCTTCGTGGTCTTCGTCATCACCGCCTGGAGCAACGCCGTCAACCTGACCGACGGACTCGACGGCCTGGCCACCGGCCTCACCGCCGTGGCCGCGGCGGCGTTCGCGGCGTTCGCCTATCTCTTCGGTCGCGTCGACTTCACCTCCTACCTGAACCTGATCTACCTGCCGGGCGCCGGGGAGCTGGCGGTGTTTTGCGCGGCGCTCATGGGGGCGGCGCTCGGCTTCCTCTGGTTCAACGCCCACCCGGCCGAGGTGTTCATGGGCGACACCGGCAGCCTGGCCATCGGGGGGGCGTTCGGCACCGTGGCCATCCTGCTCAAGGCGGAGTTTCTCCTGGTGCTCATCGGCGGGGTGTTCGTGGCCGAGGCGGTGTCGGTGATGCTCCAGACCTCGGTGTACAAGTGGTTCAAGCGGACCCGGGGCCGGGAGTACGCCGACGCGCACAAGGTGTTCCGGATGGCCCCGCTCCACCACCATTTCGAGAAGCTGGGCTGGGCGGAGACGACGGTCGTCGTCCGGTTCTGGATCCTGGGAATCCTCTGCGCGCTGGTGGCGCTCGCCACGCTGAAGGTGCGCTGATGTTTGAGGCGTGGCGCGCCCCGGGCGCCGAGGTGGCCGTCCTCGGGCTCGGCAAGAGTGGCGTGGCCGCGGCGCGCCTCCTCCGCGCGAATGGGGTCGCGGTGTACGCCTCCGACGGGGGGCGCACGCCGGCGTTGGAGGCGCAGGGGGAGGTGGTCCGGGCTGCCGGGGCCGCGGTCGACATCGGCCGCCATGACCTGGACCGGCTGCGCCGGGCGGCGGCGCTCGTCGTGTCGCCCGGCATCCCGCCCGGGGCGGCGGCTCTCGCCGCCGCACGCGACGCGGGGGTGCCGGTTCTGGCGGAGGCCGAGCTCGGGCTCCGCTGCCTCTCCAATTCGCGGGTCATCGCGATCACGGGGACCAACGGCAAGACCACCACCACCGCCATGACCGCGCATCTCCTGGACACCGCGGGACTTCGGGCCGCCGCCGCCGGCAACATCGGCCGGCCCCTCTCCGAGGTGGCGCTCGAGGCCCGGCCACCCGACTGGCTGGCGGTCGAGTTGTCGTCCTTTCAGTTGCACGACACCCCGGGCCTGGCGCCCGCGGCCGGTGTGCTCACCAACCTGGCGCCGGACCATCTCGATC
Organism: Gemmatimonadales bacterium; assembly: GCA_036274515.1. Classification (GTDB taxonomy): domain Bacteria; phylum Gemmatimonadota; class Gemmatimonadetes; order Gemmatimonadales; family GWC2-71-9; genus SPDF01. The sequence goes on along the minus strand of DASUFQ010000048.1, from coordinate 27,527 downwards.
GATACCCCTCGCTCGCCGAGTACTACGGCGACAAGGCGCTGCTCTTCCGGAACGCGGACGCGGGGTCGACTTGGATCACCAACGGCGACGATCCGGCGGTGCAGGAGATGGTCCGCGCCGTGCCGGGGAGGCACGAGCGGTTCTCGACCGCCGGCACGACCGCCGCGGGGTGGTACGACCGCGCCGGCGGGCGCCTGATGCTGGGGGCGGAGCCCCTGCTGCCCCGCGCGGAGCTGCCGCTGCTCGGCGACCACAACGTCGCGAATGCGCTGGCGGCGGCGCTGGCGGCGCGGGTGGCGGGCGTGGCGCCGGGGGACCTGGCGGCCGGGCTGCGGAGCTTCCGCGCGCTGACGCACCGGCTCGAGCCGGTGCGCGAGGTCGGCGGTGTGCTCTGGATCAACGACAGCAAGGCGACCAACATCGCCTCCACGGAGGTGGCGCTGGCCGCGCTCGACCGGCCGTACGTCCTGCTCCTGGGCGGCCGCCACAAGGGGGAGCCGTACACCCGCCTCGGTCCGCTGCTCGCCCGCCGGTGCCGCGCGGTGGTCGCGTACGGCGAGGCGGGGGAGCTGGTGAAGGCCGACCTCGAGGGCGTGGTCCGGGTCGTGGGGGCGGGAGCGTTCGACGAGGTGCTCCAGACGGCGCGCCGGCTCGCGCAGCCGGGCGACGCGGTGCTGCTCTCGCCGGCCTGCTCGAGCTACGACATGTTCAACAACTACGAAGAGCGCGGGGCCGCCTTCCGCGCCGCGGTGGAGGCGCTGTGAGCGCGCCGGTGGCCCGCCACCCTGGCGAGCTGCGCTGGGAAACCCGCCTCCTCACCGTCGTGACCGCCACCCTCGTGGTGTTCGGGATTGCCAACGTGTACGGCGCCCTCAGCCTCCAGACCGCCGGCGGCACCGGCGCGGGGTTCGCGCTCCGCCAGGTGGTGGGCGCGCTCTTCGGCCTGCTCGCACTGAGCGCCGTGTCGCGCGTCGACTACCGGCTCTGGCGCCGCCTGGCCTGGCCGATCCTCCTCTTCACCATCGTGCTGCTCATCCTGCCCCTGCTCCCCGGCACCGCGCGCATCAACGGGGCCCGCCGCTGGGTGGACATCGGCCCGCTGAATTTTCAGCCCTCCGAGGTGGCCCGGCTCGCCATCATCATCTGGTGCGCGGCGCTGGCCACCAAGAAGGGCGCTCAGGTGCGCGAGTTCAAGAAGGGGGTGCTCCCCTTCCTGGTGGGCATCGGTGTGGTGTCCCTCCTCATCTTCCTCGAGCCCAACCTCTCGATGGCCACCCTGGTGGCGCTCCTCGGTCTCGTGGTGCTCTTCTCGGCGGGCGCCAAGATCGGGCACTTCATCCTGCTCGGGTTTGCCGGGATGATCCTCCTCTTCGAGAAGATCCAGTCGGCGCAGTACCGGGCCGCGCGCCTCACCACCTTCCTGAACCCCGGCGAGGCCACGGACGCGGCGGGGATGCAGATCCACCAGTCGCTCGTCGGGATCGGGTCGGGGCGGCTCTTCGGCGTCGGCTTCGGCGAGGGGCAACAGAAGCTCTTCCTGCCCTACGCGTATTCGGACTTCCTCTTCAGCACGATCGGCGAGGAATGGGGATTCCTGGGCGTGGTCCTGGTGGTCGTGCTCTTCGGCATCTTCCTCTGGCTGGGGATGCGGATCGCCCGGAGCGCGCCCGACCCGTTCGGGCAGTTCCTGGCGGTGGGCATCACCGCGATGGTCGGGATCACCGCCGTGCTTCACATGGCGGTGTCGCTGTCCCTGATGCCGACGACGGGGCTCACCCTGCCATTCATGTCGTACGGGCGCTCCAGCCTGGTGATTTCCCTGGTCGCCACGGGCATCCTCGTCAACATCGGGCGAATGCGCGGCCGCGCGATCCGCGAACCGAGCCCCGAGTGAGCACCGTCCTCGTCACGGGGGGTGGCACCGGGGGCCACCTGATGCCGGCGCTGGCGCTTGCGGCGGAGATCCGGCGTCAGCGGCCCGACCTCGAGCCGGTGCTGGTCGGCGCGGAGCGCGGGATCGAGCGCGACCTGCTCCCGACGCGCGGGTTCCGGTATGTGCTGCTCCCGGCGGAACCAGTCTACCGCCGCCAGTGGTGGAAGAACTGGCGCTGGCCCTTCGTGGCCGGGAAGCTGGTCGGGAAGGTCCGCCGGCTCCTGGATGCGGAGCGCCCGCTGGGGGTCCTGGGCACCGGCGGCTATGCCTCGGCCCCCGTGGTGTACGTCGCGAGCCGGCGGGGCATCCCCACCGCCGCGCTGGAACAGGACGCGTATCCGGGGCTCGCGACCAGGTTGCTCAGCCGTTCGGTGCAACACCTCTACCTCGGCGCCCCCGAGGCGGGACAGCACCTCCGGCTGGGGCCCGACACCCGGGTGTTCGATACTGGCAGCCCGATCACGCCTCCCGATACCGGCCGCGCAGCCGGGGCACGCGAGCGGCTGGGGATTTCTGGCGACCGGCCGGTGGTGCTCATCACCGGCGGGAGCCAGGGGGCCGTGGCCATCAACCAGGCGACGGCCGAGTGGCTTGCCGCCGGGGGAGGCGCGGGGGTGCAGGTCCTGTGGACCACCGGGAGGGGTTCGTACCCACGATTCAAGGGTCACCACCGCGCGCCCGACGTGCAGGTATTCGACTTTCTCGACCCGATCGCCGATGCCTACGCCGTCGCTGACCTCGTCGTGGCGCGCGCGGGGATGATGACCTGCGCCGAACTCTGCGCCTGGGGCCTGCCGAGCATCCTGGTTCCCCTGCCCACCGCCGCCGCCGATCACCAGACCGCCAACGCCCGGGCGCTCGAGGCGTCGGGGGCCTCGCGGGTGCTGTTCCAGGCGGATCTTTCCGCCCGCACCCTCGGCGCCGAGATCGGTCGCCTGGTCGGCGATGCCGCCGCACGGAAGGAGATGGCCGCGGCGGCATCGGCGCGGGCGCGCCCGGCCGCTTCGGCGACCATCGTGTCACATTTCTTGACGCTTCTGGGCTGACCTCGCTCTTTCGCAACTCTCGACAAGATTTTAGATTAGCTCAATTCCAATGGACTTATTCGACCCCTCGGATCCCCGGCCTGTGCACTTCGTCGGCATTGGCGGGGCGGGGATGAGTGCCCTCGCCCTGATCGCCCTTCGGCGAGGGGTGGCGGTCTCCGGATGCGATCCCGAGCCCCTGAACGCCACCGATGTGGCCGCCATGGGCGCCAAGGTATCCGATCGTCATGACCCGGCGCACGTCCTCGGCGTCCGGGCGCTGGTCTACACCGCCGCAGTCCGCCCCGACCATCCCGAGCTCGTGCGGGCGCGGGAGGCCGGCGTCCCGGTGTACCGGCGCAAGGACGCCCTGGCGGCGCTCGTGTCGCGCGGCGAGGTCGTTGGCATCGCCGGCACCCACGGCAAGACCACGACCACCGTCATGACCACGCAGGCGCTGGCGGCGGCGGGCCTGGCCCCGACCGGCCTGGCCGGCGGCCGGGTCGGACAGTGGGGCGGCAATTCGCGCCTCGACGGCGACGCCCTCTTCGTGGTGGAAGCCGACGAGTACGACCAGGCCTTCCTCGAGCTGCACCCCACCGTGGCGGTGGTCAACAACATCGAGGCCGACCACCTCGAGTGTTACGGCTCATTCGGGGCACTCGAGGCGGCCTTTGCCACCTTCGCCGGGCGGGCCCGCATCCGGCTGGTGGGAATCGACGATCCGGGCGCGGCCCGCCTGGCTGCCACGCTCGGCCCCGGCACCCTCGGCTTCGGGCTCTCGGCCGACGCCCAGGTCCGGATCACGGACGTCCGGCAGGAGGCGCAGTCGAGCACGGCGCTCGTCCGGCTCCCCGCCACGGCGCCGGCCAGGCTGCGGCTCCAGGTGCCCGGCGTGCACAACCTGCGCAACGCCACCGCCGCCCTTGCCGTGGTGCATGCGCTCGGCGGATCGGTGGAAGCGGCGCTGGAGGCGCTGGCGGAATTCGGCGGGGTGGGCCGCCGGTTCGAGCGGCTCGGTGACAGCGGCGGCGTCACGCTGGTCGACGACTACGCGCATCACCCCACGGAACTGGTTGCCACACTGGAGGCCGCCCGGCAGGCATTCCCCGGCCGGCGGCTGGTCGCGGTCTTCCAGCCGCACCTCTTCAGCCGCACCCAGGCGCACGCCGCCGACATGGGCAAGGCGCTGGCGCAGGCGGACGTCGCGGTGGTCACCGAGATCTACGCCGCGCGCGAGGTGCCGGTCGCCGGCGTCAGCGGCTCGCTCGTGGTCGAGGCGGCGCGGGCCGCGGGGGCCGACGTGCATTTCTCGCCCGACCGCGCCACGACGGGGCTGGTGGTCCGCCGACTCCTGCGGCCCGGCGATGTCCTGCTCACGATGGGGGCGGGCGACATCACCCGGCTCGGCCCTGAACTCGCCGCCGCGCTGGCCGCGGAATGACGGGGTGGCGGCGGCGCGTACTGGTTGGCGCCCTGCTCGGCGGCGGTGCGCTCCTCGCGTGGCTCGCGGCGCCGGTGCTGCTCCGCCGGATCAGCTTCTTCGACGTGCGGCGGGTCGAACTGGTGGGGGTGGACGCTGCGACGCCGGCCGAGCTCGTGGCCGCCATGCGGATCGCGCCGGGCGCGAGCCTGTTCGATGACCTCGGGCCCTACCGGGCGCGAGTGCTGGCGCTGCCGGGGATCCGGCGCGCCGAGGTGCACCGCCGGCTCCCCGGGACGCTGGTCGTCGAGGTGACGGAGGCGCAGGCGGTCGCCTTGTCGCCCCGGAAGGGCCGGCTCGCCCTGGTCGGGCGGACCGGCAAGTTCCTGCCCTTCGACCCGGCGGTCTCGGCGCCCGACCTGCCGGTGATCGCGACCCCGGGGCCCCGGGTGGCCAAGGTGCTCGGCCGACTGCAGGAAATCGATCCGGAGTTATTTTCGAGGGTGCTGACGGCCTCCGAGGCGGGTGGAGACGTCGTCGTGGACCTGGGTGGGCGCCGCATCTGGCTGCGCCCCGACGTGACAGCGGAGGTCATTCGCGCGGTGACGGCAGCGGAAGCGGTACTCGGCCAACAAGGCCGCGCGTGGACGGAATTGGACGGCCGGTTCGGCGGCCAGGTGGTGGTCCGTGGCCGCGGACGGCCCAGTTGAGCGCCTCCCCCCAACGGCTGGTCGCCGCGCTTGATCTCGGCTCGACGCGCACTGTGGCGGTCGTTGCGGAGGCCACCGGCGGCGCGCGGGACCCCCTTGCCCGGATCCTGGGCGTCGGGGTGGAGCGCACGGCGGGCATGCGCCGCGGCGTGGTGCGGGACCTGGAGGAAACGACCCGCGCCATCACCAAGGCGATGGCCGACGCCCAGCGGATGGCGGGCGTGGAGGTCGGCACCGTCTACTGCGGGATCGCCGGCGAGCACGTGGCGGGGCGGAGCTCGCACGGGATGGTGTCCGTCACGGGCGACGAAATCCGCACCGGCGACGTCGCCCGGGTGAACGACATGGCCAGCAACGTCTCGTTCGGCCGCGACCACGAGCTGCTGCACGCCATCCCCCAGGACTACATCATCGACCAGCAGCCCGGCATCAGTGAACCGATCGGGATGACCGGTTCGCGCCTCGAGGCCGAGGTGTACCTCGTCACCGTCCTCTCGAGCGTGCTGCAGAACATGCGCCGGGCGGTGGAACGGGCGGGCTTCAACGTCGGCGAGTTCGTCCTCGAGCCGCTGGCGGCCTCGCTGGCGGTCCTCACCCCGGACGAGCGCGAGCTGGGGTGCGCCATCGTGGAGCTCGGCGGCGGCTCGACGAATGTGTCGATCTTCCAGGGCGGTCGGATCCGCCACACCGCCTCGCTGCTCTGCGCGGGCGGCCACGTCACCGCGGACGTGGTGCACGGGCTGCAGGTGACCCAGCAGGACGCCGAGCGGATCAAGGAGCGGTTCGGGGCCGCGTACGAGCCGCTGGTACCGGAGGACGACGTCATCCAGCTCCCCAGCACCCCGGGCCAGGGGGCGCGGAGCGCGCACCGGCGGGTGCTCGCGCATATAATGCACATGCGCCTGCAGGAGGTGCTGGAGTACGCCCTCGACGAGATCACCCGGTCGGGATATCACCAGCGGCTGCCGGCCGGCGTGGTGCTGACCGGCGGCGGCGCCCAGGCCACCGGCATCGTCGAACTCGGCCGCGAGGTGTTTGCCATGCCCGTGCGGGTCGGGGTCCCGAAGCAGGGACTCTCGGGGCTGGCCGACAGCGTCGAGTCGCCGCGGATGGTGGTGCCGGCGGGGCTGGCGCTCTACGGCGCACGGCAGCTCGCGGTGGGCAGCGGATTCGGCAGCGGCACCCGCCGCGGCACGCAAGTCGAAAAATATCTCGCTCCAGTCAAGCGCTGGCTGCAGGACTTCTTCTGATCCGGGCCTGAGAGGACACACCCATGATCTTCGAGCTCGAAGAAACCGTCACCCAAAGCGCCAAGATGAAGGTGGTGGGCGTCGGCGGCGGCGGCGGCAACGCCGTCAACCGGATGATCGAGGAGCGCCTGCTGGGCGTCGAGTTCATCTCGGTCAACACCGACGCGCAGGCTCTCACCGCCTCCCGGTCCGACCTCAAGGTCCAGATCGGGAAGAAGCTGACCCGCGGCCTCGGCGCCGGCGCGCGCCCCGAGATCGGGCGGCAGGCGGTCGAGGAAAACCGCGACGAGATCATTGCCGCCGTGCAGGGCGCGGACCTGGTGTTCGTGACCTGCGGGATGGGCGGCGGCACCGGCACCGGCGCCGCGCCGATCGTGGCGCAGGTGGCGCGGGACATCGGCGCCTTGACGGTGGGGATCGTGACCAAGCCCTTCCTCTTCGAGGGGCGGAAGCGGATGCGCCAGGCCGAAATGGGCATCGCCGAGCTCCGGAACAACGTCGACACCATGATCGTGGTGCCGAACGAGCGGCTGCTGGCCGTCGTGGGGAAGGGCATCCCCTTCCAGGACGCGCTCAAGAAGGCCGACGAGGTGCTCCTGCACGCCACGCAGGGCATCGCGGGGCTCATCACCTCGACCGGCATCATCAACGTCGACTTTGCCGACGTGCGCACCATCATGCAGAACGGCGGCGCGGCCCTCATGGGGACGGGCACGGGGCGCGGCGACAACCGCGCCATGGAAGCGGCCCAGCAGGCCATTTCCAGCCCCCTGCTCGACAACGTGTCGATCACCGGCGCCACCGGCGTGCTCATCAACATCACCGGGGGCAACGACCTCACCCTCGGCGAGGCGAGCACCATCAACCAGATCATCCACGACGCCGCCGGCGACGACGCGGAGATCATCTTCGGCGCGCACAACGACCCGGCCATGGAGGGCGAGGTGCGGGTCACCGTCATCGCCACCGGGTTCGACCGCACCATGGCGCACGACGCCGGCGGGCGGTCCGCTCCCGGCATCCTGCCGTTCCCCGCGCCGCGGCGGGCCGCCACGCCGGCCCCGCTCGCCACGCCGGCACCCGCCGCGCGGACGGAGCCCCGCCGGGCCTCGCCCCCGGCCGACGTCCCGGACATGGAAATCCCGACCTTCATCCGGCGGCAAATGGACTGATGCGGGTCGTTCGTTTCCTGGTCGCGCTCGCGATCGTCTGCCTCGGGGCATGGGCCTCGCTGACCGGCGCCTGGCCCTGGCGGCGCGTGCTCGTGGCCCCCCCGATCGTGGTCGACAACGCGTGGGCGGAATCCTCGGACACCCTGCGCGGCGGGGAAACGATTTCGGAGCTGCTGGCCCGTCAGGGAATCGTCGGCCTCAACCTGCAGGACATCGTGGCCCGGTCGCAGTTCGACCCCCGGCGGGCGCGGACCGGAATGGTGTTCAACTTCCGGCGGCCGCGGCTCGACTCCTTCCCCTCCACCTTCTCGGTCCGCACCGGCGACGAACAGCGCCTCCAGTTCCTCCGCGCCGACAGCGGCTGGTCCACCGAGGTGCAGCCGATCGCCTGGCGCCCCGAGGTGGTGCGGATCGAGGGCCCGATCGACAACTCGCTGTATGTCGCGCTCGACGGCGGCGTCGACGACCAGCTCCTCGGCGGCGGCCAGCGGGAACGGCTCGCCTGGGACCTGGCCGACATCTACGCCTGGTCCGTCGACTTCACGCGCGACATCCGGGCCGGCGACCAGTTCCAGGTCGTGTTCGAGCGCGAGGTCTCGGAGGAGGGGGAGGTCCGGTTCGGCCGCATCCTGGCGGCCGACCTCCGGGTGAACGGGCGGACCCTGACGGCGTACCGGTTCGAGGGGCCGGACGGATCCACCTCGTTCTACGATGCCGATGGCGAGTCGCTGCGGCGGGCGTTCCTGCGGGCTCCCCTGCAGTTCCGCCGGATCTCCTCGAGCTTCAACCGGTCCCGCCGGCACCCGATCCTCGGGCTGTCGCGACGGCATGAAGGCACTGACTACGCGGCCAATTACGGAACTCCCGTGCTTGCCGCCGGGGATGGCGTGGTCACCCGGGCGGGGCGGGCCGGGGGCTACGGGAACCTGGTGGAGATCCGACACGCGAACGGGATCACCACCCGCTACGGCCATCTCAGCGCCATCAACGTCCGGATCGGCACCCGCGTCACACAGTCGCAGGTCATCGGGCGGGTCGGGGCCACCGGGCTCGCCACGGCGTCCCACCTGCATTACGAGTTTCGGGTGAATGGCGTCGCCCGCGACTCGCGCCGGCTCGACCTGGGCAACGGCAAGCCGGTGGCGACCGCCGACCGGCCGGCGTTCGAGCTCGAACGGGGCCGGCTGGCCACCATGCTCTACCCCGTCGCCATCCCGCCGCTCGCCCAGTTCGGGCACTGACGCCGACCCGCCGGTCCTCCCTGGGCCGAATCCTCTCGCCTGTCGGCGCGTAGGACTCTCCTAGCCACCATGCTTTTCCTGCTCCTCATCCCCCTCGCGGCGTCCCTGGCGCTCATCACCTACCTCCGCCTGGAACCCAAGGGTCCCCGGATGTGGGTGCCGATGGCCTGCCGCGCCGTCGCGTGGGCCGGTCTCGGCGCACTGGTGGCCAACCCGGGGTGTCCCGCGGGCGCCGACGCCCGGGCGCCGCTCGTCCTGCTGGATGCTTCCCTCAGCATGAGCGCCGACTCCGCGGGGTGGGCGCGCGCCAGCGACACCGCCCGTACGATCGGACGGGTGCGCTGGTTCGGCGATCCGCGCCCATGGACCGATTCTCTCCCCATCCGCGGCCGAAGCGACCTGGCGCCCGCGCTGGCGTCGGCGGTGTCGCTGGGCCGCCGCATCGTCGTCGTCACCGACGGGGAACTGGGCGACGGCGCGGACCTGCCCCCGGAACTCGCGCGAGCCGCGGGATTCGTGGTCCTGCCACGGGTGCCGTCACGAGACCTCGCCATCGTGGGGGTGAGCGGGCCGCCGCGCGCCACGGTCGGGGACACCCTCGCGGTGCTTGCCGAGCTCCGTCTCGACCACGCCGCGTCCGCGGAGTCCGTCACCGTTGCAGCGACCTGGGGCGGGCGCACCCTCGGGCGCGCCGCGGCGCGGATCCACCCCGGGACCACCGTGCCGGTCCTCCTTCGGGTCGGCTCTCGCGCACTCCCCGCAGGGACGCAGTTCCTGCGGATCGGCGTCGTCGGCGCGACGGATGCCGAGCCGCGGGATGACGCGCGGCTCATCGCGGTCACGATGTCGGCCACGCCGGGCGTCGTCGTCCTGGCGCGACCCGGGGATTGGGACGCGCGCTTCCTCTACCGGACGCTGCGCGACGTGGCGGGGTTGCCGGTGAAGGGCTATGTCGAGCTCGCCGGCGAGCGCTGGCACGACATGGATGGCCTCGCCGAGGTGCCGACGGGAGCGGTGCGCGCCGCGGCGCGGGGGGCGGATCTCCTCGTGGTCAGGGGCGAGGCGCCGGCGCTGGAGCGGGAGAGCCGGGCGCGCGGCCTGCTGCGCTGGCCAAGCGGAAGTGCCGCCCCCGGGGAATGGTATGCCACGAGCGCGCCCGCCTCGCCGGTCGGCCTCGCGTTCCTCGGGGTGCCGCTCGAGTCCCTGCCGCCCGCCACCGGCCTTCACCCGCTGGCTCCCGACAGCGGGAGCTGGGTCGGGCTCACGGTCCAGGCGGGGCGCCGGGGGGCGGCTCGGCCGGTCATCGTGGGACGTCAGGCGGGAGCGCGGCGGGAGGTGACCGTCGGCGCGGAGGGGCTCTGGCGCTGGGCGCTCCGGGGCGGACCGAGCGGCGATGCATACCGGGCGATGATGGCGGCCGCCGTCTCCTGGCTGCTCGGGACGCCGGAGTCGGGGTCGGCTGACGCCCGGGTGGTGCACCCGGTCGTCGAGCAGGGGATGCCGCTCGTGTTTGCCCGGAGCGCCGACTCGATCACGGCCCTTCCGGTCACGTTCGAAGGGGCCGGCCAGGCGCTGGACGACACCCTCCGATTCTCCGGGGACGGCCGCGCGCTCGTCTGGCTGCCACCCGGCATCTACCGCTACCGGCTCGGGGGTTCCCGCGGCGGGGCCGGGGTGGCAGCGGTCGACACCTGGTCCCGCGAGTGGCTCCCGCAGCCGGCGACGGTCGCCGAACGGGCGGGCCCGGCCAGCGGGCTCGGGGAGCCGAGTACTGCGCGCCAATGGCCGTGGCTCTACGCCCTCGTCCTGCTGGCGTTCGCCGGCGAGTGGCTTGTCCGGCGCCGGCTCGGACTGCGCTGACGGCCTCCGCTAGATTCCCACCATGAAATCGAATCGGGTGACCGACCAGAAGCGGCTGGGCCTCTGGGGCCGCCTCAAGCGCCTCGCCCTGACCGACGTGGGGGCAATGGTGCGCGGATTCAGCGCGGCCGACCTCGAATCGGTGGAGCGCCTACTCCTGGAGGCGGATTTCGGGGTGCCGGCCACGATGGAGCTGATGGAGGCCCTGGAGGAGGGGGTGCGGCGCGGGCGGTGGAAGTCCGAGGCCGATCTTCGCGAGGCGCTCGTCGACCGGATCGCCGCGCTGCTGGGCTCCCTGGGCGGACCCGCCGGGCTGGCGCGCGCCAACCCGGGCCCGACGGTCGTCCTCGTGATGGGGGTGAACGGCGTCGGGAAGACCACCACCGTGGCGAAGCTGGCGCACCGGCTGCAGCGGGAGGGTCGCAAGGTCCTGCTCGCGGCGGCGGACACCTGGCGGGCCGGCGCCATCGCGCAACTCGAGGTGTGGGCCTCGCGCATGGCGGTACCCTGCGTTTCGGGGGCGCCGGGGGGAGACCCGGCGGCGGTGGCCTTCGACGCGGTCGAGGCGGCCGCCGCCCGCGGCCTCGACACCGTCCTGGTCGACACCGCCGGGAGGCTGCATACCCAGGACGGCCTGATGGAGGAATTGCGGAAGGTGGCGCGCGTGGTGGGGCGCCGGGCGCCGGGCGCCCCGCACGAAGCGCTGCTCGTGCTCGACGGGACCGTCGGACAGAACGCCGTGCAGCAGGGGCGCCTGTTCGCCGAAGCGGTGCCGCCGACGGGCCTTGTCATTACCAAGCTCGACGGGACCGCCAAGGGCGGTGCGGTCGTGGCGCTGCGCCGGGAACTCGGTGTCCCGATCCGGTTTCTCGGACGCGGCGAGGGCCTCGACGACCTGGCGGCGTTCGACGCGGTCGATTTTGCCAGGCACCTCCTTGCCGACGAGGGGTAGCGCCCCACCGGCGCTGCGGCTCGACACGCCCGTGAAGTTCCTCAAGGGCGTCGGCGAGCGGCGGGCGGATGCTTTCGCCCGCCTGGGCGTCGTCACCACGCAGGATCTCCTCTGGCACCTCCCCCATCGCTATCTCGACGCCTCCACCGTCAGCCCCCTCGCGCGCGCGAGGGTGGGCGAGGAGGTGGCGTGCATCGGGCGGGTCGTGGACAAGGGGGTCGTCCCGACGCGGCGCGGGCTCCGCATCTTCCGCGCGGTGCTGCGGGACGCCTCCGGCGTGCTGGAGTGCGCATGGCCGGGGCAGGCGTTCCTCGACCGGACCATCCAGGTCGGCCAGACCCTGCTGGTGGCGGGCACGGTGCGGTTCTATCACGGCCGCCAGCTCGCGCCGACGGAATTTCTCGTCCTGGCCGACGCCGAGGAGGAGGTGGTGCCGGACCACGGCCGGGTCCTTCCCGTGTATCCCGCCACGGAAGGGCTGAGCCACAAGGTGATCCGCGGCCTCGTCGACCGGCACCTCGACCAGCTGTTGCCGCTGGTGACAGACCTGCTGCCGGCCACGATCCAGCGGGAACTGGCGCTGCCCCCGCTCGTGGACGCCCTGCGCGACGTCCACCGGCCCGCGACCGTGGAGGATGCCGAGCGGGGCCGGCGCCGGCTGGCCTTCGACGAACTCTTCGACCTCCAGCTCATGCTGGTCCGCGCACGGACGCTCGCCAAGCGGCAGCGTGGGGGGATCACCTTCGAGGTGCGCCGCGACCTCACCACGGCGCTGAAGGCCGCACTCCCCTACGAGCTGACCGGCGACCAGAAGCAGGCCGTCCGCGAGATCACCAACGACATGACGGCACCGGAGCGGATGCACCGGCTCCTGATGGGCGACGTGGGCACCGGGAAGACGGTGGTGGCCCTCTTCGCGATGCTCCTGGCCATCGAGAACGACTTCCAGGCGGCGCTAATGGCGCCGACGGAGCTGCTGGCCGAGCAGCATGCCCGGTCCCTCGGCGCCCTGTTGGAGCCGCTCGGCATCGTGCCCGAGCTGCTGGTCGGCAAGATGACCCCGGCGGCGAAGAAAGCGGCGAGGACGCGCCTGGCGCAGGGCGGGGCGCGGCTCGTCGTGGGGACGCACGCCCTGATGCAGGAGGGCGTCGGGTTCCGCCGGCTCGGCCTGGTGGTCATCGACGAACAGCACCGCTTCGGGGTGGAGCAACGGGCCGCGTTGATCGGGAAGGGGTCGGCGCCGGATGTCCTGCTGTTGTCGGCCACGCCGATTCCGCGCTCGCTCGCGCTCACGCTGTACGGTGACCTCGACCAGTCGCGGCTTCGCGAGCGCCCCCCGGGGCGGGGCACCGTGCGCACCACGGTGCGCGGGGAGTCGCAGCGGGAACGGGTGCTGGCCTTCGTCGAGGCAGAGTGCCGGGAGGGCCGCCAGGCCTACGTGGTGCTGCCGATCATCGATGAGTCGGAGAAGGCCGACCTGCGGGCGGCCACCACCATGGCCGAGATGCTCTCGGCGCGCTGGCCGGACCTGGTGGTGGGCCTGGTCCACGGGCGGCTCAAGCCGGAGGAGCGGGACCGCACGATGCGCCGATTCCGCGACGGCGCCATCCAGGTGCTCGTGGCGACGACCGTGGTGGAGGTCGGGATCGACGTGGCCAATGCGACGGTGATGGTGATCGAGCACCCCGAACGCTTCGGGCTTGCGCAGCTCCACCAGTTGCGCGGCCGGGTCGGGCGTGGGGAGGGGGACAGCCACTGCATCCTCCTCACCGGCGGCCGGGCGTCGGACCGGCTCAAGGCGTTCGCCGCCACGACCGACGGATTCGCGATTGCCGAGCTCGACCTCGCCGCCCGCGGCATGGGCGACCTCATCGGCGCGCGCCAGTCGGGCGGCATCGAGGTGCGCCACGCGCGGCTGCCCGAGGACGCGCCGCTGCTGCAGCGGGCGCGGGACCTGGCCGCCCGGGTCCTCGCCGAGGACCCGATGCTCCAGCGCAGCGCGAACCAGGCGATCCGGGCCCGCGCGCTCGCCCGCTATCCCCGCGCGACGGAGTTGTTCCGCGTCGGGTAGCGGGTGTAAACTCTAGCGCCCGTCGACCCTTACCGCAGCCGAGCCCCATGTCCTACACGCGCATCAGCGAACTGCATCGCCACGTCGGCCAGGCCGTGACCGTCCCGGGCTGGGTGACGACCACCCGGTCCAGCGGCAAGATCGCATTCGTCGTCATCCGCGACGGCTCCGGCTACCTGCAGGCGGTCTTCTCGAAGCGCGAGGTACCGGAGGAGACCTGGGCCCGGCTGTCCGAACTGACCCTGGAGACTTCGGTGGCGCTCACCGGCCTGGTCCGGGCCGACGAGCGGGCGCCCGGCGGCCACGAGCTGACGGCCACCGGCGTGGAGGTCCTCGGCGCCAGCCCCGATTTCCCGATCTCGCCGAAGGAGCATGGGAGCGGCTTCCTGTTCGAGCATCGCCATCTCTGGCTGCGAAGCCGCCGGCAGGTGGCCATTGCGCGGGTCCGGAACGAGGTGGTGCAGGGCATCCGGGACTTCTTCTTCGAGCGGGACTTCGTCCTGGTTGACACGCCGATCCTGACCGGGTCGATCGGGGAGGAGGCGGGTAACCTCTTCAGCACCGACTACTTCGACCTCGGGAAGGCCTACCTGGCCCAGACGGGGCAATTGTATGTCGAGGCGGCGGCGGCCGCGCTGGGCAAAGTGTACTGCTTCGGGCCGACCTTCCGCGCGGAAAAATCGAAGACGCGCCGCCACCTGACCGAGTTCTGGATGGTCGAGCCCGAGGTGGCCTGGAACGACTCCGACGCCAACATGCGCCTGCAGGAAGAGTTCATCGCCTCGATCGTCGCCCGGGTTCTCGACCGCCGGCGGGAGGAACTGAAGGAGCTCGAGCGGGACATCGCGCCACTCGAGCGGGTCGTCGGGCCGTTCCCGCGCATCAGCTACACCGAGGCGGTCACCCGACTGCGGTCGCTGGGCTCGGACATCGAGTGGGGGAGGGATCTCGGCGGCGACGACGAGACCCTGCTGGCCCGGGAGTACGACCGGCCGGTATTCGTCTTCAATTATCCGAAGGGCGTCAAGGCGTTCTACATGAAGGAGAATCCCGACGATCCGCGGACGGTGCTGAACAACGACTGCCTGGCGCCGGAGGGATACGGGGAAATCATCGGCGGGTCGCAGCGGGAGGACGACCACGACCGGCTGCTCGCGCGCATCGTCGAGCAGGGGCTCGATCCGGAGGCGTACCGCTGGTACCTCGATCTCCGGACATACGGCACCTTCGTGCACAGCGGCTTCGGGCTGGGGGTCGAGCGGACGGTGGCCTGGATCTGCGGGAACCCCCACATCAGGGAGTCCATCGCCTTCCCGAGGCAGATCCACCGGCTGTATCCGTAACGCAGGAACTCGCCAACCGTTTTCTGCCATCGCGAGGCCACGCAGTGGCCGAAGCGATCTCCCTGGTGAGGTCCGATCAGAGATTGCTTCGTCGGCCCCCCCCAGGGGCCTCCTCGCAATGACAGACACCCCACCCAGTCCTCAGTCCTCAGTCCTCAGTCCCTTCACCTCATCCCAGAGCGCGTCGAGCTTCGCCAGTCCCGCGGAGTGCAGTTCTATGCCGCGCTCGGCGGCGAGCCGCTCCACGCCCCGGAACCGCGTGATGAACTTCCGGTTGGCCCGGTCGAGGGCCACGCCAGGCGCCACGCCGGCCTTGCGGGCCAGGTTCACCACGGCAAAGAGCAGGTCGCCGATCTCCCCGATCAGCGCGTCGCTCGCGGCCGGCTCCGCGCGATGCTCGAGATACGCGCGCCCGATCTCCCTGTCCCCCTGACGTCCCGCCGGCAGGCAATCGACCACCTCGTCCAGCTCCTCCCTCACCTTGTCCAGCGGGCCCTGCACGTCGTCCCAGTCGAAGCCCACCGAGGCCGCCCGCTCCTGCAATCGGAAGGCATGCAGCAGCGGTGGGAGGGTCGGCGGAAGCCCGTCGAGAGTGCCCCGGCTGCGCTCGCGGCGCTTGAGCCGCTCCCAGGGTTGGGCGGGGCCGAGGTCGAAGAGGTGCGGGTGCCGTCGTTGCATCTTGGACACGAGGCTGTCGCCCACCTCCTCGGAGGTGAACTCGCCCAGTTCCTCCGCCAGTACCAGCTGCCAGGCGAGGTGGAGGAGGAAATCACCGAGCTCGTCGCGCAGCAGGTCGGGGTCGCCCTGACCGAGCGCCTGGTCGACCTCCAGCACTTCCTCGACGAGGTATGGGCGCAGCGTTTCCCGGGTCTGCGCGCGGTCCCACGGGCACCGGACCCGGAGGTCCCGGACCATTTCCATGGCGCGTCCAAGCGCTGAATTCTCTTGCATTTATCCTCCGTGGCCGGTATCATACCCGCCGTCTCGTGAGCGCGTCAAATCCGATCCCGCCGGCCCGCGCGTGGGCTGAAATCGACCTTGGCGCCCTCGTCGCCAACGCCCGCACCGTCTCCTCGGTCTCGGGCTCCCGACTCCTACCCATGGTCAAGGCCAACGCCTACGGCACCGGCGCCGTCGCGGTGACGCGCGCGCTCGAGTCGGTCGACCCCTGGGGCTACGGCGTCGTGACGCCCGAGGAGGGCGCAACGCTGCGACGGGCCGGGATCCGTCGGCCGATCATCGTCTTCGGAGCCTTGACCGAGGCGGGCGCCGACGCCTGCCGCCGCGATGAGCTGCGGCCGGTACTCGGCGATCTGGACGCGATCCGGCGGTGGACGGGCCGGTGCGAGCAGCCGTTCCACCTCGAGATCGACACCGGCATGCGCCGGCTCGGGATCCCGTGGCACGATGCCGAGCTCCTTGCCGAGGCGGGCCGCCTCCTGTCCGGCGCAACGGGGTGGGAGGGGATCTTCACCCACTTCCACTCGGCGGATGTCGAGGGGGAGAGCGCCCGGGTCCAGTGGGACCGGCTGCTCGGGGCCCTCGCTGCCTTCCCGCGGCGCCCGGCGCTGGTCCATGCGGCCAACAGCGCCGCGGCGATGCAGGGCCGAGCCTTTGCCGGTGACCTGGTGCGCCCGGGCATCTACCTGTACGGCGGGGCCGCGGGTCTGGCCACGGGTCGGACGGTCGTCCGCTTCGCCGCCCCCGTCGTCGCCAGCCGTCGCCTTCGGCCGGGGGACACGGTCAGTTACGGGGCCACCTGGCGCGCCGGCGCAGCGACGACCGTCGTCACCATCGCGGCGGGCTACGCCGACGGCATCCCCCGGGCCCTGGGGAGCCGAGGACTGATCGAGATCGGCGGGCGGGCGTTCCCGATCGTGGGGCGGGTCACGATGGATTTCACGATGGTGGACGTGGGCGACTCCGAGGTGTCCCCGGGCGCCGACGCGACGATCTTCGGCGGCGCGGTGTCGCTCGACGCACAGGCGGCCGCGGCAGGGACCATCAGCTACGAACTGTTGACCGGCCTGGGCGACAGGGTCCAGCGCCGGCACGTGGAGGCACGATGAACCAGCACTTCATGTCGCTTGTCCTTGGGCTGGCCCAGCAGGCGGAGGGCGCGCTGGCGGGAAAGCTGCCGCCGGGGGCCGAGGGGCTGACCGCGCGCGACGCCCGCCAGGTCGGGCAGGCCCTGATCGACACGCTCGGCATGCTGCAGGAAAAGACCGCCGGGCAGCTCGACCCCGATGAGAAGAAGCTGCTGGACGAAGTGGTGACGGCCCTGCGCTTTCGGTTCGTCCAGGGAGGCACCGCGCAGTGACCCGCCGGGCCGCCATCGTGGTCCTGGATGGACTCGGCATCGGCGCCGCCCATGACTCCGACACCTATGGAGACGGGGGGAGCGACACCCTCGGCAACACGCTGCGGGCTGGCGGTCCGGTCTCGCTCCCGAACCTGGAGGCGCTCGGCCTCGGCCGCTGTGCCGAGTTGCCGGGAGTGACGGCCGTTGAGGCGCCGACAGCGGCCTGGGGCACCTGCCAGCCCGCGGGGGCGGGGAAGGATTCCACCACGGGGCATTGGGAACTCTGTGGGCTGACACTGACCCGGCCGTTCCCGACCTACCCCGAAGGCTTTCCGGCGGAGGTGATCTCGGAGTTCTCGCGGCGCACGGGACGCGGGGTGCTGGGGAACCGGGCGGCGTCGGGGACCCAGATCCTGGACGCACTGGCGATCGAGCACCAGCAGTCGGGCGCCTGGATCGTCTACACCTCGGCGGACAGCGTGTTCCAGGTGGCGGCGCACGAGGAAGTGGTGCCACTCGGCGAGCTCTATGCGGCGTGTCGCGCGGCGCGCGACATCCTCCAGCCACCCCACGGCGTGTCTCGCGTCATTGCGCGGCCCTTCGTCGGCACGCCGGGAGCCTGGAAGCGGACGGCGCACCGCAAGGACTTCAGTTCGCCGCCGCCGGGCCCCACGCTCCTCGACCGGCTCGCCGAGCGGCACGTCCCGCGCCTCGGGGTGGGGAAGGTGGACGACCTGTTCGCGGGGCGAAACATCGTCAGCATTCACGCCGCGACGAATGCCGAGGGATACGCGCTGGTGCGGCATGCGCTGGGCACCCTCGCGCGCGGCCTCATCCTGGCCAATATCCTGGAATTTGACCAGTCGTGGGGGCACCGGAACGACGTGCCGGGGTTCATTGCCGGCCTCGCGGAGCTGGATCGGACGCTCCCCGAGCTCCTCGCACGGGTTCGGGACGAGGACCTCGTTATCTTTACGGCGGACCACGGGAACGACCCGACCACTCCCTCCACCGACCATTCGCGCGAGCGGGTGCCGTTGCTGGTGTACGGCCCCGGCGTGCGGCCGGTGTCACTGGGGGAGCGGGCCACCTTTGCCGATATCGGCCAGACGGTGGCGGAATTCCTAGGCGCCGCGCCGCTCGACACCGGGCGGTCGTTTCTTGCGGAGGTCTGGCGTGGCTGACCCGTTGCTGGATGCCGCCCGCAACGCGCGGGAAGGGGCGTACGCGCCCTACTCGGGATTCCGGGTCGGGGCGGCGCTGGAGGCCGTCGATGGGCGGGTCTTCGCCGGCTGCAATGTCGAGAACGCCTCGTTCGGCCTGACGCTCTGCGCGGAACGGACGGCGCTCGCGGCGGCGGTGGCCGCTGGCGCGCGGCAGTTCCGGAAACTGGTGGTGGTGAGCGAGAGCGAGCCGCCGGCCTCTCCCTGCGGGGCCTGCCGGCAGGTGCTCGCCGAGTTCGGGCTCGACCTTGAGGTCGTGGCGGTGGGGCCCGCGCGAAGCGAGCGCTGGCTGCTGTCCGCGTTGTTGCCCGATGCCTTTACCCCGAAGCACCTCGAGGGCACTTGATCGACTTTGCATCCTGGCGCGTGACGCGGCCGCTGCGGCTGGCCCTTGGCGCAGCGGGCCTCGTGGCCTTCGCCGCATGCACCGAGGATTTCACCACGCCCGGCTCCTGCCCGCAGACCTGCCCCGGCGGGACCGTCGTCATCCGCGACACGGTCATCGTGGCCACGCTCGATGGTGACAGCAGCTATGCCGGGTATGTCCTCGCGGGGCAAGGGACCGGACTCCTGGCGTCGACCGCCGAGCCCACCGACCAGTACCTGGCGGCGCTTCGCTTCGGGCGCCTGCCCGACTCGGTCCGGGTCAAGGACTCCTCGTACACCTTCGTGGTGGACAGTGTCGCCATCAGCCTCGGGGTGCTGGCCCGCGATGCGAACGCCCTCGGGATCGCCCTGCAAGTCTTCCGGGCGCCCGCGAGCCTCGACAGCGGAGTCACGTTTTCGGACATCGCCAGCTACCTGACACCGGGCAACTTTCTGGACAGCATGCCGGTGCCCGACACGCTGGCCAACGGAAACCTGCGCATCGTCTTTGCCGGCGCCGACCTGGTCAAGGTCGAGATCCCGCCCGCCGATTCGGGGGTCCTGGCCATCGCGGTCGGCGTCACCGCGGACACCGCGACCGGGGTCGAGATCGGGAACATCACCGCCGCCACCTTCCTGCCCCGCATCACCTGGTACATCAATGTTCCCGGCGTCGATTCCGCCGACCAGCCCACGCCGATCCAGCGCGTGCCGACCTTCACGACCTACGCCGAGCAAAACCCGCCAGTACCCGACCCCGACCAGTTGCAGGTGGGGGGCACCCCCTCGTCGCGATCCATCATCCGGTTCAGCGTGCCGGACAGCGTCCTGATCGGGGTGCAGATCCTGCGCGCCGAACTGCTGATGACCCCGGCGGAGCCGATCGAGGGGGTGCCGAACATCGGCACCACCATCACCGCCCGCGGGGTGCTGAGCGACCAGGGCGCCAAGTCGCCGCTGGTGCCGGTCCTGACGGCCACCACCGCCCTGACCGTCGGATCGTCCGACAGCGTCACCGTGGAGGTCATCGAACTGGTGCGCGCCTGGCAGACCACGGTCAATCCTCCGGCGCAGGCCTTCTTTCTCTCGCTGCAGCCGGAGGGGTCCTCGTTCACCCGGCCGATCTTCTCCTCGACGCGCAGCCCCGCGGGTGCGCCGCGGCTCCGGATCACCTACGTGGCCCCCATCGACTTCGAGGAGCCCTGAGTGCGCACCCGCCTCCTCCTCCTGGCGCTGCTCACCAGCGCCAGCGGTCGTGCCGCCGCCCAGGCCTCGATCTTCGACATCCGCGGCCTCGGCATCCCCCAGGCGCCGCTCTCGGCGCGCGCGGTCGGGATGGGCGGCAGCGTGGGGCTCCTCGACGGGCTCTCGGCCACCAACCCCGCGGCCATCACCTCCGTCATCGGGTTGACGGCCGGGTTCAACTTCTTCCAGAACTGGCGCTCGAGCACCACGCCCGGCGGCACCGGCTCCGCCTCCGATGCCGGGCTCCCGCTCGTGACCGTCGTGAACCGGGTGCGGGAGACCCCCTGGTACTTCTCGGGCGGGTTCGGGTCCTACACCAACCGGGACTTCGGCGTGGTGACGGTGGGCACCACGAGCGTCAACGGGATTCCGGTGCAGTTCAAGGATTCGCTGCAGTCCCTCGGCGGGACCTCGGACCTGCGGCTTGCGGTCGGGTACCGACGGAACAAGACCCTCGCGCTCGGCGTGGGACTCCATTTCATCACCGGCTCCAACCGGTTCTTCCTGTCGCGCACCTTCTCCGATTCCGTGCTGAGCCCGGTACGGCAGCGCTCCGAGCTCGCCTACAACGGCATCGGCGTCAGCGTCGGCGCAGTCTACCACCCGATCGAACCCCTCCTCCTGGCCGGCGTCGTCCGTCGCGACGGGACGCTCAACGTCGACCGGGACTCCCTTTCGGCGTACACCTTCCCGCTGCCCTGGACCTTCGGCGGCAGCGCCCAGTACCAGCTGAACCGGCTGACCTCCCTCAATGCCGAGTTCTCGTACGTCACCTGGTCGCTCGCAAGCCAGGACATCGTGGACGCCGGCGGGATCGGGGCGGAAGACACGTTCCGCGGTTCGATCGGCGGGGAAATGGCCACGTCCCCGGTGCACCCCGGCACCCTGCCATTGCGGGCGGGGCTCCGGTATGCCCAGTTGCCCTTTCCCCTCGCCGACGGGGAACAGCCGAGTGAATTCGCGGTGGCCGCCGGGACCGGCGCCCGCTTTGCCAAGGGGCACGCCGCGATCGACGTGGCCCTGGAGCGGGTCTGGCGGAGTTCCTCCGGCGGCTTCTCCGAGAAGGCGTGGATCCTCACCTTCGGCCTGACGCTGAAGCCCTGACATGACGTCCCCCGCCGCCCCCCGCCGCGTGTACGTCGAGACGTACGGCTGCCAGATGAACGTGGCGGATTCCTCGCTCATCGTCGGCGTGCTGGGCCGTGCCGGGTTCGAGGCCACCGACTCACCCGAGGGGGCCGACGTGCTCCTGGTCAACACCTGCGCGGTGCGGGACAACGCCGAGCAGCGGGTGTTCGGCCGGGTCGGCGAGCTGCAGCGTTACACCCGGCCCGGGACCGTCCTCGGCGTGGTCGGCTGCATGGCGCAACGGCTGGGTCCCGCGCTGCTGGCCCAGGTGCCGCGCGTCGACCTCGTGGCCGGCCCCGATGCCTACCGGGAACTGCCGGACCTGATCCGGCAGGCCCAGGGGGGCGGGCGGGTCCTCGATACCGAATTCCGTTCCTGGGAGCATTACGAAGACGTCCCGCAGGTCCGGGAGGCGGGGCCGATGGCGTTCGTCACCGTCCAGCGGGGCTGCGATTACAAGTGCACCTTCTGCATCGTTCCGTATACCCGCGGGACGGAGCGGAGCCGTAAGCTGGAGGAGGTCGTCGCGGAGGTGGAGTCGCTGGCCGCCGCCGGCACCACCGAGGTGACCCTCCTGGGCCAGACCGTCAACAGCTATCACGACGGCAGCCACGATTTCGGCCGGCTGCTCCGGGCGGTCGGCGCGGTGGACGGCATCCGGCGCGTGCGCTTCACCAGCCCGTATCCCACCGACTTCTCCCCGGGCGTCATCGAGGCCATGGTCGAGACGCCCGCGGTGTGCGAGCATGTGCACCTGCCCGCGCAGAGCGGGTCCGATGCCGTCCTTCGGCGGATGCTGCGGCGGTACAACCGGTCGAGGTATCTTGAGGTGGTGGCCGACTTGCGGGCCGCCATGCCCGGCATCACCATCTCCACCGACCTCATCGTCGGGTTCCCGGGGGAGACGGAGGAGGACTTCGCCGAGACGCTTTCCCTGGTGGATGCCGCGGGGTTCGACGAGGCCTACACCTTCCTCTACTCCCCGCGGGACGGCACGCCGGCCGTCCGTATTCCGGGGCATGTGCCGGATGAGGTCGGGGCGGAACGCCTGCAGCGCCTGATCGACCACGTGCGCACCCGGACGCGTCAGCGCAACGCCGGCCGGGTCGGCACCGTCCACGAGGTGCTGGTCGAGCGCCCCGCGCGGCGCGGCGGACACATGCTCGGGCGCACCCGCGCCAATCATCTCGTCGTCCTCGACCTGCCCGGCAGCAGCATCGGCGAGTACCACACGGTGCGGCTGACGGGTACCACAGGGTCCACGTTCACGGGCGCACTCCTGGCCCCCCAACTGGTGGTCCTATGATCCACAATCTCGTCGAAGAGCACGTGGTGGCCGCGTACGAGCAGTTGAAGGGGCACTACCCGGGGTTCTGCGGGTGCGAGGTCTGCCGGAGCGACGTCCTGGTGTACGCCCTCAACCGGCTCCCGGCCCGCTACGTGGCGAGTGTCGAGGGCAAGGTCGTCACCGAGCTGAACCTGGACAAGGACCAGACCCGGGTCACCATCGAGATCCACGTCATGGAAGGCTTCCGCAAGGTAATGCGCGCGCCGCGGTGCGGTCGGGCCGCGCCGCCCACCGCATGAACCGGCCGGGGCCGTGAGGCCTCCGCTCAGCGCCAACATCGCCTTTGCCTACGGGGCCGGTCTCGCGACCGGCCTCGCGCGTTTTCCGGCCCCAGTGGCTGCCGTCCTGCTCGCGCTGCCTGTTCTCGCCTCCCCACATCGGCATCGACGGATGCTCTGCGTCGCCGCCATCGGCCTCGGCGTCCTGGCGGGTCAGGTCGCGCGACAGCGCGAGGCCGCCAGCTGCCCGGCGGTGCTTCCGGCCGGCCCGGTGTCGCTGCTGGTCCGCACCGAGGAGCCAGTCGAGGAGGGTGGCGCGCGAGGCCAGGCCACCGCTCCCGGCCTCACGTGCAGCGGTAGGCTGTCGGTCCGTTGGCCAAGGACGCTCCGGGCGCCGGGAGGTACTGAGCTCCAGGTGCGGGGGCGATGGAGCCCGAGGCCGGGACGGTTCGCCCGGCCCGGCGGTACGCTGGTCGTCTCGCAGGTGGGGGACACCTTCGACCGCCGTGGGGTGGCGGACCGGATTCGGAATGCGGTGCACGATGTGGCCCGTTCGCTCTACGGCCGGCGGGCGCCCCTCGTCGACGCGCTGGTGCTGGGGCGGCGGGCGGACCTGGACCGAACACTCATGGAAGAGTTCGCGGGGGCGGGGCTGATGCACCTGCTGGCCATCAGCGGTTTCCACCTCGGGCTCCTTGCCGGATGGGTCTTCGTGCTGCTCCGGCTCCTGACCGTGCGCAGGAGCGGGGCGGCCGGCGGCGCGGCGCTCTTTGCCGTGGCCTACACGGTGTTCCTCGGATGGCCGGCCCCCGCGGCGCGCGCCGCCGTGCTCGCGGTGCTGCTGGCGGCGCAGCGGATTCGCCAGCGGATGCCGGAATCCGGCGCGCTCCTTGGCACCACCGCGCTGGTCGTCCTGCTGACCGATCCCTGGGCGGTGCTGGAGCTGGGGGGCTGGCTCTCGATCGGGGCGCTCTGGGGCGCCGTCACCTTCGCGCGGTGGGCCGGTCGTCGCCTCGGGAACGGGGCCATCGTCAAGACGCTCGCCTCCTCGGTCGGCGCCACGCTTGCCACGGCGCCCATCACCGCCGCCGCGCTGGGGACGGTGGCGCTGGCGGGCGTCGGGCTCAACCTCGTGGCGATCCCGCTCGCCGCCGTGGTCGTTCCCGCCGTGGTGGCGAGCCTGCTGCTCGGGATGCTCGCGCTGCCCCTTGCCGGGCCGTTCGCGGCCGGGGCGGGGGTGGGGCTCGGGCTCCTGCAGGAACTCGCCCGGTGGGGGGCCTCCCTGCCGGGCGGCCACCTCGTCATGGAACCCTCCCTCAAGGCCACCCTCCCGTGGCTCGGGCTGCTGGCGGCGATGCTGTGGTGCGTGCACCGGACGACCCGCGCGGAGGCCGCACGCCGCCTGGCATGGGTGTTCACCGGCGGGCTGTGGGCCTGGACGCTGGCAACGACGCTCCCGGCGTTGCGCGTTCGGACTGACGAGGGGTCGAATTTGACGTTACATTTTCTCGACGTGGGGCAGGGGGATGCCGCGGCGATTCGCACCCCGGGAGGCCACTGGGTGCTGGTGGATGGCGGTCCCGTCGGCCCCACCTCCGACGCGGGACAGCGCGTGGTCGTCCCCTTCCTCCGCCGGCACGGCGTCCGGTGGCTGGACGCGATCGTGCTGTCCCACGCGCACGCCGACCACCTCGGCGGCCTGCCGGCGGTGCTCGACCGGATCGGCGCCGGCGAGGTCATCGAGCCGGCCGTCGCGAGCGCCGACCCGCTCTACGCCGGGTTCCTCTCGCAGCTCGACGAGCTCGCCGAGCCCTGGGTGCGCGCCCGGCGAGGCGACGGCTTCATGCTCGACAGCGTGCGGTTCCGGGTCCTGCACCCCGACACCGCCTGGGCGGAATGGGGCCAGGACCTGAACGAGAACTCGGTCGTCCTCGTCGTCGAGTACCGCCGGTTCCGGGCGGTCCTGACCGGCGATGCGGGGCTCGAGGCGGAGGCGCGGCTCGCGGGGAGGATCGGGCCGGTGTCGCTCCTCAAGGTCGGGCACCACGGGAGCCGAGGCGCCACCGGGGAACGGTGGCTGCGCGAACTGCGCCCGGCGGTGGCGGTCATCAGCGTCGGGGCGGGCAACCGGTACGGGCATCCCGCCCCGGAGGCGCTGGACCGGCTGGCCCGGGCGCAGGTGGACGTCTATCGCACCGACCGGGATGGTACCACCGACGTCAGCACCGACGGCACCACCATGACCATCCATTCCCGCCGGGGAGTGGCCACGCGCACAGTGAGCGAGCCATGATCGGAACCACCGCGGTCACGACCATCGAGCGGTTCATCATCGACACCGAGCACCGCT
Organism: Gemmatimonadales bacterium; assembly: GCA_036274515.1. Lineage (GTDB taxonomy): Bacteria > Gemmatimonadota > Gemmatimonadetes > Gemmatimonadales > GWC2-71-9 > SPDF01. The sequence goes on along the minus strand of DASUFQ010000048.1, from coordinate 2,367 downwards.
TTCCGGAAGCGACCGGGGAGCTGTCCCAGCTGCTCTACGACATCGCGCTCGGCGCCAAGCTGATCGCGGCGGCCACGCGGCGCGCGGGACTGGTCAACATCCTGGGCGCCATGGGGAGCACCAACGTCCAGGGTGAGGAGCAGCAGAAGCTCGACGTCTTCGCCAACGAGATCCTGAAGAACGCGCTGAACCACACCGGGCGCGTCTGCGTTCTCGCCTCCGAGGAGGACGACGCCCCGATCCCGATCCCGCCCGAGTACGCTCCCGGCAAGTACGTGGTCATGTTCGACCCGCTCGACGGCTCCTCCAACATCGACTCGAACGCCTCGGTCGGCACGATCTTCAGCGTCTATCGCCGGGTCTCGATGGAGGGCCGCGGGACGATGGAGGACGTGCTCCAGCAGGGGCACCGGCAGGTGGCGGCGGGGTACGTGCTCTACGGTTCGAGCACGATGCTGGTCTACACCACCGGCCAGGGGGTGCACGGCTTCACCCTCGACCCGACCATCGGCGAGTTCCTCCTTTCCCACCCGAACATCCGGACCCCGGAGGTGGGCAAGTACTACAGCGTCAACGAGTCGAACTACGCCCGCTGGAACCGCGGCAGCCAGATGGCGGTGCGGGGCTTCCACGGCGACACCCCCGAGCGAATGTCGGGGAAGAACAGCCGGTACATCGGGGCCCTGGTGGCGGATTTTCACCGGAACCTGATCAACGGCGGCATCTTCCTGTACCCGGCCGACACCAAGAACCCCAACGGGAAGCTGCGGCTGCTCTACGAATGCAGCCCCATGGCGTTCATCGCCGAACAGGCGGGGGGCGCCGCGACCGACGGCGTCGGCCGGATCCTCGACATCCAGCCCACCTCGCTTCACCAGCGGGTGCCCCTCGTTATCGGGTCCCGGTCGGACGTCGAGTTCGTGACCCGGACGATGCGGGAATTCGGGGACGGCACCGCGTGAGCGATTCCCCGGACACGTCGCTGTACGGGCCGGGCGACTGGCGCGGCGACCCGGCGCGGGACCTGGGCGCCCCGGGCCGCTTTCCGTTCACCCGTGGCCCCTATCCCACGATGTACACCGAGCGGCTCTGGACGATGCGGCAGTACGCCGGCTTCGGGACGGCGGAGGAGACCAACGAGCGCTTCCATCACCTGCTGGAGGCGGGGCAGTCGGGCCTCTCCACCGCCTTCGACCTGCCGACGCAGATGGGACTGGACTCCGACCATCCGCTCGCCGAGGGGGAGGTGGGCCGCGTCGGCGTCGCGATCGACACGGTCGACGACCTGGCGCTGCTCTTCCGCGGAATCCCGCTCGACCAGGTGTCCACCTCGATGACCATCAACGCGACCGCCGCCGTCCTGCTGGCGATGTACGTGGTGGTGGGGGAGGAGCAGGGGGTCGCGCCGGCGGCGCTCAGCGGCACCATCCAGAACGATATCCTGAAGGAGTACATCGCCCGGGGCACCTACATCTTCCCGCCCCAGCCCTCGCTGCGCCTGATCGGGGACATTTTCCGGTACGTCGTCGACGGCGGCATGAACGTCAACCCGATCTCGATCAGCGGCTACCACATGCGGGAGGCGGGGGCCACGGCGGCGCAGGAAATCGGGTTCACGCTCGCCAACGCGCTGGAGTACGTCCGGGTCGGGGTCGCGAACGGGCTGCCGGTGGACAGCTTCGGGCCCCGCCTCTCCTTCTTCTTCGCCGCCCACAACGACCTGTTCGAGGAGGCGGCCAAGTTCCGCGCCGCCCGCCGGCTCTGGGCCAGGCTCGTCCGGTCGAGATTCGGCGGCGACGACAAGACGGCGCGCCTCCGGTTTCACACCCAGACGGGCGGCGTCACCCTGCAGGCCCAGCAGCCGCTGAACAACGTCGTCCGGGTGACGGTGCAGGCGCTGTCGGCCGTCCTCGGCGGCACTCAGTCGCTGCACACCAACGGGTATGACGAGGCGCTGGCGCTCCCCACCGCGGAGGCCGCGACGCTCGCCCTCCGCACCCAGCAGATTCTCGGCTATGAAAGTGGCGTCGCGGGAGTCATCGACCCGCTCGGCGGCAGCTACTTCGTCGAGGCGCTGACCGACCGGCTCGAGACGGAGGCGCTGGCGCTTATCGAGCAGGTCGACGGCCTCGGAGGCGCCGCGGAGGCGGTGGCGCAGGGGTATTTCCAGGAGGCGATCGCCAGGAGCGCGTGGGAGGCCCAGCAGCGGCAAGAGTCGGGGGCGCAGGCGGTGGTGGGCGTCAATCGGTTCACCGATGACGCACCGCCGACCGTGGTCGCCATGCCAGACTTCGCGGAACTGGCCGGGCGGCAGCGGGCCCGGCTCGACGCAGTGCGGGCGCGGCGCGATGGCGCGCTCGTGGCGGC